>DBTW01000185.1:0-13211 GCA_002307245.1 Spirochaetaceae bacterium UBA1306 | reverse complement strand
CCTTCGACGTACTCCTGCCCTCGGGCGACGGAAGCGACGATGAGGTCGATACCGTAGCGCAACCCGACATCGTCGTTATCTGCGATCGGACAAAGATCAAGCCGCACGGCGCGCGAGGCGCGCCCGATCTCATCATGGAAATTCTCTCCCCGCGAAGCTCGAAGAAGGACTTGAATGATAAATTCCGTCTCTACGAACGCCACGGGGTGCGCGAGTATTGGGCCATCGACCCGGGCAATAAGGCCATCCAGGCCTGGCGATTGCGGCCCGATGGGAGCTACGACTCGGGCGAGCTGCGGGACATGCTCCGCGACGACTCGCTTATTTCCTCCAGCGCGCTCGAAGGCTTCGACATCGATCCGAAGGAGCTCTTCGCGGAGCCATGAAAGGGGAGAGAATGGCATAAGCCGTTTTCTCCTCTTTACTCCATCTGTCCCTCCGAGATACTGTGCCGTGTCCGCCGGCCCTAATCCCGTTCCACGGAGGCGCTACATGTATTGCATCAACCTGACCGCCAGGGATCTTGCGCGATATCCGGGGAATCGGGATAGCTAAAGGAAGCTCCCATGTCCGACTCCAGCATCCCCGCCGCGGACGACCGTCCGCGTTCCGGCGACGCGTTATGCGATTTTGGTTTCTCGGCCTTCTTCAGCGAGGCCTTCGAGCTCGTCAAGGGCGAGGGCGAAGAGCCCGCCCGCGTCGTAGAGGAGCGCCGGGGGCGCTACCGCGTCGTCTTAGGGTCGCCCGGCGGCCCGATCGCCGAGGAGGACGCGATCGCCTCGGGCAAATTGGGGCGCGGCCTCGCCTCGGCCTCCCAGATGCCAGCGGTGGGCGACTGGGCGGCGGTCCGCCGCTCGCCCGGGGGGCCGGCGACGATCCGGGCCCTGCTGCCGCGCAGGACGGCCTACCTGCGGAAGGCGCCGGGCGACGTGGAGCACGACCGGATCGACGCGCAAGTCGTGGCGGCCAACGTCGACCTCGCCTTGATCGTCGCGGCCGCGGGGCGGGACTGGAAGCCCCGCCGCGTCGAGCGCTACGTCGCCTTGGCGCGGGCGGCCTCCGTGGAGTGCGTCCTCGCTATCACCAAGGCGGACCTGGCCGAGGACGCCTCGACCCTGCTCGCCGAGGCCGCGGGCGTCGCCTCCGGCGCCAGGATCGCCCTGCTCTGCGCGCCGAGCGGCCTGGGCCTGCCCGAGCTCGCGGCGCTGCTGCGGCCGGGCCTGACGATCGCCCTCCTCGGCTCCTCGGGCGCGGGCAAATCGACCCTCCTCAACGCCCTGGCCGGCGAGGAGCTCGCGAGGACGAACGAGGTGCGCGAGGACGACCAGCGCGGGCGGCACACGACGACCCATCGACAGCTCTACAGGCTCGCCTCGGGGCCGGCCGCGGGAGCCCTCGTGATCGACACGCCCGGCATGCGCGAGCTGCAGCTCTTGGCGGACGGCGAGGCCGTGTCCTCGGCCTTCCCGGAGATAGAGGCCCTCGCCGAGCGATGCCGCTTCCGGGATTGCGGCCACTCGGGGGAGCCGGGCTGCGCGGTCCTCGCGGCGCTGGATTCGGGCGAGCTCGACGAGGGACGCTACGAGGGCTGGCGGAAGCTCATGAAGGAAGCGTCCTACCTCCGCACCAAGGAGGACCATTCAGCCAAGGAGGCGGAGCGGCGCCGCTGGAAGACCATAGCGATGTCCCAGCGCAGCTTCGCGAAGAAGGGCAAGGGCGCGCGCTAGGGCCCTAGCCCAGGGCGGCGCCCATCCCCGAGAGGTAGCCTTCGAGGACGGCGAGGGGCTGGGCCTTGCGGTCGAGGATGCTGTAGACGCCCGCCATGATCGGCAGGTCCAGCTTTCGCTCGGCGACGATGTCGTGGACCTGCTTGCAGGCGACTGCGCCCTCGGGCAGGTAGCCGAGCTCGGCTATGCGCGACAGGAGGTCGTCGATGTCGCTGAAGGGGGAGAGGAGGTCCTTCTCCACGATCTCGCGGCCGAAGCGCCGGTTGCGCCCGTGGATCGAGCGGCAGGTGACGTCGAGGTCGCCCACGCCCGAGATGGAGGTGAAGGTCTCCGGGTGGGTGGCGCCCAGGGCCTTGCCGAGGGACTGCATCTCGTTGAGGCCGGCGGCGAGGAGGAGGGACTCGGTGTTGTCGCCGAATTCCGCCCCGCCGGCCGAGGTGATGCCTTGTCCCGCCACGGCGTCGAGCATGCCGAAGGCGATGGCGACGACGTTCTTGGCGGCGGCGCAGACCTGCACGCCGATCGTGTCGAGGGAGGGAAAGACGAGGACGCGGCTGCCGCGAAAAAGCTCGCGAGTCCTGATCGCGTTGCGCCCGTTCTGGCTCGCGGCCACGAGGCCGGTGATCATGCCGCGCGAGACTTCCTCCGCGTGGCTGGGCCCCGAGAGGTAGACCGTGTTGCCCCGGTAGAAGCCCGGCAGGTAGTCCTCGAGGGTCTCGAGGATGAGGCGGGGGGCGCCCTGCCCCGAGGCCCCGCGCGCGCCGGGGATGAAGCCCTTGGTCACCACCACGATCAGGCTCTCGCCGTCCATCACGTTGGGCGCGGCCAGGACCTTGCGCGCGACCCCCATGAGGTAGGGCGAGGGCACGGCCAGGAAGATGACGTCCTTGCCCGTGGCGACGGCGAGGGGGTCCGTGTCGGCGCCCAGGCCGCGCGGCAGCTCGACGCCCGGCAGGTAGCGCTCGTTGCGCCCCGAATCCCGGATCGAGGAGGCCGTCTCGGCCTCGTTACACCAGATCGAGACCGCATGGCCGCACTCGGCCAGAACCTTGGCCAGGGCCGTGCCCCAGGCCCCCGCCCCGATGACCCCAATCCGCTCGCTCATACCACCAACCTCCCGAATTCCTCGGCCTGCCTCGCGAAGGAGGCCAGGCCCCGGCGCCAGAAATCCGGCGCCTCGATGTCGAAGCCGGCCTTCGCGGTGAGCTCCACCGCGCCCATCCTGCCCGTGTCCTCGAGTATCCCGCGGTACGCGGCCGCGAAGGCCGGGCCCTCGGCCTCGTAGCGGGCGTAGAGCCCCACGCCGAAGAGCTGGCCGAAGGCGTAGGGGAAGTTGTAGAAGGCCAGGTCGGGGGAGTAGTAGTGGCTCTTCACGAGCCACATGTAGGGATGGAGCCGCTCCGGGTCGAGGCCGTCGCCGTAGGTCCTCCGCTGCGCTTCCAGCATCAGCTCGCAGAGCTCCTCGGGCGCGAGCTCGGCCGAGGACCTCCGCTCGAGGACGGCGCGCTCGAAGTAGAAGCGCGAGAGGATGTCGACGATGACCTGGCAGGAGTCCTGGAGGTGGAGCTCGAGCAGGCCCAGCCTCTCGGCCGGCCCGGCCGCCTTGCGCGCCCCCTCGAAGACGAGGGTCTCCGCGAAGATCGAGGCGGTCTCGGCGAGTGTCATCGGGTATTGCGTGTAGGCGTAAGGCAGGCCCCGGACGGCCTGCGAGTGCCAGGCGTGCCCGAGCTCGTGGGCGATCGTGTTGACCGCGTTGAAGGAGCCGTCGAAGTTGCAGAGCACCCTCGAGGCCTTGGCCTCGGGGAAATCGATGCAGTACGCGCCGCCGACCTTGCCCGCGCGGGGCTCGGCGTCGATCCAGCGCGACGAGAAGGCGCGATCGGCGAAGTCGCCCATGGCCGGGTCGAAGGACGAGAATATGCCCACGATGAAGCCCCGCGCCTGGTCGAAGGAGTAGCGGCGGCCCTCCCCCCCCGCGGGGGCGAAGAGGTCGTAGAAGGCGCAGGCCGGGACGCCGAGGAGCCGGGCCTTGGCCTTGAGGTAGCCGCGCCAGGCGGGCAGGGACTCCTCCAGCGCGAGGATGAGCGAGTCGAGGGCCTTCCGCGTGACGCGGGCCTGCTCCACGGCCTTGGCGAGCGAGTCTTCCCAGCCCCGGCGCGCGTTGAGCGAAACCGAAGCTCCCTTGACGCCGTTCAGGGCCGCTGCGACGGGAATTTTCAGCGACTCGCAGAGGGCGAGCTCGAGGCGGAAGGCCTTCTCCCGCACAGTCCGTTCGGGGCTGTAGGCGAGGTTGCGCAGCTCGACGAGGGTTTTGCGCGTGCCGTCGCCGTAGTCGGCGCTCGCGGCCGAGGTCGCCGCTTCCTGGAGCCTCCCCCAGGCGTCGCCGCCGGATCGCTGAAGGTCGGCCGCGAGGTCCTCGAGCTCGGGCTTCATCTGCCTAGTCTGCCAGAATATCTCCTCGCGGACGTGGAAGGCGAAAGGCGCGACGCGAGGATCGGCCCGAGGGCCTTCGAGGAGGGCCTCGACCTCGGCGCGTCGCGCGGCCAGGGCGTTGCGGAAGAGGACCTCGGCGCGCTTGAGCGGGAGGCCCAGCTCCTCGGCGGCGTTGACCTGGGCCAGGGCTTGGGGATCGCCGGTGGCGGTGGAGAAGATGGCGTAGGCGTAGGCGGCGATGGTCTCGTAGAGCGAGCCCGCCTCGTCCTCGAGCCTGAGCGCCTCGGCGAGCCAGTCGCCCAGGCTCCCGGCCCCCGCGACGGCCGAGGTCGTCGGCGAAGCTGGGGGCAAGGTCTCGAGATGGGACAGGAGCTCCCGGGAGAGGGCGCCGATCCGGGCCTTGGCGGCCTCGAACTCGGGCGATCCCAGGGAGGGGTAGATCGGCGAGAGGTCCCAGCGCGGGACGGGGACATCAGATCCAGGCGTCATTGTGGTCCTTCCAGGCCTGAATCTCCCCGGCGTCGAAGAAGAGCCCGATCTCGCGCGCGGCGCTGTCGGGGGAGTCGGAGGCGTGGATTATATTGAGGCCGGTATGCATGGCGTAATCCCCGCGGATCGTGCCGGGCAGGGCGGCGTCGACCTTGGTGGCGCCGCAGAGGGCGCGCACGCGGGCGATCGAGTCCTCGCCCTCGATGACCATGGCCACGACGGGGCCCGAGGTGATGAAGGATACGAGCTCGCCGAAAAAGGACTTCTCCTTATGCTCCGCGTAATGGGTCTCGGCCAGGCCCCTCGGGATGGTCATCATCTTGAGGCCGACGATCTTGAGGCCCTTGCGCTCGATCCTCGAGATGATCTCCCCCGCGAGGCGCCTCTGCACGACGCCGGGCTTGAGCATGGAAAAAGTCCTTTCTATAGCCATTCGATCCTCCGTAAGCTTTGTCGCTGCCGAATACTAGCACGGGGGGCAAAAGAGCAAAAAGGGGAGAGCGGCCGCCCGTCGGACCGCGCCCCGACTTGGCACGGCTCCTCGCATTGACATTCAAGGCGCAGGGGATGGTATCCTAACGCCAAGATGCTAAAGCGGATAATGGTAGGAATCGATGTCGGATCGACGACGGTCAAGCTCGTCGCCATAAACCCCGAGGGCGAACTGGCCTTCGGGCGTTACGAAAGGCACCGCTCGGATGTCCGGGCCACCCTCGCGAGCCTCCTGGGCGAGGCCTCGCGCGAACTCGGGCAGCTCGGCTCCGCGGTCTCCATCGCCGTCACGGGATCGGCGGGCATCGGCGAGGCCCAGCGCCTCGGCCTGCCCTTCGTCCAGGAAGTCATGGCCTGCACCGCGGCCGTGGAAGCCCTCCTCCCCGAGGCCGACGTGGCCATCGAGCTCGGCGGCGAGGACGCGAAGATCACCTACTTCGGCGAGCAGCTCGAGCAGCGGATGAACGGCAGCTGCGCCGGCGGCACGGGGGCCTTCATCGACCAGATGGCCGCCCTCCTCGCCACCGACCCGAGCGGCCTCGACGAGCTCGCGTCGCGGGCCGAGACGATCTACCCGATCGCGGCGCGCTGCGGCGTCTTCGCCAAGGCCGACATACAGCCACTCGTCAACGAGGGCGCGAGGCGCGAGGACGTGGCCGCCAGCGTGTTCCAGGCCGTCGTCAACCAGACCATCTCGGGGCTAGCCTGCGGCCGCCCCATCAAGGGCCGCGTCGCCTTCCTGGGCGGCCCCCTCCACTTCCTGCCCCAGCTGCGGCGCCGCTTCGCCCTGACCCTCAAGCTCGGCGAGGCCGAGACCCTCGTGCCCCCCGACGGTAGGCTCTTCGTCGCGATGGGCGCCGCCTTTCAGGGCCGGGACCTGCTCGCCGCGGCTGGCGGCGACGGGCGGGAAGGCCCCGCCGCGCGCGCCTTCGATCTCCGGGAGCTCGCCGCCCTCGCCCTCACCGCGCCCCTCATCGCCGGCGAGTCGGAGCGCATGCGCCCCCTCTTCGCGGACGAGGCCGAGCTGGCCGACTTCCGCGCGCGGCACTCGAAGGCCGCCCTGCCGCGCCTCGACCCGAGGCTCCTCGAGGGCCCGGTCTTCATCGGCGTCGACGCGGGCTCGACCACGACGAAGCTCGCGATGATCGACGGCGAGGGCCGCCTCCTCGGCTCCTTCTACGCGCCGAACGGGGGCCATCCCCTCTCGGTGATCTCCCGCGCCCTCGGCGAACTCTACGCCAGCCTGCCTCCCCGCGCGGTCGTCGGCAAGGCCTGCGCCACGGGCTACGGCGAGGCCCTCGTGAGGGCGGCCCTCGGCGCCGACGAGGGCGAGGTGGAGACGGTCGCCCACTGCGTGGCCGCCGAGCGCCTCATGCCCGGCGTCGAGGCCGTCCTCGACATCGGCGGCCAGGACATGAAGTTCCTCCGCGTGAAGGACGGGGTCATCTCCTCGGTCCTCCTCAACGAGGCCTGCTCCTCCGGCTGCGGCTCCTTCCTCGAGACCTTCGCCAGCTCGATGGGCGAGGACGCGCCCTCCTTCGCCGCCCTGGCCCTCGAGTCGCGCGCCCCGGTCGACCTCGGCAGCCGCTGCACGGTCTTCATGAACTCCCGCGTCAAGCAGTCGCAGAAGGAGGGCGCGAGCCCCGCGGACATAGCCGCCGGCCTCGCCTACGCCGTCATCCGGAACGCCCTGCAGAAGGTCATCAGGCTCCGCAACCCCTCCGAGCTCGGGACCAAGGTGGTCGTGCAGGGCGGCACCTTCGCCAGCGACGCGGTCTTGCGCGCCTTCGAGCTCGTCGCAGAGGCCAAGCCCGTGCGCCCGGCCGAGACCGGCCTCATGGGCGCCTACGGCGCCGCCCTCATCGCCCGCGCCCGCTGGAGCGAGGGCGAGGTATCGTCGATCATCGGGCCCGAGGAGCTCGGCTCCTTCTCCTTCACGACCGAACCCCGCCGCTGCCAGGGCTGCGCCAACGCCTGCCTCCTCACGATCAGCCACTTCACGGGCGGCCCCGGCTCGGGATCGGTCCACGTCACGGGCAACCGCTGCGAGCGCGGCGCCGACCTGGCCGCCGGTTCGAGCCCCCGGGCCCGCGTGCCCGAAAAGTCCCTGGCCTCCGTCACCGCGGTCGGCGGAGCGGGCCTCGCCGCGCCCGCGGCCCGGGCCCCCAACCTCTACGAGTGGAAGTACGACCGCCTCTTCCGCTACGAGCCCCTCCCGATCGAGCGGGCGCCCCGCGGGCGCATCGGCGTCCCGCGCGTCCTCAACCTCTACGAGAACTACCCCCTCTGGTTCACCCTGCTCACGAGCCTGGGCTTCCGGGTCGAGCTCTCGCCCCGCTCCTCCAAGGCCGTCTACGAGCTCGGCATGGAGACCATCCCCTCGGAGTCGGTCTGCTATCCCGCCAAGCTCGTCCACGGCCACGCGGCGGCCATCGTCCGCGGCATGGAGGGCAAAGGCGGCGCCAAGGCCCTGTTCTACCCCTGCGTCCCGCGCGAGCGGCGCTTCGTCGCGGGCTCGAACAACCGTTTCAACTGCCCCATCGTCACCTCCTACCCCGAGGTCATCCTCAACAACGTCGAGTCCTTCCGCGACGGCAGCCTCGAGTACTTCGACCCCTTCCTGCCCATCGCCGACGACGCGCGACTGGCCGCGCGCGTGGCCGAGGTCTTCGCGGCCAAAGGCGTGAGCCATGCGGAGGCGAGGGCCGCCGTCGCGGCCGCCAGGATCGAGGAAGAGGCCTTCCGCGCCGAGCTCCGAGCCCAGGGCGAGGCGGCCCTCGACTGGGTCGAGCGCACGGGCGGCCACGGCATCGTCCTCGCGGGCCGGCCCTACCACGTCGACCCCGAGATCCACCACGGCATCCCCTCCCTCGTCGCCGACCTCGGCATGGCCGTGATCAGCGAGGACGCGATCGCCCACCTCGCCGAGGTCCGGCGGCCGCTGCGCGTCGTCGACCAATGGTCCTACCACTCGCGGCTCTACGCGGCCGCCACCTTCGTCTCGCGCCGCGACGACCTCGACCTCGTGCAGCTCGTGTCCTTCGGCTGCGGCCTCGACGCCGTAACCTCCGACCAGGTCGCCGAGATCCTCGAGGCGACGGGCAAGATCTACACCGGCATCAAGATCGACGAGCACGCCAACCTCGGGGCCGCGCGCATCCGCCTGAGATCCCTCGCGGCCGCCATAGGCGAGCGCGACGCCGCCCGGATCAAGGCGCGAACCGCCCCCGCGCCGAGGCCCCGCGTGCTCTTCACGGAAGGCATGCGCGACTCCCGCTACACCATCCTCGCGCCCCAGATGTCGCCGATCCACTTCGAGCTCATCGCTCCCGCCTTCCGCATGTCGGGCTTCGACTTCGAGATCCCGGCCATCTCCGACAAGGACGCGACCGACGCGGGCCTCAAAGCCGTGCATAACGACGCCTGCTACCCGACCATACTCACCGTGGGGCAGCTCATGTCGGCCCTGCGCTCGGGGAAGTACGACCTGTCCCGGACCGCCCTGCTCATCACGCAGACGGGCGGCGGCTGCCGGGCCACCAACTACATCGCCTTCCTCCGCAAGGCCCTGGCCGACGCCGGCATGGGGCAGGTTCCGGTGATTTCGCTCAACGCGGCCGGGCTCGAGAGCAACCCCGGCTTCAAGATGGGCCCGAAGCTCCTCTTCCGGGGCCTCCAGGGCGCCATCTACGGCGACGCCCTCATGCGCTGCCTCTACCGGACCCGCCCCTACGAGGCCGAGGCCGGCTCGGCCGACCGCCTCGTCGCGACCCTGACGGCGCGCTGCGTGGCGGCCCTCGAGAGGCCGACGCGGCGCGCCTTCGCGCGGACCCTGCGCGAGATAGTCTCGGCCTTCGACGCCCTGCCCAAGCGCGATATCCCGCGCAAGCCGCGCATCGGCGTGGTCGGCGAGATTCTGGTGAAATTCCACCCCGAGGCCAACGGCAAGATAGTCGAGGTCGTCGAGGCCGAGGGAGGCGAGGCCGTCGTCCCCGACCTCTACGACTTCCTCCTGTATTCCTCGTACAACGGCATCTTCCGCCGCTCGGCCCTCGAGGGCGGCCTCAAGGACGAGCTCGGCGCGAGGGCTCTCATCGCCTTCCTGCAGTGGTTCCGCGCCCCCCTCGTGCGGGCCTTCAAGGCCAGCGAAAGGATCCACGCCGAGTTCGGGGCGCCCGTGCCCATAGCCGAGCTCGCGCGCGGCGTGGACGGCATCGTCCAGCTGGGCAATTGCACGGGAGAGGGCTGGTTCCTCACGGCGGAGATGGTGGAGCTCATCCATAGCGGGGTCGACGGCATAGTCTGCCTCCAGCCCTTCGCCTGCCTGCCCAACCACGTCACCGGCAAGGGCATGCTCAAGGAGCTCAGGCGCCGCTATCCCCGCGTGCCCGTCTCGGCCATCGACTTCGACCCGGGGGCCTCGGAGGTGAACCAGCTCAACCGGCTCAAGCTCCTGATGGCCAGCGCGCGCAAGGGCCCCAGGCGCGCGGGCGCCGGCGAGGCCGCGGCCCTGAAGGCGGCGCGCAAGGCTAAGCCGGGCGACGAGGCCGGGGCGGACACCGAAACCGCCTAGGAATCCATGAACCTCGAGTTCCATTACTACTCGGTGTACTTCCTCTGCCTGCGAGCGGGCCTGTCAGAGGCAAGCTCGTCCGACATAGCCTTCTCCTCGCAGTACGTCGACAACGCCCTAGTCCCCTACGAGATCGACGACGCGGGCTTCTCCTATGCGACGCAGGTCACCCAGAACTACGTATTCTGGGACGAGGCCACGCTCCGCGACATCTACCTCCCCTTCCATTTCATCCCCGGCGACGAGGCGCTAGCGGGCGCCGCGCGGGCCGACGGCATGGCCTCGCGCTGGGCGGTCACGCCCGACTCCCACCTCGCGAAGGAGCTCCTCCTGGCCGCCCTCCGCTCCGGCGACGATTTCCGCATCGGCATTGCCCTCCACGCCTACGCCGACGGCTGGGCCCATCAGAATTTCTCCGGCCGCACGGAGCCCTGCAACGTCCTCGACGCCTCCTCGCCCCTGCCCCCGGCCGGACACCTCCAGGCCCTGCGCGCGCCCGACGACGCCTCGGGGCGATGGGTCGACCCCAGGCTGACCAGCTCCCTCTCGCGGGTCGACAACGGCCTGCGCTTCAGGGAAGCCGCCCGGAAGGTCTACCGCTACCTCCGTACTTATCGCCGCGAGGGCTTCGGCGACGAGGAGCTCCACCTGGACGAGCTCTCTTTAGCGTGGTCCCGCTATCCCGGCGACATGAAGGCGAGGCTCGCCTCCTTCACGGTCGACCTCGGCGTGCCTCCCTACGACAAATCGGCCTACCTCGACCTCGCCGGCCTGGACGAGGAGCAAGACGAGGCCTCGCGCATCGCGGGCTACGACAAGCTGTCCTGGGCTAGGGCCGAGCTCGTCCGCAGGGCCGGACTCGGCTCAGGCGCCAGGCGCGCCGCGACGAAAGGCCGCTTCCGGGGCTCGGCCCTCCACCGATGGAACGAGGCCGCGAAGGCGCACCGCGAGCTGGCCCTGAGCCTGTACAAAAAGGAGGGATTGGCATGAGGCGACCTACGGGGCATTCGGCGACGACTCTCGCCGCCATGGCTTTGATCGCCGCGGCGGCCCTGCTCGCTGCGGCCTGCGCCGCGCCGCTCAAGATCGCGGCCTCGGCCGATCCCCTCGGCCTCCTCGATCCCGGCGCGCTCGCCTACGCGCGGCTCTCAGGGAGGGCCGCCCGCGAGCTCGCGCCGGCCCTCCTCTCGCCCGCCCAGGCCAAATCGCTCGCGCCCCTGCTCGAGCGCACGAAGGCCCTGGCCCTCGGCCTCGCCTCCCTGCCGAGCCCCGGCACGGCATCGGCCTCCCAAGCCCCGGACTTCCAGGCCGCCTTTATCGGCGACTATCCCTTCCGCGCCGCCTCCCTATCCCTCGGGACGAGCGCCGACTGGAAGCGCGAGAAGTCGTATTACTTCAACTCGAGACTCGGCCTCCGCGCGGCAGTCCCCGGACCGGGCCTCGTCCTCGCCTCCGCGGGCCCCCTCGAGGGCCTCCTCGCCGCCGCGAAGTCCCCCGGACCCTCGCCCATACCCCTGCGCCTCGAGGCCCTCGCCTCCGCCGAGATCGTCCTCTGGGCGCCCTATCCCTTCTCGGGCCTGGCGAAGTCCCTCATCGGCGAGGCGATGGACGTACCGGCCCGCGGCCTGCTCGTCGCGGCCTCGCCCGTAGCGGATTCGGCTAACGCGCCGGACCCAAGCGCGCGCGAATACGACGCGACCGTGGTCTTCGTCATGGAGGACGCGGAGGCGGTCAGGGTCTACAAGGGGGCGCTGCGGCTGGCCTGGCTCGGGCTCTCGTACGCACTAGCCGGGAACGGCGGCGCCGTATCGCCCGCCGATTTCCGCGCCGAGGGCCAGCTGTACATGGCGAGGGGGATCAGGATCTCGGCCGAGAGCCTTCGCGACGCGATCGCTTCGGCCGGAAGAAGATGAAACGTATGATAATTAATCATTAATATCATCTGGAGGGTGCATCATGGAACATTTTAAGAATGGAAGAAACGCATATTCATTCCTTGTATCGATCCCTGCGCTCCTCATCGTCCTCAGCTTCGCCTCCTGTTCTTTGCTAGACCATGACTCCAGCTCGAACGGTAATAAAACCGCTCTCAGCGTCCTTACGTACGCAGACAATTCCGCCAGCACATTCACTAAGGAAAAGGCGATATGGGACCAATTCCAGACTAACAATCCCGACATCGCGCTATCCGTCAGTTACCTATACGAAGACGCCTATCACACACAAGTCCAAGCCGACATCTCCTCAGGCAACATACCTGACCTAACCTATGCCTGGCCATCGTCGTCCAACGTGAATCTGTTCAAGGGTGGCTATGTCAAGGATCTCACGTCATGCCTGGGCTCGGACTACCTGAGCTCTTTCTCCCCCCTCGCCCTCGGCGCCACCCAGCAATCGGGTGGACATCTCTACGAACTGCCGCAGAGCTCCACGGAAATCAGCGTCCTCTACGTCAACAAAAAATTACTAGCCGATCACGGTCTGGCCATCCCCACGACTATGGCCGAAATGGTAGCCGTAGCGGTAAAGCTAAAGGCTCTCGGCAAGAAAACCATCCTGCTCCCAGACGCCGACCAATGGCCGGCCCAATCATGCCTCTTTTCCACGATTGTCGGCAGATACTTGGGAAATAATTTTCTCGATGGCATAAATAACGGAACGAAAAACTTTACCGATTCAGGTTTCATCGCGGCCCTTGACTACTACAGATCCCTCTTCGACGATGGCGTCATCGCAGCGAGCGACATGGATATGCCGTATTCGGACGGGCCCGCATCCTTCGCCAAGGACGACGCGGCTTTTTTCCTCGACGGCGACTGGAGAGTTGGCGCTTTTTGCGGCTCTAGTACCGATGCAGCCTATATCTCGTCGAGCGATCAGGAAAACAATTACACGTTCATGGCCCTGCCTGCCATGCCTAACGAGATTAATACTGGAGCCATGCCGTCCGTCCAAGGTTGCGGATACAGCCTCAAGGTATCCTCCGACGCTAACATCGAGACCGCCGCGCTGAAGCTTTTCAAGTACATCTACAGCGCCGAAGTCCAGCAAAAACGGCTGGAGATGGGAAGCTATTTCCCCTCCAGGCTCGATGTGAATACGAGCTCCACCGCGCCTTTCGTTCAGAAGATGATAGCCCTCAAGAATACCCTGACCGAACCCTGCTATGTCCTGGATGGGGTTCTCAGTTCTATCATCATTACCGCCATCCAAAGCGACCTATTGGCACTCGGCAAAGGCAGCATGACGACGGCCCAAGCGGCAACCGATATCCAAACCGCGCTCATCGCCTGGCGCGCGTCGCGCTAGTACCCCTCACCCCGCGCGAAGGCCGCCGTCAGATCGGCCAGGCCCTCCGCGAAGGGGATGCCCGGATCGGTGAAGGAAGCGTAGTTCGCGTCCTCGTCCTCGCCCACCGCCTTCAGCGCGTGGTTCATGCCGGGTATGACGCGATAGGCGATATCGGGCGCCGCCCGGGCGAGGAGCTCGGCCTCCTC
>DBTW01000109.1:6895-48566 GCA_002307245.1 Spirochaetaceae bacterium UBA1306 | reverse complement strand
GGCCAGTGCTGGGCCCCGTGCCAGTCGAGTTCATGGTCCAGTACGTCCTCCCTCTGTTGGGCAAGAACAACAGCGCCACGAGCACTCTCAGTCTCCAGGTGAAGATCTTCGGCAAGATTTACTGATCCGACTTATGAAAAGATGGCGGGCTGCCCGGCTATGTCGGGCAACCCGCCATTCTGTATTCAGTGTTATGAAGATTGTTGGTAAAAATTTAGTAATTCATTGTATTAAATACAATTACGCTCATCTTGCTGGCATAAATGATCGCATGGGCTTTTTAGGCTGTCCCTGTTCTCGCGCCCTTCATTTGGACCACAAATCTTCGTAACACTCAATGGAGCCTCCCCAGGTAGAGAGCCTCGACTTTGGTGCGCGCCCAGGGCGTACGGCGGAGGAAGGTCAGGCTCGACTTGAGGCTCGGGGCGTTCATGAAGCAGCGGACGGGTATGTGGTCCGCGAGGCCTTCCCAGCCGTACTCCTCCACGAGGACGCGCAGCATCGCCTCGAGGGTGATGCCATGGAGGGGATCGTTCTCATGCCCTTGGGTCATGCCCGAGTGTAGCGGCGGATCCTGCCCTTGGGGAAGCGGCCGCCAGGGCCAAGACGGCCCCGAGGCAATAGAGGCCGAGGTTGAGGAAGAAGGGGAGGCTCTTGTCGAGCTGGGAAAGCTCGCCAGCGATCCATCCGAAGGGCGAGGAGACGAGGATCACGCCCACATAGAGCAGGGACAGTATCCTCGCCCTCTCCGCGGGGTCGACGCTGAGGACGACCATGCGGTCTACGAGGGGATTCGCGATGGCGAGGCCGGCCGCCTCGAGGACGGCGCCGGCGAAGAGGAGCGCGTAGCCCTGGGCCGGCGACAGGGCGTAGAGGAGCTGGCTAGCCGCGAAGAGGATGAAGCCTATGGCCATGGGCCTGCGGAAGTGCAGCTTGGCGATGGCGGGCGTGACCGCGAAGAAAAGGACTATGGAGACGGCCGATTTGACGAAGGGGAAGATCGCCAGGTGCTTCGCGGGCAGGCCCAGCTTCTCGGTGGCGAGGATGGCCCAGAAGTTCCCGCTGATCATCTGGGTGACGCTGATGATGATCATGAGGGCGGCGGTGTAGAGGGTGGCGCGCGAGCCCAGGATCTTGCGCAGCACGGAGCCGTAACCGCCCAGGATCGAGGCGAGGCTCCGGCCCCTGGTCTCGCGCATCCTGACCATGCCCTGGCCCGTCTCCTTGGTGAGGAAGAAGGTGAACAGGGCCTTGAAGGTGAACATGAAGGCGGCGAAGAAGTAGAGGCCGCGCACGGTCGCCGTCATCTCGAACTTCGCGATCAGGAGTCCCGCGATGGGCGCGATGAAGCCGACGAAGATGTTCGCTATGTAGATCCAGGAATAGATGCCGACCAGCTGATCGCTCTCCGCGTCCTCGACGAGGAGGCAGGACCAGGAGTTCTGCGTTATGCGCCAGCCGCTGTTGACGATGCCCGCGGCGAGGAAGAACCAGAAGTTCTGCGCGAGGGCGGAGATCAGGGCGGAGCCGCCCCAGGCGGCGATGTCGAAGATCATCGTGGTCCAGCGGCGGCCCAGCTTGTCGGTGATCGCGCCGCTCAGGAGGGACATGGCTACCTGGCAGATCCAGGAGAGGCTTAGGATGAGGCCGATATCGCGGTCGACGAGGCCCAGGGAGAGCATGAACACGGAGGCGTAGGGGGTGTAGAGGTTGTAGGGGATGCCCCAGAGGGGCTCGGCGTAGACGCATCCGCGGGGATTGCCCTTGAGGCCGAGTAGCGTGGCGATGAGCGGGTGCTTGCGCATGCGAGGGCCCAGACTAGTGTCCCTCGGCGAGGGCTGTCAATCGAGGGTCATTCCCGGAGGCGGATGGCCGCGACCAGCTTCGTCAGGGCGACCGCGCGATCGCAGGCCGCCTCGTCCGCTACCCTGAGGCGTATGCCCCAGCCTTCCTTCGACCTGCCGGGCGGCAGGAGCTCGGCGAGGACGGCGGCGGCCGCGGGATCCTCCCGAAGCTCCTCCATCTCGCTCTCCCTCGCCGCTATGCTGACGCGGAAGCCCGAGTCCTCGACGCTGATCTCGAGGAGGGCCTTTTGGCCGTCGTGGACTTTCAGCTTCCAGCCGTACTTGCGGCCGTAGTGCTTCCAGTCGCGCTCGAAGCCCGAAGCCGCCTCGAGGACACGCTCGTAGAGCGGGAATTTGCCGCCCAGGGCGGCCGATATCGAGGTTTGGTCGGGGGCGGGCTCTTCCGCCAGGAAATGGTTGTCGCTCACGACCCCATTCTAGCCCAGGCGGGCCGTCCTTTGATACGGGCGCGACCCACTTGCGGAGGCGCGGGGATTGCGGCAAAATATTCGCAGGCCCGCATGACTGACGCTTTCGGAGAGCACTCCGGGGGAGTGCGGGCGCGTTGGTCGCCGCGCGTCTGGGCAGCTCATCCCGAATCCGATGGAGGCCGCCCATGGACTGCGCGTTAAGCCGAAGCGATCCTGAAGTCCTTTCCCTCATCAAAGCCGAGGAATCCTACCAGCGCTCGACGATCCGCCTGATCGCCAGCGAGAACTACGCCTCCGCAGCCGTGCTCGAGGCCTGCGGCTCGGTCTTCCAGAACAAGTATTCCGAGGGCTATCCCGGGGCCCGCTACTACCAGGGCCAGGTCAACTGCGACGCGCTGGAGAGCCTGGCCATCGCGCGCGCGAAGTCCCTCTTCGGCGCCGAGCATGCCAACGTCCAGCCCTATTCCGGCTCTCCCGCCAACTTGGCCGTCTACCTCGCCTTCGCGAAGCCGGGGGACACGGTGCTCGGCCTCAACCTGAGCCACGGAGGCCACCTGACCCACGGCTCGCCCGCCAGCGTGACGGGCAAATGGTTCAAGGCCGTCCATTACTCGCTGAACCCGGAGACCGGCCTCATCGACATGGACGAGGTCCGCCGCCTGGCCCTGGAGCACCGGCCCAAGCTGCTGATCGCCGGCCACTCGGCCTATCCGCGCATCCTCGATTTTGCGCGCTTCCGCGAAATCGCCGACGAGGCCGGCGCCATCCTCTTCGTCGACATGGCCCATTTCGCCGGCCTGGTCGCGGGCGGCGTCCATCCCTCGCCCCTGCCCTACGCCGACGTCGTGACTACGACGACGCATAAGACCCTGCGCGGCCCCCGCGGTGCCCTCATCCTCTGCAAGGAGAAGCACGCCCGGGCCATCGACAAGGCCGTCTTCCCCGGCGTCCAGGGGGGGCCGCACAACGCGACCACCGCCGGCATCGCCGTGGCCCTGAAGGAGGCGGCCGGCCCCGAGTTCAAGGCCTACGCGGGCAGGATCGTCGCGAACGCGAAGGCCCTCGCCGCCGAGCTTGCCGGCCGGGGCTTCTCCCTCGTGAGCGGCGGCACGGACAACCACCTCATGCTGATCGACCTGACGAATAAGGGAGTCTCCGGCAAGGAGGCCGCCGTCGCCCTCGAGCGCGCCGGCATCGTGCTCAACTGCAATACAGTGCCCGGCGAGAAGCGCAAGGCCTCCGACCCCAGCGGCATCCGCCTGGGCACGCCCTCCGTCACCAGCCGCGGCTTCGGCCTCCCGGAGATGTCCGCGATCGGCGCGTGGATGGGGGAGGCCGTCGCCGACGTTAAGGACGAGCGTAGGCAGGCGGCCATCGCGGCGGACGTAGCCGCCCTCTGCGCTCGCTTCCCCGCGCCCGGCATTGGCGAAGGGCAGGCGGCGCGCTAATATCCCCGGAGCGAGGCATTAAGGTGCAGAACATCTATGTCGCATTCCCGGGGGGCCGCTTCAAAGCCCTCACCTTCAGCTACGACGACGGCAAGCTCCAGGACCGCCGCCTCGTGTCCATCTTCAATCGTCACGGGCTCAAGGGCAGTTTCCATCTGAATGGCGGCCTCCTGGGGCAGGCGGAGCGGATCCCGGCCGCGGAAGTGCGCGAGCTCTACGCGGGGCACGAGGTCTCGGCCCATACCTATACGCACCCGACTATCGCCCGCTGCCCTCGCGAGCAGGTCGCGCGCGAGATCCTGGACGACCGGAAGGCCCTCGAGGACTTGGTGGGCTACCCCGTAAGGGGCCTATCCTACCCGAACGGCTCGTGCAGCGACGATATCGTCCGGCTCCTGCCCCTGCTCGGCATCGAGTACTCGAGGCTGGTGCCGACCACGGGCGGCTTCTCGATGCCCGAGGACTTCCTGCGTTGGCAGGGGACCTGCCACCACAACCAGGAGCTCGAGCGGAGGGGCGAGGAATTCCTCGCGTTCTCGAGAAGCCAGTACCTCTATCTCATGTACGTCTGGGGCCATAGCTACGAGTTCGACCGGGACGGGAACTGGGGCTTGATCGAGGGCTTCGCCGAGCGCATGGGCGGGAAGGGTGATGTCTGGTACGCGACCAACATCGAGATCGTCGACTACATGAACCGCTGGAAGGCGATGCGCTTCTCGAGCGACTGCTCCCTCGCCCACAATCCCTCGGCCGGGAGCGTTTGGGTGATGGTGGGCGGCGGGGTCGCGGAGGTTCCGGGCGGAGCGACCCTTAGGCTGGGAGCCTAGCGAGCCCGAGCGCCCGCTCGCAGGGCCCGCTCGAAGTCCCCGGAGTATCGCGACAGGGACTGGGGCTCGCGGCCGCTTAGGGAGCGGGCCGTATCGCGTATGAGCATGGCCTGGGTGCCCGCGTTCATGTCGCCCTCGACGAGGCCCCGCCCCAGGGGCACGGGGACCGGCATGCGCGGGCAGGATTCCCCTTCCTTGACCTGAGCCACGTTGGGCGCCACCGGAGAATGCGCGAGCTCCCGCGAGAAGCCGCCGTCGGCCCGCAGGAGGGCCCGCATGTTGGACGCCGTGATCGCGAGGATCTCGGCCCATTCTTCCCGGGGCAGGTCTATGCGGTCGCGGAGAGAGCCGATGAGGTCTATGGGGTTGCGGATCCAGCACATGTCGCGGGCTTCCTCGCCGCGAAGGCAGGCGAGGATGGTCCCGTAGACGGCTTGGGCCCTCGGCATTTCGATGTCGAAGGCCTTGTAGAACATGTTCATCTTGAAGGTGCCGGAGATCCGCGTATAGGGATTGCCTTCGCCCCACAGGCCGGTCTCGGGATCCTGGATCTCGGCGAAATAGCCCCGCGCGGCCTCGACGAAGGCCTCGCGCCGCGGACTCGGCATGCGCTCGATATAATGGTTCGCGGACATCATGAGGTCGCAGCCCCGCCAGGAGCTGCGCAGGTCCGTTCTGGCGAGCCAATCGAGGTAGGACTCCGGGCTCCGCATGTGGTCCGGCTCGGCCGCGGCCTCGGGCAGCGGGTAGGCGGGCGAGGATCCCAAGCGCCGCAGGGAGCGCGAGGCATAGCCCATGGCCCTGGCGACCATGACCTCGTCCTTGCGCATGTTCGGGTCGCGATCGAGGAAAAACCCGCTGTCCCGGTCCTGCTTGCCCCGGAAGAAGGCGACGAGGCCCTCGATCATGGGGCGCGGCAGGCGATCGAGCAGCTCCGACCTCTCCAGGATGCTCAGGGCCTGGGCTGTCGACTCGATGTCGGGCTCGAAGTCCAGGAGGGTCCTGGAGCTAGGCGCATAGAAGAAGCCCCCCGACTTGGAGTCGTATCGCCCGGCCAGCCAAGGAAAGAAGCCCGCGAACAGCTCGTCCAGCTCCTGCAGCGATTTTTCTATCCGCGCGTCGTCGTCGCTCATGCCGGCTGCTCCTCAGGCTGGCAAGGCTATGCCGGGCGGCACGGGCTGTCAATCGCGTGGAGGCTTTCTATCGCTGCATGGTATAGTCTTAGGCCGAGGAAGGCTGTAGATGATTCTGTATCTCGCGCCGCTCCACGGCGTCACCAACCGAGTATTCAGGGAGGCCTACTTCAGGCATTTCGGCGGCTTCGACGGCGCCGTCGCGCCCTTCATCCTCGCGGTGCGGGTCGCGAAGGCGAAGCCCCAGCACTTCAAGGACCTGCTCCCCGGCCCCGGGGCGGAAGGCCTCGAGCCGCAGCTCCTCGGCAACGAGCCCCTCGCCTTCGCCGAGACGGCGCGGGTCCTGTCCGAGCTCGGCTACCGCGATGTCGACCTGAACCTCGGCTGCCCCTATCCGATGGTCGCGAATAAGCAGCGGGGCTCCGGCCTCCTTCCCTTCCCCGAGCGCGTCGGCGCCCTGCTGGATGCCGCCTGCGCCGTCCCGGGCATCCGCGTATCGGTCAAGCTCCGGCTCGGCCGTTCCGATCCGCGGGACATCCTCGCCCTCATGCCCGTCCTCAACGAGCATCCGCTCTCGAGGGTGATCGTCCATCCGCGCGTCGGCACGCAGATGTACCGTGGTGTGGTCGACCTCGACGGCTTCGCAAGAGCGGCCGCGCTCTGCCGCCACGAGCTCGTCTATAACGGCGACATCTTCAGCCGCGCCGCCTTCGAGGCGCTCCGAGCCCGCTTCCCCGCGATCGAGGCTTGGATGATTGGCCGAGGCGCCGTGTCGAATCCCTTCCTCGCCGAGGAGATCGGGACCGGGGGGGCCGTCCGGGGCGACAGGATCGAGCGCCTGCGCGCCTGGCACGAGGATCTCTATCGCTCGTACCGCGACGTCCTCTGCGGCCCCGCGCATCCGCTCGACAAGATGAAGGAAGTTTGGTCCTACCTCGGAGCCTCCTTCCCGGGCAAGGCGAGGCAGCTCGAACGCGTCGCGCGCGCGAAGACGCTTGCCGCCTACGAAGGCGCGGTGTCGGAAATCCTTGGGGTGATGGACTGCTAACGCGGTGAGCTGGACGTGTCTCTGGGGGAGATAAATGGAATTGCTCCAGAACGGCATTAACGAGAGCTCATGGTCCAATAGACTTGGTTCTGCGGATGATGGCGTTCCTTGGGCTGGCAAGAATCGCCGGCTGTCTGGGAAGTCCCGGCTAACGAGCGAAACGCCCTGGTGAAAGTTTTCAAGGGGCTTATCGACTACACGATCGAGCATTTCCAAACCGAGGAGCGCTATTTCGAGGAGTTATCCTACCCGGAGACTAATGCGCATAAGAAGGAACAGGCCGAGGGGGCTCTCGTCATTTCCTTCGAACTGCTCGATTTTCTCTACGATTGGCTCATGAAGCACACGAGCGAATCGGAGGTCAAGTTCCGGATCTTCCTTGATCGGAGGGATCTTCGATAAAGGCTTTTTCCAAGCCGGCGCGCCATCCCCCCTGCGGGAGGGAGTTCGAGCCCGCGGCTTCGGCCCGGCAGCCGCAATCGGCAGGGAAATCTCGATCGATGCTTGACAATTATATACAAATGTTAGTACCTACTATCGCATGCGCATCGCGGATGATGACATCCTTAGCGTAGCGATGAGCCTTTTCGCGGAAAAGGGCTACGCCTCGGTCTCCACAAAGGAAATCGCCCAAAAAGCCGGGATTACCGAGATGACCCTCTTTCGGAAATTCCATACCAAGCGCGAACTCTTGATAAGGATCATTTCCACGCAACGCAGGAACGAAATCTGGATCGATCCCACGAAGTATGCCGACCCGGGAGAGTGCTTCAAGGACTATATCCGCGCCATCCTGGACGCGACGGAGAGCGAGAAGGAGATTTCCCGTATCATCCTCACCAGCCCAGAGGTCCTGGACCGGGACATTCTGGAGATCGCCCGTAAGCGCCTGGATTCCCTGCAGGAGAACATCGGGAGCTTCATCATGCGGCTGATGATGCAGTCCGATGGGCCCGCGTATTCAAAGGCCGAGTGCGAGCGTCTCGCCTTCCATATATTCGCCCAGCTGATCGGCTTCTATTACCTGGACAATGTCGCCGGCGTCGCGGCCCCTCCCGGCATGAGTTGGGAAGCGCTCCGGGAGGACTTCGCCGAGCGGCTTCGTCGCGTCCTGTTCGGAGTTTAGCGTTTGTTCATGGTCAATTATCGTCCGAAAACGTTATTTTTTACGGGTTGAATAGCATTTCGCATGGAGGACAAGATGAAGAATGACAGGGCGCATGGGCCCAGCGTCGGCGCAGCGATGGCCGTCGCTTGCATCGCGGTCGCGAGTCTCTCGGTCCTGGGCTGCCAAGCCGGGAAGGGGAAGCAGGAGCAGGCGGCCGACAAGCCGCAGCAGCAGGGAGGGACGGTCCCGGTGACCGTCGCCGCGCCGGCGTTCAAGACCGTTCAGGGCGAGCTCGTCCTCAACGGCACGATACGCGCGCAGAACGAGGTCCAGGTGGTCGCGGAGACCTCCGGCAAGGTGACCGCGCTCTTCGTGCAGGTGGGCTCGAGGGTGGCGGTGGGCGACGCGATCGCCCAGATCGACGACGAGCTCAAGCGGGCGAGCTTCGAGACCGCGCAGGCGGCCTTCGACAAGAGCAAGGCGGACTGGTCTCGCGCCCAGGACCTCTACGCCCAGAAAGTCATCTCGGACGTGGACCGACAGGGGCTCAAGCTCGCCTTCACCAGCTCCAACGCCCAGTACGTGATGGCCAAGCGCGATCTCGAGAATGCGAAGGTCACCGCGCCACAGTCCGGCGTGGTCACTAAAACCTCGGTCAGCGTGGGCTCGATGCTGGCCCCGGGGGCTCCCGTCGCCTACATCGTCGACACTGCCAACCTCAAGATGACGGTCCAGGTCGGCGAGCGCGAGGTCCTCAAGATCAAGGAAGGCATGGCGGTCAAGGTCGCCTCCGACCTCTATCCGGGCCTGTCCTTCTCGGGCGTCGTTTCCGGCGTGAGCCCCAAGGGCGATGCCGCCCTCTCGTTTCCCGTCGAGATCAGGATGAGGGCCGATCCCCGCAGGCCCCTCTACGACGGCATGTCCGCCAAGGCCAGCATCGACTTGGGCTCCAGGCGCATCCTCGCCATCCCCCGCGCGAGCCTCGTCGGCTCCTACCAGAAACCCCAGGCCTACATCGTCCGGGACGGCGTCGCCAAGCTCGTCGACATCGTCATCGGGGGCGAGTTCGGCACCGACCTCGAAGTCCTTGGCGGCCTCAACGACTCGGACGAGGTCGTGGCCTCCGGCCAGAACAATCTCTACGACGGAGCCTCCGTCGCGGTGCCTAAATGAGCGTCCTGGATCTGCCGCATAAACGGCCCGTCGCGGTCGTCATCCTCTTCAGCCTCCTCGCCTTCCTGGGCATCGTCGAGTACACGGGGCTCAAGTACGAGCTCACGCCCCCCATGTCCATGCCCTATCTCACCGTCGTCACCGTCTATCCCGGCGCCTCGCCGCAGGAGGTGCTCGACGGCGTGACCAAGAAGCTCGAGAACGCGGTCTCCGGCACGGCGCGCATCAAGCACCTGACTTCCCGCTCCACCGAGAACCTCAGCGTGCTCGTGCTCGAGTTCACCGCCGGCACGAACATCGACGTCGCCGCGCAGGACATCCAGCGCGTGGTGGCCGCAAACGCCATGTACCTGCCCAAGGACGCGCGGACCCCGGCGGTCAACAAGTTCTCGATGGACGACATGCCGATCATCCAGCTCTCCGCCACCGCTGACTACGACAAGGGCCGGTTCTTCGACTTCATCGACGATGAGGTCCGCGCCCGCCTGGGCCGCATCAACGGCGTCGGCCAAGTCTCCACCGTCGGGGGCAACGCGCGCGAGATCAAGGTGAGCCTCTCCCAGACCAAGCTCGAGCAGTACGGGATGCCGATCCTCCTGGTCCTGCAGAAGCTGCAGGCCGCCAACCTCGACTTTCCCGCCGGCACCGTGAAGGACGCGGACGGCGAGTACGTCGTCCGCATCGCCGGCAAGCTCAAGAGCCTGGACGAGATGCGGGGGCTCGTGTTGATGAACCTTGCCGGCGGCGGCAGCGTCCGGCTGGGCGACGTCGCCCAGGTTCAGGACTCCCTCGCCGACTCGTCGACGATCCTGCGCTTCAACGGCAAGGAGAGCATCGGCCTCTCGATCCTGAAGCAGCAGGGCGCGAACGCCGTCGACGTGAGCAAGAAGGTCCGCGCCGAGATAGCGGCGATCGAGCGAGAGAACTCCGGCGCCCACGTGAAGTTCACCATCGCGCAGGACACCTCGACCTTCACCCTCGAGTCGGCCAACGACGTCATCAGGGACATCGCGCTCGCGGTGCTCTTCGTGGGCCTGATAATCCTCTTCTTCCTCCACGACCTGCGCAACGCCTTCATCGTCATGATGGCCATACCGGTTACCCTGCTCTCGACCTTCATCGGAATGGGGCAGGGCGGCTTCACCCTCAATATGATGAGCCTCCTGGCCCTGACCCTGGTCATCGGCATCCTGGTCGACGACTCCATCGTCGTCGTCGAGAATATCCACCGCCATAAGGGCCTCGGCGAAAGCCCCCGCGAGGCCTCGCGCAAGGGCACCCGGGAGATCGCCTTCGCGGCGAGCTCGGTCACCCTCGTCATCATCGTGGCCTTCCTCCCGGTCTCGCTCTCCGGAGGCACGGTGGGCGACCTCCTCATCCAGTTCGGCCTCACCCTCGTCATCGCGACGGCGATCAGCCTCGTCGTCTCTTTCTTCCTGACGCCCCTCATGGCCTCCAAGCTGGGCGAACGCTCGAAGGAGGGTACCGGGACCCTGATGGACCGCTTCGGCCGCGGCTTCGACCGGGGCTTCGCCAAGGTCACGAATGGCTTCCTCGCCGCCTTCGACTGGGCCGCCCGGCGCAAGAAGCTGACCCTCGTCCTCGCCGTCCTGCTCTTCGCGGGCTCCCTGGCGATGCTGGCGATGGGCCTCGTTGGCTCCGAGTTCATGCCGAGCATCGACCGGGGCGAGTTCACTGTGAACATCGAGCTGCCCGAGCGCAGCACCCTGGAGACCAACGACGCCATCGTCCGCGGGGTCGAGAAGGACCTCATGGCCAGGCCCGAGGTGGCCACCGTCTACGCCAAGGTGGGCTACGACTCGCAGGGCGCCTCGAACTACAAGAGCACGATCTCCGTGGCCCTCGTGCCCCAGAAGGACCGCTCGAAGAGCTCGGACCAGGTGGGCCGGGAGGTTGAGACGACCGTCCGCGGCATCCCCGGCGTCAAGGTCACCGTGCAGCAGACAGGCTTGATGAACACCGGCTCCAGTCCCATCACCTACTACATCGCGGGGGAGGACCACGAGGCCAACGTCACGGCGGCCCAGAAGTGGGCGGGCGTGATGCGCGGCGTCGCGGGCACCGGCCTCGTCGACTGCCAGGTCAGCGAGGGCAAGCCCGAGCTCAAGATCGTCATCGACCGGGGCCGGATGTCCGACCTCGGCCTATCCCTCGACACCGTGGGCGCCGCCTTGCGCACCGCCCTCGCCGGCAACACCGACCTCAACTACAACGACGGCAGCCGTGACTATACGATCCGCGTCGCCCTCGACAGCTTCGATCGCACCAGCACGGCGCAGATCGCCAACCTGAGCTTCCCCAACAGCCAGGGTCGCCAGATCAGGCTGGGGCAGTTCGCCGACGTGCAGAGCGCCTTCGGCCCGACGATGCTGATGCGCTACGACCGCGCCGATGCCATCGTCGTATCCAGCCAGGCCATCGGCCGCTCCACCGGCGATATACACGGCGAGATCATGAAGAAGGGCGTAAGCGTCCTGCCCGAAGGCGTGACCGTGATCCCGGCGGGCATGCTCGCCTTCCAGTCCGAGGCCTTCGGCCAGATGGGCTTCGCGATGATCCTCTCCTTCGTGCTGATCTACGCGATCCTCGCGGTGCTCTTCAATTCCTATCTCTACCCCCTCGCCGTCATGGCCTGCCTGCCCTTCGCGATGATCGGCGGATTCTTCTCCTTGGCCATCTTCCGCCAGACCATGAACATCCTGTCCATTCTCGCCATCATCCTCCTCTTGGGGCTGACGGCGAAGAACGCCATCCTCCTCGTCGACCGCGCCCTAAAGAACCGCGAGGAGCGGGGGATGAAGTCGGTCGAGGCCTTTAGGGAGGCGGTCGCCACGAGGATCAGGCCGATCTTCATGACCACCCTAGCGATGGTCTTCGGCATGCTCCCGGTCGCCATCGGCATGGGAAACTCGGGGGAGATGAAAAAGGCCATGGGCGTCGTCCTCATCGGCGGCCTCGTGTTCGGCATGCTCATCACGATGATCGTCGTGCCGGTCGTCTTTCTCGCGGTGGACAGGCTCAAGGACAAGTTCGCCCGGAAGCCCCGGGCGGCAGCGGAGGCGCAGAATGCGCAGTAATACGGTATCTCCTACGGCCCGTGTCTCGCATAAAGGCGCGGCGCTCGCCGTCCTGCTCGCGGCCGCGAGCCTCGCGGCCCCTCTCGCGGCGGAAGCCGCGCCCGACACGCTCACCCTCGACCAGGCGGTACAGGCCGCCCTGGTCGCCAATCTGCAGCTACGCTCGGCCGAAGTCGAGGCGCGCATCAAGAAGCGGGCCAGCGACTTCTCGTGGAACAAGTTCCTGCCGAGCGTCAGCGTGTCGGGGACCTACGCCTATCTGAACAAGGAGAGCAGTTACCTTTATACGAAGATCGTAAATAGCCAAATCGTGTATGCCCAGGAATTCCCGATTGACCAGAATAACCTCATCCTCGGCTTCAATGTCCAGGAGGTCTTCAGCGCCACCTACTTCGCCCTGATGGACCAGGCGGCTATCGAGTACCAGAAGAGTTTGATCAGCCAGGCCCAGGCCCAGACGAGCATGACGGCCACCGTGAAGAAGATCTTCTATCAGCTCCTCGTCCAGGACGAGGCGATCGCTCTGACGCGCGCCCGACTCGACTCGGCCAAGGAGCGCCTGAGGCAGGTGGAGGTGAGCTACAAGCTGGGCCAGGCCTCGGAGCTCAACTACCAGTACGCGAGGATGAACGTCGAGAACCTGACGCCCGACCTCCGGGCCCTCGAGTCCGGCAGGGCCGCGGCCCTCACCCAATTCCAGCAGGCCCTGGGCTACGATTCGCGGCCGGACATGAAGCTGGCCGGCAGTCTCGACGACCTGCCCGACGGCTCGGCCGCCCAGGGTCGATCCGCCTACGACCGTTTCGAGATACTCCAGGCCGAGCAGGCCCAGCGGCAGATACTGAGCGGGCTCCAGGCCCAGCGCTATGCCCTCTTGCCCAACCTGGTGCTCGGCTACAAGGCCGATCCCACCCTCAACGGCCCCAAGGGCAAGGACTTGCTCGACACGGATAATTGGAACCAGAACAGCGGCGCCTTCTCGGTCAGCCTCGCCTGGAGCCTCGACGCCCTCCTGCCCGCCTCGACGATCCGTCTGGGCAAGGCCGAGCTGCAGGACAGGCTAGCCTTCGCCCGCGAGGCAGAGGCCATGGCCCTGCGCGCCGCCCGCGACGACGCGGACAACCAGGCGCGCTCGGTCAAGGACAGTCTTGACCGCATCGCCAACCTGACGAATGTGGCGGACGCCGCCAAGCGGGCCTACGAGCTGACCAACGCCGCCTATCAGCTGGGCACGGGCCGCATCCTCGACCTTCAGGATGCGGAAGTGGCCTGGCAGGGCGCGAGGATCCAGCTCCTGAGCGAGCGGCTGAAGCTCGCGTCCCTGGGCTTTGATTTCGAGGCCAAGTACACGGCCGCCTCGGGGCCGAATTTCGCGAAGGCCAAGGCGCCCGCGAAGTAGCAATCAGCCCGAGGGCGGGGCCGCTAGAAGAACAGCGCCTCGCCCTCGGGCTGCTCGGGCTCGAGGCTCTCGCTCGCTTCCGGGATCTCGTAATCCTTGTCGCAATTCGCCTGCAGCTCCACGAGGATGCACCCTTCGGCGAAGAAGAGGGTCCTATGGACGGGCGATGGGTTGAGGAAATGACGCATCTCCTTCCCCATGAAAACGATCGGCGTGCTGAGCGAGATGTCGATCCCGACCGTGCGGAAGCGATTCTTGAGCCTGCCCAGCATCTGGTTGGACAGCTCCCCCGTCCAGTCCGCCAGGATCTCGTCGCCGGGTTCGGCGCTCCGGAGGGTGGACGGGAGGCACTGCGCCGCCGTCCCGCGGCCCAGGGTGAGCACCAAGAGCCCGCGTAGGTCGGCCGAGGTGAAGCCGATCGTGGCGGTCAGGGGATCCTCCACGCAAGCCAAGCGGCGGGAACTCGGCGCGATTTCCATGCCGTGGGACTTGAAGAGCTCTTGCGCCGAGGAAGCGATGAACCCATCGATGCGCTGCAGGGACTCCTGGACCATCCCGAACCTCCATGTTTTTTCCCGCGCGTTCCGGCGCGCGAGGCAAACCCATGTAGTTAAGCATCGCCGGGCCGAGCCGATTGTCAAGGCGAGGAACTGGGAGGTGGCTTCTAGACCTTCACGAGGGAGTACCTCCTCGTCCCGAGGCCAATCCTCTCCGCGTGGTCGAGGCCGGCGCTCCAGTCCGTGTCGGGGTGGACATGGCCGAATTTCTCGCCGGTGCCGGCATAGTCCTTGTCGGTGAGCGCGGTGCCGTTTATCGCCGGGGCGGCGTTCACCGCGTCCACGCAGGCCTGGTCGAGGGCCACGGGGTCGAGGGAGGCGAAGATGCCGATGTCGGCGACGATGGGCGCGTCGTTGTTGGCCCAGCAGTCGCAGTTGGGCGAGACGTTCATGACGAAGTTGACGTGAAAGCTGGGCTTCCCATGGAGGATCGCCTCGACGTACTCGGCTATGCGCTCGCTGCAGACCTTACTGGCCGAGCCCTCCGAGGCGCGGGCCGCGCCGAACTGGCAGACCGCGACGCACTGGCAGCAGCCGACGCAGGCTTCATGGTCGATGACGGCCTTGCGCTCGCCGTCGACGGTTATGGCCGCGGAGGCGCAGGCCTTCGCGCAGGCGCCGCAGCCCGTGCACTTCGCGCGGTCGATGACGGGATGGGACACCTCGTGGAGGAATTTCTTGCCCGAGCGGCTCGCGGCCCCCATGCCGAGGTTCTTGAGCGCCCCGCCGAAGCCGGTGAGCTCGTGACCCTTGAAGTGGTTGATCGAGACGACGGCGTCGGCCTCGGCGACCGCGCAGCCGATTCGGGCCTTCGAGCAGTGCGAGCCCCTGGCGACCGGCATCTCGACGAAGTCGTCGCCCTTGAGGCCGTCGGCGATGATGATGTCGCAGCCGACGGCGTCGCGGGAGAAGCCGTTCTCGAAGGCCGCGCGGATATGGTCGTAGGCGTTGTGGCGCCTCCCCGAGTACAGGGTGTTGGAATCCGTGAGGAAGGGCTTGCCGCCGAGTTCGCGGACTAGGCTCGAGACGACCGCGACGTAGGGCGGACGGATGTAGGACATGTTCCCCGGCTCGCCTACGTGGATCTTGAGCGCCGTGTATTTATCGCGGAGCTCGAGCGAAGCGAAGCCCGCGGCTCGAAGGAGCTTGTCCAGCTTCTTCAAGATGTTCATCGAGGGCGTGGTTCGCAGGTCGATCCAATAGACGGTGGACTCGGGCATGATGCTCTCCTTGGGAAAGAAGTCATGATAGTTTTAATATGAAGGAGGGCGCTCAGCAATGCACATTTCTGCCGGAAATTTGCCTAATCCTGCCTAATCCGTGGATATTCGACAAATAATCGCCTCGATCATGATACATTACTCCCGAAAGGGGAAGGATCGCGGATGAAGGACGAGGCGAGGACGCGATGGGCCGAGCTCTTGAACGGCCTCGCGACGGAGGAGGGCACGAGTCCCTCGCGCCTCAGGCAAGTGCGCTTCATCCGCGTGTCCCGAGGCTGCCCCCGATCCCCGAGCGTCTATGAGCCCTCCATCGTCATAGTCGGACAGGGCCGCAAGGTCGGCTACCTCGGCGAAAAGGTCTACGCCTACGACCCGAACAACTACCTCGTGCTCTCGGTGCCCCTGCCCTTCGAGTGCGAGACCATAGCCGAGCCGGGGCGGCCCTTCCTCGCCGTCTCGATCGACATGGAGAGCCGTGTCGTCAGCGAACTCCTGGACGAGATGGACGACGGCATCCCCCCTCCGGACGAGGTGACGGGGATCTGCTCGACGCCGCTCACCGAGGACCTGAGCTGCGCGGTCGAGCGGCTCCTCGAGTGCCTGGGCTCGGAGATGGAGAGCCGCATACTCGGGCCGCAGATCATCAGGGAGATCACCTATTACGCCCTCAAGGGCCCCCAGGGCGCGGGCCTGCGCGCCGTCGTGAACCGGGATTCGCGCTTCGCCCAGATCGCCAAGGCTCTGAAGCGCATGCATGCGGACTACGCGGAGGAACTCGACCTGGCCGAGCTCGCCCGCGAGGCCAACATGAGCATCTCGGCCTTCCACCGCAACTTCAAGGCCGTCACCTCTTCTTCGCCGCTGCGCTACCTCAAGAGCGTGAGGCTGCACAAGGCGCGCGCCCTGATGGCTCGAGACGGGCTCGGCGCGGGCGGCGCGGCGGAGCGCGTGGGCTACGCCAGCGCCTCGCAGTTCAGCCGCGAGTTCAAGCGCTTCTTCGGCGAGAGCCCCCGCGAGGACTCGGCCAGGCAGCGCAGGAGCGTGGCGGGCTAGCGGCGCCCGGAGGTCCGGCCCCTGCGTTGCGAGGCCTTTCCCCTGCGGTATACTTGAGGCCATGACTCGAACTGGATCGCCCGCAAGTTCCCGGAAGCGCGCGTGGCTCGCCGCGGCCGCGGCTCTCCTCGCCGTCCTGGCCCTCCTCGCCCTCGGCGCGTGGCGCCTCGGCTTTTTCCACGTGGCGGACATGTTCCGGCTCAACAAGGCCTGTCAGGAAGACGGCTATTATATGGCCGAATTCGAGTTCAAGATGCTCGGCATCACCTACGATCTCGATAAGGGCCGCCTGCTTCGGGCGAGCCGGGAGATCAACGGGCTCTACGCTCAGATGAAGACTCGCTCGGGATTGATCAAGGTCCCAGCCTTCGCCGACAAGAAGCAGGAGATGGCCTTCTACCTGAATCTGCAGAATCCCCGGACTGGCGCCTTCATGGACGATGCCTTTCCGTTATGCAGCTATACCGGGCCGACCGGGAACGTGCTCAATCTCCTCGCCGAACTATCCCGGGAGACCGGGCAGCCGCTCAAGCTCAAGTACCCGCTCAAGTACCTGGATGCCATCGATACGCCGGAGAGGCTGCGCGCCTATTTGGACGACGTGTCGACCGTCGGCTGGCTCGGGGCCAAGTTCCCGCAGACTTCCTTCCACTTCGCCCGAGACCTGCTCAGCCTGTTCCATGAGGACGGCGAAGTCACGCGCTACGGCCTGTACAGCGTCACGCCGGAATGGGACGCCGCCCTAATGCGGTGGTTTTACGAGAGCCAAGATCCCGCGACCGGGCTCTGGGGCCCCCGGTCGAGGGCCGGCAGGCTCCGGAAGAAGGACACGCAGAACACGGCCTCGATTTTAAAGGCTTTCATCGATGAGGAGGGGCGGGACATCAATCCCGAGTATCCCCTGCGCTACCGCGACGCCTTGGCGGGCTCAATGCTGGCGAGCCTGTCCGGCAAGCTGCCTCCCGACGACGCGGCCGACGAATGGCATGAGTGGAACCTGGACAGGTCGAAGTCGATCAAGCTGCTGACGAAGCTCTGGCCGGGGCTCTCGGCGGGGCGCAAGGAGCAGGTCGAGGCCTTGGCCACGCGGTACGTGGAGCTGAAGTTCGAGAAATTCTTCGTCGCCGGGGAAGGCGCCTTCAGCCATTATCCCAACGCGGCGCACGCGACCTTGGACGGCAGTTCCGGCATCGTCGGCACCTTCGGCGACTTCGGGGCGTATTCCCGAGAGAGATATCTCCGCATGTGGGACGGCGCCGACGGCGTCGCGGGCATCGGGCCGGGCCGCCTCGCGGCGCGGGAAGTCACGGCGGCCGAGCTCGCCCCGATCCTGTCGACCCCGGGCGTCACTTCGATCAGGGCCTACGGGGCCGAACCGGCCGTCGGCGAATATACCGCAGGGGTCCTGGGTTTGTTCTATCCTCGGAAGGCGGTGGTCCGCGACGCGATGGAGCTGATACCGGGGATGAGGGCCTGGCTCGGGGCCTCGACGCAGAGCATGGGTAATTGGACTTCGCGCGAGGAGCTGGCGCGGAGCCTGGCGTCGATCCCCATCGGGCCGACTCGGGTCTTCAGAGGCGAACTGCCCCTCGACGAGCTGAATGCCGCCTTGCGGGGCCATGGTCGGCTGATCTTGATCGGCTTCGACGCGCTGCAGCTCCCCCGCGGGGAGCTCGTCCTCGAGCTGGCCAAGGCGCCCTAGGGATCGCCCTTCGCCCTATCCGAAGAGAGGCTTCATGAGCGAGCCGAAGCTGTACTCGATGAAAGCCTCCTGACTCAGGCCCTGTTCGGCCCAAAAGGACGGATCGAGCAGGGACAGGAAGTCGAGGAGGCTCGTCGTGGAGAAGAGGCAATAGAATACCGCCAGGCGCGGATCCGCTCCCGCCGCGAGGCTGCCGTCCGCGCGGCCCTCGTCCATGAGGTCGAAGTAGTGCCTGGCCACGCTCATGCGACAGGCCTCGGCCTCCTTCCTATGCGGGCTCGCCGCGCAGCTCGCCTTGTCGGATGGCGAGAAGGTCCAGATGCGGAACAGGCCCGGCTCGCGGAGGTAGAGCCGGGCGTAAAAGGCGTTCGCCCGGACGAGCTTGTCGCGCGCGTCCCGCCCTTCGGCGAGGGCCTTCGCGAAGCCCGCCTCGATCACTCCGGCCGCCTCCAGCACGACGGCGTAGAACAAGTCCTCCTTGCTCAGGAAGTACTGGTATACCGTCCGCTTGGTCGTGCCCGCCTCCAGCGCGATCTGGTCCATCGAGCTAAGGTCGAAGCCTTGCCGTACGAAGAGTCCCTTGGCGGTCTCGACGATGCCTGCCTTGCGCTCGGCCTTGTTCCGTGCCCTTTTCGATAGCCCCTCGCTCATCGAATTCCCCTACCGCCTCTACTTGACCTGGGATTTATTCCATCGCTATATTGGTATACCAAGAGTATATAAATATTTTACTGGCTGTCAAGTTGACGTTTGGGGGTTGTTATGGATGGTGATGAAACGGGAAAACCTAAGGGGCTCGGCCAGTCTAGGAGCTTCACCGCGATTCTAGCCCTGCTCGGGTGCGGGGCCCTCGCCTCGCTCCTGTATATGGCCTCGGACCTGATCGGCTCGCTGAGCTGGGTCGGTTATTCCCCGCTTTCCCAAGCCTTCAGCGAGCTCAACGCGATCGGCGCTCCTACCCGAGGGCTCATGCTGCTGCTGCTCGCCATCGACAACGTCCTTTTGCTGGCCTTCGGCTCGGGGCTCCTCGCGGCTCGAGGAAGGAAGGCCCAGCGCATCGCCGGATCCTTGGTGATCGCCAACGCCGTGGCGGGCCTCAGTCTTCCCCTCTTCCCCATGCATGTGCGCGGCACGGGCCCAGCCGGAGGGGACCTCGGGCATATACTCCTCACGATCGTCACCGTCGCCCTGATTATCCTCGTCTTCTGCTTCGGCGCCTTCGCCCATGGGCGGGCCTTTAGGCTCTATTCCTTCGCCACCCTGCTCGTCGTCGTCGGCTTCGGCGCCTGGGCGGGCATGGACGGGGCGAGGCTCGCCGCGGGCGAGCCCACTCCCTGGCTTGGCCTAAAGGAGCGCGTGAATATCTACGCCTATATCGTCTGGAACGCGGCGTTTTCCATCGCGGCGCTGCAGAAATGGAGGAACCGGGCATGAAGGCAGTGGTGATCTACTCGACGAGGCATGGATGCACGGCGATGGCGGCGGAGCTCCTGCGCGCCGCGCTGCGGGACGGGGCGGACCTTGTGAGACTCCCCGGCGCCGAATGGCCTGAGCTCTCGCCCTACGATACGGTCATCCTCGGGACGCCCATCTACGTAGGCAAGGGAGAAAAGGCGCTGCTCCGCTTCTCCAAGGCCAAGCTCGATGAATTGAGAACCAAGCGGCTCGGGCTGTTCATCTGCGCGGGAGATGAGGACGAGGGGCGGTCGGCAGCGCAGCTCGGGACGGCCTTTCCTGCGGAATTGATGTCGCTGGCGGTCGCCAAGGGCAACCTGGGCGGGGATCTGGACTATGGAAAGTTAGGCGGCTTCACGAAGTTCATCCTGCGGCGGGCCAAGGGCATCACCTCGGGCTACTCGCGTCTTTCTCCCGCCCGAGTAGAGGCTTTCGCCGCACGCCTAGCCGATGGGACGATGACGCGATAGATGAAGGGGAAGTACAATCTCCTAACCCTCTCGGTGAGCTCGGCATTGACGGCCGCGATGGTCGTCGCATGGACCTTCTATAACTTGGTCGCCGGCACGGTCGTGGGGAAATATCCTCCGGCGACCGTCTCGTTCTATCAATCGCTGGTCGGGTGCGTCCTCTTCATCCCCTTGGCCGCGCTCGAGGGCTCCCGTACCGCGGTTCCCTCGCCCTGCTCTACCTCGGCGCCCTCTGCTCGGTATCCGCCTTCATGCTATATAATACGGGCCTGCGAAAGGTTAGCTCGAGCGCGTCCGTGGCGATGATGAACCTCGTGCCTGTCCTGGGCGTCGCTTTTCCCGTGCTGATCCCGCATTAACCACTATCCCTCTCCCGGGCGGCAGGTGGAGCCGCGGTTATAGCCGGGGTCGCGTTGAGCGCGCGCGAGTCGCCGCGATGATAATGATCGCTTGAGTGGGGCGTATCCGGGGGCTTGCCTGCGTCGACCCCTTAACGCTTGGATCCATCTTCTCGGAGGTTGCCATGAACGTCTTCTACAACACGATCGTCCTCGTGAAGGAAATTGCGCGATCGAAAGCGTTCTATCGGGAGGCGCTAGGCCTCAAGGTCGAACTGGAATACGACACGATCGTATTCTTCGAGAACCATTTTACCATCCACGACGGCGAGGCCTTGCTCGAGACTGTCTACAAGTCGCCTCAAGCCCAAGGCGCGCCCTTGGGCAGGAAGAATATCGTGATCTACTTCGAGACCGACGATATCGCATCATCCCTCGAATCGGTGGAGAGCCATAATGGCAGGATTATTCACGGGATCGAGGAGCAGGCCTGGGGGCAGAAGGTGTTCCGATTCCTCGATCCCGATGGGCATATCGTTGAGATAGGCGAGGCGATGCACCTTGAGCACCTGAAGAAAAGCCCCGGCCCGGCGCCCCGCTGAGGAGTCGGCCTTTGCCTGCAGACTTCGGTCCTCATGGGCCGCGACGCTGATCCGCCCGGGCCGAAACGGCCCCCGCGCCATCCTTCGCCCCCATTAGGCCCCGCTTCCGGTATTCGGTCGGCGACTGCCCCGTCTGCTTCATGAAGTTGTCGTTGAAGCTAGCCTTGGAGTTGAATCCGGCCTCGAAGGCGATGTCGAGGATCGAGTCCTCCGGGCGCTCGAGGAGGAGGCGCTCGGCCGCCTTGACTCTGCGCTCGTTGAGGTAGGACCGGAAGTTCACGTGGAGGTGCTTGTTCAGTATCTCCGTAAACGTGTGCGGCGGCACCATCAGCTGGGCGCTCAAGGAGACCTGCGTGAGCTCGGGGTCCTGGAAGATCCTCTCCTCGGTCATCAGATAGTCCAGGCGCTTCAGCAGCTCCTCGACGTCGAGGCCGCGCATCTGGATGTTCTTGTAGCGGATCTGCCTCGACTTGCGGACTACCTGCTGCGTGTACTCCGGATAGCGGAAGCTGTAGAAGGAATAGGCGATGAAGGTGCTGGAGGAGAGGAACTTCGCGACGTAGAGGAGCTCGGGCATGCCAGCGAGGTGGGCGACCATCATGAGCAGGATATCGACGATGAACCAGGAGATGAAGAACAGGAGGAGCCGGAGCTCCCTGAAATTCTCTATCTCCTTGTCGCGCAGGAGCGCGGCGCCCGTGATGAGGATGCGGATGAGGAAGTAGAGTATATATACGTTGGATCCGAGCCCGAGGATGTGGACGAAGAGGAAGGATGGATGGGCCTGGAGATCCCTCGCGAGGGGGTGCTCGGGGAGGCCGGCGAAGACCGAGGCCTTTGCGAGGTTATTCACGACGATGATCGGCTGGGACGCGATGGCCGGGATGAAGTCCGGGAGGAAGAAGGCGGCGGGCTTTCGGTGCAGGTCGGTGATCTGCGAGAAGCCGTAATAGAGGAGGGGCGCGAAGACGTAGCATAGGGGGATCTGCAGGTCGTAGAAAAGGTAGGCCTTGTAGATCAGGCCCGTTCGCTCCGCCCACGCGTAGAGGACGATCAGGCCGGTGGACGAGTACATCGCGGCGAAGTAATAGTTGATGGCGTTCTTGGCGGGCTGGATGAGCCAGATCACCGCCATGAACACCATGTAGAGGCCGCCCGCGAATAAAAGGTAGTTCAAGGTGCGATTATTATAACCGAACTTCCGTTATCCATGAAGCACCGATACCACCCCGCGGCCGGGGCTTCGGAAGGGCCCATCATCGCAAGGCGAGCAATGTCCTGTCGGACAGCTCGTGGCCCGAGCGGTCGCTGAACAGGTCCACCAGTCCGCGCGGGCTCATGTCGATCCGCTCCTGTCCTCGGAGGTCCATCACCAATCGGCCCGAGTCCATCATGATCGTGCGGTTGCCGAAGCCGAGCGCCATGCCCATGTCGTGGGTGATCATGAGGGCCGTGAGGCCGTTCTCCGCCACGATGCGCTTGGTGGTCTCCAGGACCTTGACCGAGGTGGCGGGATCGAGGGCCGCCGTGTGCTCGTCCAGGAGCAGCAGCTTAGGCCTCGCGATGGTCGCCATAAGGAGGGCCGCCGCCTGCCTCTGACCTCCCGAGAGGAGCCCCATCTTGATCTTCATCCGGTTCTCGAGCCCGAGGCCGAGCGTGGCCAGGAGCTCCCGGAAATGGGCGGAGTCCCGGCGGTTCACCGCGAAGAAGGACTTGGAGGCCTTGCGCGTATACGCCATGGCGAGGTTTTCCTCGATGGTCATGCTGGGCGCGGTGCCTCGCAGGGGGTTCTGGTAGAGGCAGCCGATGTCGATGGCCCGCCTGTGCTCGCGCTGGTAGGTGATATCCTCGCCGTCCAGGACGATCCGGCCGCGGTCGGGCGGGAATTTGCCCAGGATGGCGTTGAAGAGGGTGGACTTGCCCGCGCCGTTCGAGCCGAGGATGGTGATGAAATCGCCCTTTTCCGCGTCGAGGGAGAAGTCGTTCAGGGCGATCTTCTCGTTCGGCGTGCCGGGCTCGAAGCTTTTCGCGAGATGGCTGATGGACAGCTGCGCGCTCATCGGGAGCCCTCCCTTTCCCCCGTGCGCCTCGCTCTCCAGGCGAGGGATTTTTCCTTGGCGAGGGGGAGCACCAGGGCCGCGGTGACGATCAAGGCCGACAGTAGCTTGACCGTGTAGCTTGGCATGTCGATCTGGTAGGCCGCCTGCAGGATGACGCGGTAGATCTCCGAGCCGACGACGGCCGAGACGAGGCCTGTCGTGACGCCCCGCCTGCCGAAGAGGGCCTGGCCGATGATCACCGAGGCGAGGCCCACCACCAGCATGCCCGAGCCGTTGCCGAGGTCGGCGTAGCGCTGCGCCTGGCAGAGCATGGCTCCCGAGAGGCCCACGAGGCCGTTGGCCAGCATGATGCCGATGGTACGGGTCAGGTCGGCGTTGATGGACGAGGACCGCACCATCTCCTCGTTGTCGCCCGTGGCGCGGATGGCGATGCCAGGCCTGGTCTTGAAGAATACGGCCAGCAGCGCCACGCAGAGCGCCATGATCAGGACGGAAAGGATCAGGGCGGAGAGCTCGCCGTTCTCCCCGAGCTTGAGCATCCTGTAGATCGTCCGACTGGCCGCCGGCGCGGAAGCTCCGCCATCGCCGGACGCCGCGCGCTGCAGGTAGAGGTTGGACTGGCCGCCGAGCACCATGTAGTTGACGGTGTACAAGCCCGTCATGGTCAGGATGCCGGAGAGGATGGGGTTGATGCGCAGCTTCGTCTGCAGGAGGCCGGTGACCAGGCCCGCGAGCATGCCCGCCAAGATCCCGGCGAACATGGCCAGGACGGGATGCCCGGCTATCGTGACCAGGGCGCAGACCGTCATGCCGAAGACGAAGCTGCCGTCGATGGTCAGGTCGGGCGTGTTGAGGATGCGGAAGGCGATGAAGACGCCCAGGGCCATCGGCGCGTAGAGCGTGCCTTGGCCCAGGGCGGAGATCAGCATGTCGAGATATGGCATTCCTTTTCGACTATTTGCCGAAGTGGCTCGTGCCGTCTTTCTCGACCAGCGCTTTGTAGCTCTTGAGCAGCTCCGGGCCCAGGGCCAGCTTGAGCTTGTCGGCCGCCTGGAGGTTCACGAACTTGGCGTAGTCGCTCAAGGTCTCGTAGGGCAGGGAGCTGGGCGCGGCGCCGTCGGCTATCTTGATGACCAGGGCTGCCACCTGCTTCCCGAGCTGGACGTAGTCGATGCCGATGGTCGCGAGGCCGCCGTCGGCGACCATGGAGTCGGCGCCGCAGTAGATGGGGACGCCCTTGGCGTAGGCCGCGTCGGCGTAGGTGGGCATGGCGGAGGCGATGGTGTTGTCGTTGCCTGTGTAGAGGGCGTCCACGCCCTTGGACAGCAGGCTGTTCACGGCCGCCTGCAGGTCGGTCACCGCGGCGATGGAGGCTTCCGCGTAGGCGACGCCGCTCTTGTCGCAATAGGCCTTGGCCGCCTTGATGGTCGAGACGGAATTGGTCTCGCTGGAGGTGTAGAGGAAGCCGAGCTTCTTGTACTTGGGCTGGAAGTCGGAGACGAGCTGGACGATCTTGGCCGAGGGGATCGAGTTGGAGACGCCGGTGATGTTCTTCGAGTCCTCGCCGGTCAGGCCGGCCGCGACGGGATCGGACACGGCGGCGAATACGATCGGGGTCTTCGTGCCGCCGAACACGCTCTTGGCGCTCTGCGCGCTGGGCGTGGCTATGGGGACGACGATGTCCACGCCCTTGCTCTTGGCGTTCTGGAAGATCGTCGGCAAGGACGAGGTGTCGCCGTGCGCGTCCTGAGTCGCGATCTCGAAGTTGCGCCCCGAGGCCTGGGCCGCGGCCCGAAGCTCGGCGACGATGGTGTCGCGGATCTGGTCGAGGGACTTGTGGCTCATGGGCTGCACGATCACGACCCTGATCTTGGCGGGAGCGGCGGAGACGGCTGCGGGGAAGGCGGCGAGGGCTGCGAGCGCGAAGGCCGCGGCGAGGGCTGACGAGACGAATGACTTGTTCATAAGCTACTCCTATCTTTCCTGGGCGTGGTGCTACGGTGCTTCGGATGGGGCTATATCTTGCGCCATGGCGATGTGCTTGCGAATGACGTCGCAGGACCGGCCCAGCTCGGCGAGCTCCGATCCCTCGAGGGCCAGCTCGACGACCTCCTCTATCCCGCCGCGCCCGACCAGGCAGGGCACGCCGCAGTGCAGTCCCCGCTGGCCGTATTCGCCCTGGAGCAGGGCCGAAAGCGGCAGGACGCGCTTCTCGTCCTGGAGGATCGAGCGGCAGAGGACGGACAGGACCTGGCCGATGCCGAACTCCGTCGAGCCCTTGCCATTTATCACGTCCATGCCGGAGAGGCGCGTGCGCTCGAGGAGGCCGGACCGATCCAAGTCCCGGAAGGCCTCGAAGGGCCGCCCCCCGATGCTGATCTGCGAAAACGGGATGGTCGAAGAATCGCCGTGCTCGCCCAACGCGAAGGCCTTGATGTCCGCCCTCGCGAAGCCCGTGCGTTCCGACAGGAGCCGGATCAGGCGCGCGCTGTCCAGCAATGTGCCCGTCCCGAAGGCCCTCGAGCGGGGCAGTCCCAGGCCCCTCTGGACGTAGTCCGCCACGATGTCGGCGGGGTTGGTGATGGTGATGACGATCCCGCCCATGTCCAGGGGCTTGAGGGCGCCCAGAAGCTCGTGGAGCATCCTCACCGAATTTCCCAGGAGATCCAGCCTCGTCTGTCCAGGAAGCCTCGGCTCGCCGATGGCGATGACCACAATATCGGCGTCGGCGCAGTCCGCGTAGGTCCCTGCCCTGACCAGGGTCGACGAAGGCGGGAAGGACAAGGCATCCGAGACGTCCAGGGCCTGGGCTTGGGCCTTCGCCTCGATCCGGTCTATCAGCGCGATCTCGCGGACGGCGCCTCCGGCCGCCAAGGCCATCGCGCAATGCGAGCCGACGTGTCCTGAGCCGATAATGGCGATCTTGCCTTGACTGCTCATTCTCTCCTGCCTCTGCCGGGAATCGGAATCCGCTCGAGCCTTCGATTGTTTCTATTAAACGGTACAAATGACTCACTTGACTATAGCGAGGCCGGCTGCGATGAGTCAAGCGTTGCGTAGTGTTACGAAGATTAGTTGCGATAATTCCCTATATTTCTCAGCTAAAAGCAAATGCGGGTAGCTAAGCTGCTTTCTCTGTACCCGGCGCCTAAACATGGATCTCCGGGTTTTTGCGACTGCCACAAATTGAATCCCCGCCACTTCCGTTTACGTCTCGCCTTCAATTATTGGAGCCTTGATCGAGTAACGCTTGTGATAGTTGCGAAAATCGAGATAACAGGTAAGCCGGATAAGCCCATTTGCGACATTCCTGCCAAAGCAGCTCGTATCCCGACGATGCGCGGCGATTGCCTTGCAGCCCAGGCAGTCGCGAGCGATTGAGGATCGAGCCGCGGGAGCAGCCGAAGGATCTCGAGAGAGCGCGATGTCTGGCGACATGAGACACTGACCCCCGGACGACACGAGGAATTGATCCCTTCGAAGAGCAAGGGAAGGTATGGAACGGGAAAGACAGGGTGTGATTGGCTTCCGGCATGAGAACGAAAGAGAAGTCATGAAAATGACCGACGAGGTCGAAGGGGCGCTGGCGCTGCATCGGCTCGGCTGGTCATGGGACCGAGGCATTTCGTGGAATGGAAGCCTGCGCGTCTCCAATAGATTTCTTTGGGGCGGGGATGCGTATGGTTCGAACAGTGAGGATATGGGCAGAACGGGGAAATCATGGGTAAACCTTCTGCGGGGTCTACCTAATCTAGGCGCGCGAGCGGCCTCGGCGATTAAAAAACTATAAATCTTCGTAACACTAATCTAGTCCCCGCCTACGCGCACGGCGTTCTTCGCGGCGAAGGTGATTTTATACTGAGTCCCCCCGCCTCGGATGATCTCGACCTTCCCGTGAAGCTGCTCCGCCATCGCGTTGATGAGGCCGAGTCCCATCCCCTTGGGCCGCCTTGCTCCGCCGACGGAGGGCAGGCCGACCCCGTCGTCTGCTACCTGGAGGATGCATTCGCAGTCGGCCGAGCTATGGAAATCGATCCGGATACTCCCCCCGCGGCCCTGCGGGAAGGCATGCTTCAGCGCGTTCGTGATGAGCTCGTTGGCCAGGATGCCGAGGGGGAAGAAATAGTCCGCGGCCAGCATCACGTCGTCTACGCGGGTCACGAGGGAGACGTTCGCTGCGGGGCAGAGCGCCGCAGCGATGTAGGATACCAGGTCATCGAAGTATTCCTTCGCCAGGATGTAGCGGCAATTTCCCCTCTGGTAGAGCTTGTCGTACAGGACCTGCATGCTCTCCACGCGGCCTCGCGCGTCGCCGAGGGCGTTCGCGACGATCGCCTCGCTCGACGCATCGGCCTGGAGCGATAGCAGGCTCGCAAGGCTGGCCATGTTGTTCTTAACGCGGTGATGCACTTCGTGGAGGAGCAGCTCCTTCTCGTGGAGGAGGTTTTTGACCCTCTCCTCGGCGAGCTTCCGCTCGGTGATATCGACGATGATGCCGTCGCGGGAGACGAGTGCGCCGCTCGAGTCGAAGTGGAGTACGGGCGTGCTCCGGATCCACCTGAGCGTCCCGTCCTTGCGCCTGATGCGATGCTCGATGGCTTCCGGCGCGGTTTCGTAGCGAAGGCGCCGGGTCTGATCTTCTACGATATCCCGGTCCTCGGGCACGATCATCTTGAGCCAGAGATAGGGATCGTCGTTGAATTCCCGGGCCGAGTAGCCCGTGACGGCGACGCAAGCCGGATTGTGCACGGTCTTCACGATCGCGCCGTTCTCGTAGTACACGGTATAGATATAGTCGATCGTGCGCTCGATGATCTCGCGACAGCGCTCTTCGCTCTTCAGCAGGGCCAGCTGCGCCTGCCTGCGCTCGGTGATGTCCTCGCCCGAGCTCAAGACCCCGCGATTCCTGCCGTCCTTGTCCGCGCAGAGCGTATGGCGCCAGAAGATGGTCCGTTCGGCGCCGTCCTTAGCCGCGATCTCGTACTCGTCGACCGGGACGATCTCCGCCTCTCCGCGGATCGCCTTGAGGAAGCCCTCGCGCAAGCGCGCCCTGGCATCGCCGCGCACGCAGGCGTCGAACCAATTCCTCCCGAGCAGCTCCTCCCGGGCGTAGCCGAGGATCTTGCAGCCGCTGTCGTTCACGAGGGCGATATCGCCCCGCTCGTCGAGGGAGATGACGAGGGCCGCCGCGGCGTTCAGGTAGCGCTCGGCCGTTTCCTTGCTCTCGCGCAGGGCGTCCCTCTCCAGGCGTAGCTTCTCGTGGGCGTCGAAGAGCTCGAAGGCCATCTCTATGGAAGAATGCAGGACGAAATCGCTGGAGTTCTTCACCACGTAGCCGTATCGGGTGATTCTCTTGACGCTGCTCACGTATTCCTTTTCCATATGAGAGGTGAGGAAGACGATCGGCAGCATCCTCGCGGCGAGTATCCGCTTGGCGGCTTCGGGGCCATCGATGCCGCGGCCGAGGTCTATGTCCATGAGGACGAGGTCGATCTCCCGGTCGCCGGTGGCGATCTCCACCGCCTCCTCGCCCGTGCCCGCGACGAGGATCTCGTAGCCGAAGCGCTTGATCGTCTGGGTCTCCATGAGCGCGATGATGCTCTCGTCTTCCACGAGGAGTATGGTTTTTTTCATGGCGGCGTTCATACCATGCCTCTGATGGCCCTGGGGATCATTCCCCGGTATTTGAGATATCGAGATAGGCCAAGGTCTGGTTCACGAGCTGGTAGGCTATCTCGCCGAAGGTGATCGGCCCGGTGATCGACCCCGTTTTCTTGCCCTCGAGTCCCGCGTAGAGGAAATTGAGGATGCAATTGCAGGCGAAGACGGGGTTCACGGAGCCCGGCGGCATGCTGGCCGAGAAGCTTTTCACGTAATCCGGGACGGGCTCGGCTATGCGGTACTGCACGCCCTTGAAGACCGGCGCGTAGAGGTTGACCGTTTTCTTCCTTTCGTCGACGGCCTGGAAGCTGACGTTCACCATGGCGCCGGCGTAGTCGGCCACGAGGGGCAGCCGGGTGTCGACCTTGCGCGAGGCTAGGTACTCGGCGAAATTCGTCTTCTTCCCATCGACCAGGCAATCGCTCACGGAGAAGCCCTCCTCCTCGAAGCTGATGACCTCGCCCTTGCCCGGGTGGAAGAGGTTGACGATCCCTATGGAAGCCTGCTTGCCGCGCTTCAGGTTTACGTGCATGGCGACGGCCTTGGCTTCGGAGGACTCGCCCGTCCGGCCGTTGAATACCTTGGGCGGGACTTTGCCGAGCTCGTCCAGATGGACTCCGGCGATCCACCCGATAATCGGCTTGAGGAAGATGCCCTCGTAGCTCGGGGCGTTCCGGGCATAGGCGATGTGGGCGGGGCTCGTAGCCGGGATGATGAGGAAGGAAAAGCCGTTATCGGGCGAGTCCGGGACGAGGCGCTGGAGATCCCCCTCGCCGTACCAGGCGATCCTGTCGACCGAGGAGTCCGCGGGGGCCTCGGTCATGAATAGCTTGTCCTTCGTCGTCACCCCACCCGTCTCCCCCATGAAGTAGGGTATGGTGCCGCCGATCCAATCGCCCTGGGGCAGGCGCTTGAGGAGACTCTCGTCCCCGGCGAGGAAGAGCGACTTACCCGAGTTGATCTTCGAGGCGACCGTCGCGATATTTGCTAGCATCGTGCCACTCCTAGTTGAAGATTTCGGAGATATCGTCGCGAAGGACCGATTCGTACTTTTCGAAGAACGCGTAGACCTCGTCCACGCACCGTCTCATCGTGCCCGGGTCGGCGTTCGCCTTCGTCTCGCGGCGCAGCCGGGACAGCATGAGGCCGGCCGCGAGGGTCTTGAACTCGTGACTCAGCTCGCCGGTCACCAGCCTTTCCCATTTCCGGTCCGTCTTCGCAGGGATCATTGCTCCTCCTCGCGCCCTCGGCGCGCTTCAAGCGGCGCGCAGCGCCTCGATCTCTCGTATCGAGAAGAGCCCGTCCGCGCCGATGATGACGATCATGCGGCCCTCGAAGCGGACTACCCCCCTCACGTAGCGCTCCCAGAGCGCCACGCCCTCGGCCCGGGCCGAATCGATGCTACCCTCCTCGATGGTCACGACCTCGGAGACCTCGTCGACTAGCGCGCCCACCGTCAGCGTCTTCCTATCCTCGTCCTCGACCATGAAGACGATGATGCTCGATCGGCTCGAGTCCTCGGATTCAGGCAGGCCGAATTTGCGGCGAAGGTCGATGACGGGAACCACGCGCCCGCGCAGGTCCATGACGCCCCGCATGTACTCGACCGGGGATGGGACGGCCGTCGTGTCGGCGCGCTCCACGACGGTCTCCACGATCCTGACGTCGACGGCGTACTCCACTCCGTTCAAGCGGAAGGTCAGGTACTGCATCAGTATTCCTCGAAGTCGGAGTCGGATGTCTTTTCCGCGTTGAATGGCAGGATGGCATGCGACTTCGCGGCCGGGTCTATCCGCTTGCGCTCCGCCCTCGCCGGACCGGGGACGGCTTCCTTCGAAGCTGGCTCGGCCTTGAGCACCTTGCCAGCTTGGGCCGTCTTGGCCGTGTCTATCTTGAAGAACTCCATGGCCGAGGCTAGCTGCTCGGACTGGCCGGAGAGCTCTTCCGACATGCTGGCGAGCTCCTCGCTGGCGCTCGCGTTCTGCTGCACGACCGTGTCGAGCTGCATCATCGCCTTGTTGATCTGCTCGATTCCGGAACCCTGCTCCTTCGAGGCCGAGGCTATCTCCTGGACGAGGGATGCGGTCTTCTTGATGTCGGGCACGATGACCTGGATGATCTCGCCCGCCCGCCTCACCGTCTCCACCGTATCCTTCGAGAGCTTGGTGATCTCCCCGGAGGCGTTCTGCGAGCGCTCCGCGAGCTTGCGCACCTCGCTCGCGACCACCGCGAAGCCCTTGCCGGCCTCGCCCGCACGGGCCGCCTCGATGGCGGCGTTGAGCGCGAGGAGATTGGTCTGCCTGGCGATCTCCTCGATGATGCTGATCTTGGCGGCGATGAGGCTGATGGCCTGGACGGACTCCTCGACGGCCCTGCCGCCATCCTCGGCGTCCTTCGAGGTCTTTATGGCGATTCCCTCGGTGGCCAGCGCGTTGTCGGAATTCTGCTTGATGGTGGCGGCCATCTCCTCGATCGAGCTCGAGATCTCCTCAGTGCTGGCGGCCTGTTCGGTGGCTCCCTGGCTCATCTCCTGGGCAGTCGAGCTGATCTGTACGCTGCCCGAGGAGACTTGGTCCGAGGCCGACAGGAGGCCGCCGACGATGTCCTTGAGGCTTTCCTGCATGTCCTTGAAGGCATGGGCGAGCTCGCCCATCTCGTCGCTTCGCCGCAGCATGTCGTCGTGCACGACGAGGGTGAGGTCGCCCTTGGCCATGGCCTTGGTGAAGACCACGACGCGCCCGATGGGGGTCGTGATGGAGCGCGAGAGGATAATCGCGAGGGCAATCGCGAATAGGGTACTGATGGCGATGATGGCGAGCATCACCCAGGTCGCCTGGGCACCGGTCTTCGCGTTATCGTCGGCCGTCTGCTTCGACAGGTCGACCTTGGTCGTGACGATGCTATTTACGGCCGCCTGCAGAGCCGCCGCGGAGGCGGCGCCATCGCCATTCATGAGGGCGAGGGCCTCGGCGCGCTTGCCGGCCTTGACGAGTCGGATGACTTCGTCGGATACGGTCTTGTACGCCAACACTTGCTTCTGATAGTCGGCGATAAGCGCCTTCCCCTTCTCTGTGACGGCCGACGCCTCGAAGGAGACGCCCTCGGCCTCCATCTCGGAACGAAGTTGCGCGATATCCGCTTCGGCCGCCTCGATCCCCTTTCCATCGGCCAAAGTGACGATGGTACGCACATCGATCCTGATACGCTGGAAGTCCTCGTCCATCGTGATGAGATTCGCCAGGGGCTTCGTCATCTTCTCGAAGAGGTACTCGTCGGCCGCGACGATCTTACGAATTTGGGCGATGCCGAAGACTCCGACGAGGACGCTTAATACAACCATGACCGAGAATGCGCAAACCAGCTTGCCGCCGATTTTGAGCTTCATGCGACTACCTCCAGGACAGTCTCCCACGCGCGAGTCGCGAGGGGATTTCTGACCTATCGAAATCTAGTCGTTGGTCATGTCGATTCAAGGACTTCTTTGGACTAGTGGAGGCGTACTAAAGGACTAATACTCGGAATATGACCGGGGCACTCATTCGATCTTGATGCGCTTGGTCGCTATGGCCCGCATGAATGCCAGCCTCGAATTGACCTTGAGCTTGCGGTACATCACGGCCAAGTGGTTCTTGACCGTGCTCTCCGCTATGCCCATTCGGAAGGCGACATCCTTGGAAGAGACGCCAGCGGCGATTTGGCGGGTTATCTCGATCTGCCGGGGCGTGAATCCGAGTTCGGATAGGCGCTCACGCCTGTGGTGGGTCGTATAGGCGGAGGCGGTACCGGAGAGCTGGGTGGCCAGGGAGTTGATCTGGCCGATGAGATCCGCGAGCTCCGCCTCGCGCGCCTCTTCCACCGATCGGTCGAAGAGCATGGCGATGATCAGGTCGAGGGAGCCGTCCCGATTGAAGAAGGGAAGGCTTGTGATATAGCAGGGGATGGGCGGCGCGTCCTTGCGTGGAAAGAGAATGCGCTCCTGGAATATGCCCATCGTCGCATAGGTCGTATCGGCCCTCTCCTCGGCCTCCCGGTTCCGCTGCCTTTCCTCGACGTTCTTGGTATGGTCCAGGAGCCGCTGCCCGATAAGTTCGTCCCGCGAGAAGCCGAAGGCCGCCAGGGCCGCGTCGTTGCAGTCGCGCACCGTCCGGGAGGGGCCGTCGATCACGAAAAGGGGATCCACGAAACCCTTGAGCATCCGGGCGGCCAGGCCGTTCGAGGAATCGTCATCGGCCTGGCGCGCGTCGTCCGCGGGGCGATGGGCCACGAGCAGGAAGCTATGCGATTTCTCCCCGGACTCGGCCGCGCGGCTGACGCTGAAGCGGACGCGGACTTTCCTGTTGGCATACGTACGGAAGACCGCCGCTCCGCCATGGCGCTCTTCCGTGTCGACCACGAGCTGGGTGACCCGCTTTCGTTCATCGATCGCGAGCAGGTCGTGGAGGCGCATCGCCTTCAGGCTTGCTTTCGAGTATCCGAAGCAGATAACCGCGCCGCGGTTGGCCTCGACTATCCGGAGCTTGGCGTCTAGGATTAGGACTAGATCCTCGACGCAATCCAACAACTCGAGGAGCAGCGATGGAAATGATTTTCCTTGTGAGTCCATGGGCGGATTATATTCCGCGGCTCGAGCACTTGTCCCGGCAATCAAATCTCGATAGGCCTCTCCTCGCCAGCCCGTGCGATGACGATCTCCCCGGCCTCCTCGAGGCGCCTGATGACGGCTATGACGCGCTGCCGCGCCGCCTCGACCTCCGAGATCCGCAAAGGCCCGATGAACTCGAGGTCCTCCTTGAGCATGAGGGCCGCGCGCTTGGACATGTTCCTGAAGAACTTCTCCTGGACTTCAGCGGCCACGCCCTTCAAGGCCATCGCCACGTCCCGGCTATCGAGTTCGCGCAGCGTCTTCTGGAGGGAGCGGTCGTCAAGGAGGACTATGTCCTCGAAGACGAACATCCGCTTCTTGATCTCGGCCGCGAGCTCGGGATCGTCCTCCTCGAGGAATTCGACCAAGCTCTTCTCCGTGGCGCGGTCCACGAGGTTCAGTATCTCGACCGCCGCGTCCGTCCCGCCCGCTGCAAGCTCGTCCCCGCCATCGGCCGAGGCCAGCCTGGCCTCGAGAACCCGCTCGATCTCGCGGACGGACTCGCAGGAGACGCTTTCCATCGTCGCTATGCGCTTGATCACGTCGCCTTGGAGATCGAAGGGCAGGCGCGAGAGGACGATGGCCGCCTTCATGGGATCGAGCAAGGAGAGCACGAGGGCCATGACCTGGGGATGCTCGGTCCTGAGGGCCTCGAGGACCCGCTCCGGCTCGGCGCGTCGGATGAAGTCGAAGGGACGGACCTGCAGGGAAGCCGTCAGGCGCTCGATGACCTCGACAGCGCCTTGGGCGCCCAGGGCGCGCTCCAGTACCTCGCGGGCGTAGTCTATGCCCCCTTCTGCCGCGGCGGCGGCGCCCTGGGCCCAGCTCGCGAGCGTGGAGAGTGCGGCGTCCAGCTCCTCTGCCCCGGTCGAGTCCCGGCGGGCGATCTCGAAGGTGAGGCTCTCGATCTCGTCCTCGCGCAGGCGCTTGAAGAGCTCGGCCGCGAGCTCGGGGCCGATGGCTATGAGAGCGAGGGCGGCCTCGGAGCGCTTGTCCGCGGCGAGGAGGGCCGATAGGCCCCTGGCCGCCGCATCCGGCGACGCCGAGATCGCCGCCACGAGGGCAGGGTCGCCTGCTCCCGCGCGACTGGGTGGCGTCGCCTCGAGCCTCTCCGGGCGGACCGGCTCCCTCGTGGCGGGCGCGTCGTCGCGCGCCTCGGCCTTCGAGAGTCCTGCGTCCGCCGGCAGGGGCTGCGCGGCAGGCATGAGCCGCTCGACCGGAAGAAGCCGCGCGGCGAAGCGCTCGTCGACGATGAGGACATCGGCCGCCAGCGAGGCCCCGCCCTCGATCTCGAAGCGGGCGGGTGAGCCGACTTGGGTGTCCAGCTTGACGATGGCTCCGGGCACGAGGGCGATGGCCTCCCGCAGCGTGAGGCTGCCGCGGCCCAGGACCAATCGGGCCAGGGCTCGAGGAGCATCCCCGGGCCGCTCGACCGTTCCGGCCGCGATGGGCTCGGGCGGGACGGCCTCGATGACGCGCATGGCGTAGGTGCCGTCGATGGTCACGGCCTCGCCTCGGCACAACAGCCTCCGGGGCTCCTCGATCAGGAGCTCCAGGGCCTCGCCGGCCTGGCGGTCGAACTCGACGAGGCTCCCGGCGCGGAGGCGGCCGGCCGCCCCGATGTCGATCGTCCGCTCGCCGACCACGACCGCGACGGGGAAAGGCGCGTCGAGCGCGAAGTCCTCGAGCCCCCCCGGCTCGAAGGCCGGCCTCGAGAGCTCCACTCGGCATCGGCCGCCTTCCTCGCGCACGAGGGCGTCGGCTAGCCGGCGGCCGAAGAGCTCGAGCAGGCCCGCCTTACCCGCGAAGGCCGAGAGCTCGGGGGCGCGGGACTCGAAGCCCGAGGCGAGATGCGCCGCGTAATCCGTCCCCCCGTCCGCGAAGCGGAGGCGGAGGGGCAGGGGTACGCGGTCCAGGAAGGCCTCGAGCCGCGAGCGGTCGACCGCGCCGACTTGTTTTTTTTCGTCAGCCATCATTTCTCCCTTCAGCGCGCCGAGGGGCCGTAGGCGCAGCGGCCCTGAGCCTCGAAGGCCGGCGCGTCACCCGCGGACAGGAGGGCCGCGAGCTCGCGCGCCGTCGGGCCCTCGCCCTCGGCTTGAAAAATCGCATAACGCGTCAGGCGGATCTGGCCCAGCTCGTCGGGGCCGAGGAGGGGCTCTTGCCCGCCCGCCGGGGCCTCCTCCCGGGGCGACAGGAAGGGCGCCATCGACGGGTAGGGCAGGCAGAGGTTCATCATGCCCTGGGAGCCGCCGACCGAGGCTTCGAGCGTGACGAGCGCGACCATCTCGCCCGGCTCGGCCAGGCCGGCGTAGCATGGGCTCGACTCGAAGGAGGACAGGCGGGGCTTGAGCTCCAGCGTGGGCGCCCAGGCCTCGCGCAGGCAGCAGAGGAGGCGGACGACTAGGCCCTCGAGTAGGGCCTCCTCCAGCTCGCTGAGGCCTCGGCACGGCGCCTGGCCCGCGCTCGAGGCGCCGGCGCGGCGCTCGACCAGGGCGAAGGCCAGGGCGGGGTCGATCTCGAGGAGGGCGTCGCCCGCAAGGCCCTCCATGGAAAGCCCGCAGAGGGGGACGAGATCGGGCAGGGAGTTGATGAACTCGTCGTAGCGGAGCTGGTCCACCGAGACGAGGCTGAGCTGGGCCGGGGAGCGGAGCGCCCGGCTCAAGGCCAGGGACGCCGAACGGGCGAAGCCCTCGTGGATCAGGGCGAGCTCGCGGATCTTCTCGCCCGGGAATCGCTTTGGGCGCCTGAAGTCGTGGGGCTCCTCTCCGGGCATGGACTGGGTCATGCCTGGGCCTCCGCCCCGGTTTCGAATCCGAGGTAGGCCTCGAGCAGGCGGCGGGTGCATTCGGGCGAATAGCCCTGCGAGATGCTCCTGATGCCCGAGTAGGCAACCATGCGCGCGAGCAGGGCCTTGCCGCGCAGGCCCGAGGCGAAGATAGAGGTAACGAGGGTTTCTTCCAGGACCTCGGGCGTGGCTCCGTCCAGGACGAGCTTGAGGCCGAGGGCCAGGAAGGGATCGAGTCCCTTCTCCCCGATATCCTCCTCGAGGGCCAGCAGGCCTTCTCGCCGAGCCTTTTCGGACAGGGCGCAGAACAGGTCGACGAGGCTCTCGAGGCTGCGCCTCTCCTTCTCGCCGCAGCGGGCCCGCTCGAACACTTCATAGTCGAACACCATTTTTTCGCTCCTCAGTCTATGCGTGTGCGGAAAAAATCGTCGAAGGCCGCCTTGAGCGCCGCGTCCGCGTCCAGGGCTCGGCCGAGACGGAGCTCGAGGGCGTCCTGGCAGGCCAGGGCCAGGCGCAGGGGCCTGGCTCCGCAGGCAAGGAAGGCATCGAGCTCAAGGGCCAGGATAGGCGCTACCGGATCGCAGGTCCAGGGGAAGGCCCCGGCGCGGAAGGCCGTGGCGACGGCCTCGCGGAAAGCCCCGCGGCCAAGCTGCGAGGCCAAAGGGAGGGCGAAACGGAGGAAGGGCTCGGCCGCGATAGCCGGCCCCGACGGCGAAGCGCCTTCCGGAGCTCCCGCGCGAGTCGCGCCCTCGAGCTCCGCCAGCACCGCAAAGGCGCGGCCCAGCTCCGCCTTGCCGAAGTTCCCGACCGGCGCGGGCAGCCACACGAGGCGGCCAATCGATGGATCCATCGCCTTCAAAGCCTCCTGAAATCTAGCGCGTCAGGGGGAACTTTAGCCGAGGCGGGATAGGGGCGCAAGTCTGCTCTTCTTCGGGCCCTCATTCGGCAACGGGACATTGGTTATTCGCCGGGATTCAGAAAATTACTGCCTGAGTTGGGGAGTAGCCGTCCGGAATCGGGTTGGCCGGTCGTCAAAGCGAGGGTAAGCCCGGATAATGGCGCCCTCCCGGTCGGCCTTGTGTAGGAAGCCTCTCGATGGGTTTCAGCAACGCTGGGCTATGGATCGGCTTCAATATCTTCGTGGTGGCTATGCTGGTCCTGGATCTCCTGGTTTTCCACCGGAAGGCCCATGAGGTGTCGGTGAGGGAGTCGCTGATCACCCGCGTCGCCTGGATCGCCCTGGCCTGGTTTTCAACGCGGCCCTTTCTTCCGGCGCGGCGGCGAGACCGCCCTCCTTGAGCGATTCCATTGGCTGATCTATATCTTCGGCGCCTTCCTGGTGCTCACGGGCATCAAGATGGCCTTCGGCAATGACTCGGAGCCACATCCCGAACGCAATCCCTTGGTGAGACTGGCGCGCCGCGCGGGGGCCCTCGCGGTGATCGCGTCCATCCTCGCGCGGGCCTAGGCTTTCTTGAAGATGCCCTGGATCGACTCGAGCACGTTCGAGGGCAGGACGAGGAACTTCGCGTTCTGCGACTCGCCGAGCTTGCCTAGGCTCTTTACGTACTCCTGCCCGATGAGGTAGGTGAGGGGATCCCCTCCGGAGTCCTTGAGGGTCTCCGTGACGACCTTGATGGCGTTGGCCTCGGCGAGGGCGAGGCGCTCGCGGGCCTCGGCGTCGCGCTCGGCGCTGATCTTGCGCGCCTCGGCCTGGAGGATGGCCGCGGCCTTCATACCCTGGGCCTCAGTCTCGGCCGCCTCCTTCTTTGCCTCGGCCTCGAGGACGCGGGCGCGGCGCTCGCGCTCGGCCCGCAGCTGCAGGGCCATGGCCTGGGCGAGTTCCGCCGGGGGCGCGATGTCCTTTAGCTCGACGCGCGTGATCTTGGTGCCCCAGGAGTCCGTCGCCTCGTCGAGGACGGCCATGAGCTCGGAGTTGATCTGGCCGCGGCTCGAGAGGGACTCGTCGAGGGTGAGCTTGCCCATGATCGAGCGCAGGGTCGTCTGGGCGAGGTTGGAGATCGCGTACTCCAGGTCCTCGATGCCATAGAAGGACTTGTAGGGGTCCATCACCTTGAAGTAGACGATGCCGTCAACCTCGACTATGGCGTTGTCCGAGGTGATGATGCCCTGCTTGGGCATGTCGAGGACCTTCTCTCTCACGTCGATCTTCTTCGCTATGCGGGAAAAGAGCGGGTTGATGAGGTTGAGTCCCGGGCTGAGCGTGGTGGCGAATTTCCCGAAGCGCTCGACGATCCAGTTTTCCGCCTGCGGCACGATGCGGACGCCCTTGATGATGAGGATGAGGACGAGGAGGGCGATGGCCCCGATGAGGTAGATCATGATCCGCTCCTTTTGACGATCAGCGCGATTCCCTTCGCGTCGACAACTTCGATCTCCGCGCCCGGCTCGAGCTCCTGGTTGGAGCGCGCCTTCCAGCCGCGGATCCCGTGGAAGGGCGTGTGGAGCTCGACCCGACCCTCGGCGTCGGGCGCGACCCTGGCGGTGATCCTGCCTCGCAGCTCGGAGATGGTCGCGTCCCGCTCGTCGGACCTGCCCGATCCGGGCAGGCGCTTGCGGAGCACGAGGTGCCAGAGGAGGAGCGAGCCGATCGACACGCCGAGGAAGATGAGGAGCTCGCCGTAGACGCTGTGCAGGCCGAGGAAGACCGCGAGCGAGGCGGCGAGCGCGCCGACGCCGAACCAGAAGACGATGAAGCCCGGCGCCAGCACTTCCGCCGCCATCAGCGCGACGCCGATCGCGAGCCAGGCGAGGGCCGGGGATATCACGAAGCCGCCAAATGCGATGCTTACCATCGCTAAAGAATGGACGGATTTCCCCGCGGGGTCAAGCGGCGGGCGGATCGTGGGGAGCCGCCGGGCTGCCCGCTATTCCAGGTCGATGTTGTGCGTCCGCAAGTAGTTGACGAACTCGATCTTGGAGGCTACCCCGAGGCGGGCGTACATCGAGTGTATGTGGCTCTTGACCGTGGACTCCGGGATCTTGAGCAGCCCGGCTATGCGCTTGCTCGGCTCAGCTTCGCAGAGGAGAGAGGCGATCTTAATCTGTCGCTCCGAGAAGCCGAGCCCGGAGAGCTTGCCTCTCGGGGCGTCGGAGACCAGTGGTTCAAGGCTGCGGGCGAGCGCCTCGATGCATTCCTTGGTTCGCCGGGCCAGCCGGGAGACCTCGCTGAGGCGGCGCTCGTCCTCCGATATGTCCCGGTTGATCGCGAGCGTGTAGCGTAGCTCCCCCCTCTGGCTGAAAAAGGTGATATTCGTGCCGAGTGTCGTGAATACGCCGCCATCCTTGCGCCGACAGCGGATCTTGGACTGGTAGAAGCCCTGCCGGACATAGGCCGCGTGGCTGATCTTGGTCAGCTCCTGGGCGTATGCGTAATCGGCGGCGAGGAACTGGGGGCTGCGGCCGAGGATCTCCTCGCGCTCGTACCCGAACATGGCCGGCGCGGCCTCGTTGCAGTCGCAGATCGTCCCGCTCTGGTTGTCGATGAGCAGCACGGCGTCCGAGAGGCCGCGCATCAGGCGGCCGATCGAGAGCTGAGGATCCACCATCCCGGAACTCGGCTCGGCGGGGCCAGCGTCTTCCCGCATCGTGATGAGGTAGTTGAATAGGCCGTATCGCTCGCTCGCGAGGAAGCGGACCGTGAGGGCGAGGCGATGCTCGCCGCCCAGGCAGTCCAGGAGCTCGAATCCCTCCTGGATCTTCTCCCCGTCCAGCCGCAACGTGCGCGAGGCTCCCTGGATCCACGACATGACGACGGGGGTGGTCAGCTCGCCCAAGGCTATGCCGACGGCGCTCTCCTCTGTCCTGCCGAAGAACATCGCCGCCGCCTTGTTGACTCGGATCACCGAGAAGTCCTCGTCTGTGACGATGATGGGCGTGCGCGCGTCGTCGAACAGGGCGTTGATGAGCTTATTATTGAATATTCTCTGCTCTCCGAAATAGGTGTTCGGTGTTTCATGCTCGGATCGCGAGTTGAAATTGTCATCTTTCATCGAAGCGGCTCCACGCCTCGAGCATTAGGACATGCAAGAAGGCTTCTGCGCGCGGCTCGGTCTCCTGTCCTGTATCGTCCCTTCGATTGGTATTTCAAAGCTCGACATGATTAATTCCTCAGATGTGGGTGTTGCAGGCAGACAGTCTGGCCGAGCGACCGCCTTCTCGGCCGCTCGGCCCTGCATTCGTCGAGGCGGCCTTATACAAACAAAGCTACAATATACGAATATAGACATTTTTTAGTCGCATACACAATCGCATCTTTCGAATCAAAACACGATCTTTTCCCTCGCTCTCCGTTCCGGCGCCTACTTGGGCGTATTAATGCGCTTTTCGGGCATCGAAGGTGCGAAGAGTCGCCTCATGGTTTTATTGACTCGGGCATATCCGGGAATCGAGACTGACTCTACCGCATGGAACGGAACGGAATTACCAAGGAGGCGTCGATGACTCTTCGCGGCAGGCTGATCGTGAGCTTCTTGTTTGTGGCCTCTCTCTCCCTCGTGGTGGGCTTAATCGGCGTGGTCAACCTGAACAAGATGTCGGCCCTCGCCAACACGATGTATAAGAAGGAGCTCCTGGGGCTTTCCTATTTGAAAGAAGCGAACATCGATCTTATGTATTGCGCGCGCGCAGAGAAGAATTTCCTGCTCTCCTCCAGCGCGGCCGATCGGACTAAATACCGCAATGAATGGACTAAATCCATAGGTTTCCTCAATGACAACTTCAAGAAGGCTTCGGCGCTCTTCTACACCGAGGCCGGAAAGGCCAAGCTCGCCGAGTTCGCCACGGCGTACGATACCTGGTTCGCGCTCTCCACGAAGGTCTTCGATCTCGGCTCGCAGGAAGGACTGAAGGCCTCGAGCGCCGCATCCGTGCTATCCATGGGCGAGGCGCGGGAAAAGCTGACGATCCTCGATGACCTCATGACGGAATTGAACAAGATGAAGGAGGCGAACGCCTCCGCGCAGGCCGACCAGACCGAGTCCGCGTCAAGGGCCTCGACCGTCCTTATGTTCATCGTGATAGCGGCTTCGCTCCTCCTCGGCATAGGCATAGGATTGCTGCTCTCGCGGTCCGTCACCAGACAGGTCGGCGGCGAGCCCTCGGATATCGAGCGCGCGGCGAAGCGGATAGCGGCGGGGGACCTCGCCGTGGACACGCGCGGCCTGGAGCGGACTTCGGGCATCAACCGGGCCCTCCTCGAGATGGCCGAAAAGCTGCGCGAGATCGTCGAGCACATCCGTGTATCCTCGAGCCAGGTAGCCACGGGGAGCCAGCAGATTAGCTCGACCGCACAGCAGCTAAGCCAGGGCGCCGCGGAGCAGGCCGCGAGCGCGGAGGAGGTATCCTCGTCCATCGAGGAGATGCTGGCCACGATCAAGCAGAACACCGATAACGCATCGGCCACGGAGGGCATCGCCATCAAGGCCGCGAAGGACGGCGACGAGGGCGGGCAGGCTGTCGGCAAGTCCGTCGCGGCCATGAAGGACATATCCGGGAAGGTCGGCGTCATCAACGAGATAGCGAGGCAGACGAATCTGCTCGCGTTGAACGCCGCGATCGAGGCTGCCAGGGCCGGCGAGGCCGGCAAGGGCTT
>DBTW01000109.1:1695-6638 GCA_002307245.1 Spirochaetaceae bacterium UBA1306 | reverse complement strand
GGCAAGGGCTTCGCCGTCGTGGCGAGCGAGGTGCGCAAGCTCGCGGAGCGCAGCCAGATCGCGTCCGAGGAGATCACGAGTCTCTCGGAGGCGACCATGCAGACGGCAACGGCCGCCGGCGCGATCATCGACAAGATCGTCCCGGACATCCGGAAGACCGCCGACCTAATCCAGGAGATATCCTCTGCGAGCCGGGAGCAGAGCGCCGGGGCCGACCAGATCGGCAAGGCTCTGTCGCAGCTCGATACGGTGATCCAGCAGAACGCCAGCGCCAGCGAGGAGCTCGCGGGCATGGCCGAGGAGCTCTCGGGGCAATCCGAGCAGCTCTCCGAGGCTATCGCCTACTTCAAGGTCGATGGGACCGTCGTCGCGACCGTCGCAGCGGTCCCGCAGGGCCCGCGTCCCTCCCGCGCCGCCGTCAAGGTCGCGCACGCGAAGGCCGCCGGGAACGAGGCGGCGAAGCCCCTGCTCTCTCCGGCGTCGAGGAAGACCTCGATCGCCCTCCCTGGCGGCCGCTCAGTCGAGGCGCAGAGCGACGGCGACTTCGAGGAATTCTAGCCGACTGCCAAAAGGGCCAAGGAGGGCGACAGATGCAATACCTGACATTCCGTTTGAACTCGGTCGAGTACGCCGTGGAAGTGACCGCGATAGAGACAGTGCTGGAACTCGGTCCGATCATGGCCGTGCCCTCGCCCATCGACTACCTTAAAGGTGTCATGGACCTCCGCGGCAAGGCGGTTCCCGTCATCGACCTTCGGAAGAAGCTTGGGCTCCCGGGCACGGATGCCGTGAGAGGCGCGAGCATAATCGTCATATCGGTCGATGAAGGCGATTCGGGAAGCATCTCCGTGGGGGCGCTCGTGGACGAGGTAGAGGAAGTCGTGACCCTCGAGGAGGCGGGCATCCTGGCGGCTCGGGAGGAAGGAAACTCCCTTTGGGAGGACTATGTCCGCGGGATCGTCCGCTGCGATGGCAGGATGGTCATAGTGATATCGGTCGATGGCCTTTTCTCGATGCGCGAGATCGAGGGCCTCCGCGATCCGTAGGTGATTTATGGAATGCGCGCCCAAGAGGATATTGATAGTCGAGGACGAGAGCATCGTTGCGATGACCGAGGCCTTCATGCTCGGCAAGCGGGGGTACTCAGTCGATACGGCCAGCTCAGGGGAGCTCGCCATACGAATGCTCGAGGAGGGGACGGTCCCCGGCCTGATCCTCATGGACATCGACCTGGGCCGGGGCATCGACGGGATCGCTGCCGGCCGGGCGATCCTCGAGCGCTGGGACTTGCCCATCGTCTTCCTTACCTCCCGTTCCGAGAAGGCGATAGTGGAGAAGGCCCGCCTGGTCACGCGATACGGCTACATTATCAAGAACTCCGGCGATTTCGTGATGCTCTCGACCATAGAGATGGCTTTCGAGCTTTTCGAGAAGGAGCGAGCCTTGCGTGAACTCGCCCAGCTCCCTTCGACGTCGTCATCGCCTGGGGCGGTCTAGCGATTCGCCGATTTTCCGGATAGGCGATAACGCTGGGGCGTGACGCCGGCATTCCCCTTGAGCGCGGCGATGAAGCGGTTTGGCGTCGCGAACCCGATGTAGGCGTGTAATGGATTGATTCCATTTTCCCGCCCTCGCTCGCGCACCAAGTCCTGCGAGAATGGGCCTAGGACTGTCGCGGTCGTGCGGCGCGCTTGGAGGAATTTTGACCGCATTCGGGCCTCTCCATCTCGTTGACAGGCAGGTGCTGCTTGCCTCAGAATGGCGGCGTATATTTTTATTTTAAATGGAGGATGTCTTGAAAAAAATCGTTTTCTCTCTCTCCCTGCTCTTTCTCGCTCTTTCGTTTTGCCCCGCTCAGGATACCCAGGACTCTCTGAAAGAAGATCTGCAAAATGCCCAGGAAAAGAAGGCCCTTGGCGTACGGCTCACCGTAGGCGGCGGCATAACGCTCGTCTGCACCTATGCTTTCTATGTCGTGGACGGGCTATATATCGGGATTTCGGGGGATTCGACCTCGAGCTCGTATTCCGAAACGGAAGGCAAAATCGGCGCATGGGCCGGCATCTCGGTCATAGGCATGACTATAGGCATATGCGGGCTCGCCTTCGGGATACCCGACATAATCGTCGGGTCGATCAGGCAGCACAGGGCGGAAAGCAAAATCGACTCCTGGGGCAAGGAAAGCCAGACGGACATCGCCATTAGGCCCACGATAGCAATCTCGCCTTCGGGCGATAGCCTGGCGCTCGGCTTCTCGCTGAGCTACTGATACCGAGAAGGCTTCGGGCGGGGGCGCCGAAGCCTTCCGGCGCCTCACTTCTTCTTGAGCAGCGCGGCGAAGGGATTGTAGGTCGTGGAATCGGCCGAAGCGTCCAGGTACTTGGCCGTAGTCTCGTCCTCCTCGGCCGTCGTCGCTGGCTTCAGGGAGATCCTCCTGTTGGGCTGGTCCACGCCGAGGATTTCCACCGATACCGTCTGCCCAAGCTTTATCGCGGCTTCGCGGCCCGCGCCATAGCTCGCGGCCTTGCTGATTTCCGAGCTGTGCATGAGGCCGTCGATGCCGGGTTCCAGCGATACGAATACCCCGAAATCGGCCAGGCGGACGACCTTGCCCGCATGCTTCGAGCCCACCGGGAATTTCTCCCTCGCGGTTTCCCAGGGATCGGCGAGGAGGCTCTTCATGCTCAGGCTGATACGCTCATTTCCCCAGTCGATCTGCAGGATGGATGCCTGGATTTCCTGGCCGACCGACAGGAGGGCCTGGATGTCCTCCACCCGGGAACGGCTGATCTCGGAGACGGGCAGTAGGGCCTGGATGCCGCCCAAGTCGACGAAGGCGCCGAAAGACTGGATGGATTTGATGGTGCCCGTGACGACCATGCCCTCCTGGAGGGTCTGTTTGAGGGCCTCGAGCTTTTCCAGGCGAGCTTCCTCGTGGATCGCCCTGTTCGATACGAGGATCGACCGGCCGCGATCCTTGTATTCCTGGATCTTGAAACTCAGGCGCTTGCCGATATATTCCGCCGGATTGTCCGAGCGCCGTTCGCCCATCTTGGAATAGGGGCAAAAGGCGCGGAACCCGCCGATCTTTATCTCGTAGCCGCCCTTGATTTCCTTCTCGACCAGGCCTTCCACCGGTATCTTCTCGCGATAGGCCTCTTCCAGCATCTCGGCCCCGGCCGTTTCCCCGCTGATCTTGGTGGTAAAGCGCATTTCCCCGTTCTCAGCCTTGAGGAAGAAGGCTCGGAGCGGGTCTCCCACCTTGACGGTGAGCTCCCCATCCTTGTCGGTCAGCTCTTCCCGATCGATGATACCCTCGCTCTTTCCGCCGAGCTGCAGGAAAACGCAGTCCTTGGATATCGACACGACCTCGGTCTGCACCGCCTGGCCGGGCTTGAAGTGTCCCATCCCGGAAAAGCTCCGTTCGTACATCCTTTCGAGATCGTTGGCGTCTGCGTCTAAATTGAGCGCTTTCATAGGTGTTCTCCCTGGGGATGCCGATTATAGCAGGAAAAGGAGCTCAGTGAAAACAAGGTCCGACCCCCTATCTCCCCCGATCGGCGAGAGGGGCGAACTCAAGGGGATCTATCGGCGATCGAGTCACCTGGCTGAGGCAGGCTATCAGCATCTCCCGAGTGCCGTATCGGTTCGCGACGTTGTGCGACACCTGCCCTTCCAGCAAGAGGGAGACGAAGCCGTGCACTATGCTCCACAGGCCCACGACCGCCAGGTCCGGGTCGCCAGGGAGGAGGACGCCTTTCGCCTGGCAGCGCTCCACTAGCCCATGCAGTATCTCGAAGTTCCGCTCGATCATATCCGCTAGATCGGGGTAATCGCGTTCCTTCGTGACAGCGCTCGAGTACGTGACTTTGAAATGCCCCGGTTCCTCCAAGCCGAACTCGGTGTAGGCCCAGGCGGTCTCGATCAGCTGTCGAAGCGGGTCTCCGGGATGGCGATCGCGGACTTCCGTGAACCGCGCGTTGATCTTCCGATGCCCGTCCGTGGCGATCGCGGCGATGAGGGTCTGCTTGTCGGCGAAGTGGGCGTAGGGAGCGGCATGGCTCACCCCAGCCTCGAGCGCGACCTTGCGCAGGCTCAATCCCTCGATGCCGTCCCTCGCGAGGATCGCGATCCCCGCGTTGATAAGGGCGTTCTTCAGATCGCCATGGTGGTAGGGCTTCTGCTGCATAGCCCATGATATAACTGAATCTTGACGGCGTCTAGATTTGGCCACATAATCCTACCAGCGTCTAGATCGACGGGGGATGAAGCATGATCGAGGTGCGCGATAGCCGCTTCTACGATGGCGCGGGACGGCAGGTCATCCTGCACGGTATCAACTATGTGAATAAAGATCCGAAGGCGGGGTATCTCTACCCCGAGACCGACAGTCCCTTCGGTGATTTTCGCGGCTGGGGCTTCAATTGCCTCCGCCTGGGTGTGATGTGGGCAGGCCTAGAGCCTGAGCCTGGTGTATACGATGAGGCGTACCTGCTGAGGATAAAGGGGCAACTCGATCTGGCCCAGGCCTATGGCTTTTTCGTCTTCCTCGATATGCACCAGGATCTGTTCAGCGTCCTTTATGCCGACGGTGCCCCAGCCTGGGCTTCCTTGCACGAGGATGAGCCGCATATCGCCGGCGAAGTCTGGTCGGACGCGTACATGACGAGTCCGGCGGTGCAGCGCGCCATCGACAATTTCTGGCGCAACGCCCCCGCGCCCGGCGCGCGAGGTCTCCGCGAAGGTCGGGGTCTTCAGGATCATTTGGCCGCGTGCTGGAAAATCCTGGCCCAGCGATTCGGGAAGCATCCCGCCGTCATTGGCTACGACCTCTACAACGAGCCGATGATGGGAAGCGCGGCGCCCCAGGCTCTGAGCCTGCAGTTTTCCCGCGGTGCGGAACTGCTCGCGGGCATGGCGCCAGTAGGCGCCTCGCCAGTAGG
>DBTW01000109.1:0-1428 GCA_002307245.1 Spirochaetaceae bacterium UBA1306 | reverse complement strand
CAGTAGGCGCCTCGCCAGTAGGCGCTGAGGATATGCTCGCCCTTTGGGGCAGTCCCGAGGGAAGGGCCCAGGTTCTGCGCGGACTCGATGACCGGGAAATATACGCCGAGGTGGTGGAAGCGCCTCGGCCGGCGTACAACGAGTTCGAGCGCGAAGCGCTGATGCCTTTCTACGAGCGCGTCGCGGCCTCCATCCGAGCCGTGGATACCGAGCGGATCATCTTCCTCGAAGCCAGCATGGGCTCGAACATGGGAGTCTATAGCGCCATCGAGCCGCTGTCCGAGGGCGGTCCCCAGGCTTACGCACCCCACGGCTACGACCTCGTGGTGGACACCCAGGCAGTCGCTGAGGCCAGCCCCGCTCGCGTGGACCTGATCTTCTCTCATCATGGCGAGACCGCCCGGCGGCTCGGCATGCCGATGCTCGTGGGCGAGTGGGGCGCCTATGGCTCCTGTCCCGGAACCCTTCCCGCTGCGCGGTCCGTCGCGCGCATCTTCGAGCGCCTGCTCTGCTCCGATACCTACTGGGATTACCGGCCGGGCCTCGAGAAGACGCCTTGCTTTCCCGCCCTCTCCCGTCCCTATCCGGAGCGTACGGCTGGCGCCCTCGAAGCCTACGCCTACGATGCGGCCGAGCATCGCTTTACCTGTTCGTGGACGGAGAATCCAGCGATCGAAGCGAGCACCGAGGTATATCTGCCCGCATGGTTCGGCTTCGATCCTTCCCGTCTTTCCCTATCCCCCGGAGGCGAGTTCCAGGTCGAAGAGCTCGGCAGAGGCGCCGTCCGCCTCCTCGTCCCCCCGACCGGTTCGCCCTTTCGCCGCGAGCTCGCGGCAAGCGGATCGGCGCGCGCATGAATCGGACATCGTTCAACCTCGCGACCTGGGTTCGAGGGAAGGCGGGCGCGAAGACGCAGACCGGGATCTCCAAGTTCTTCCTGGCCTTTCCCATCATGCCGCTTAGCTTGAGCAACGTGCTGATCCACAACGCCTACATCAAGTACTACACCGATATCATCGGACTCGACGTAAAACTGATAGGCATCGTCTACCTGATCTTCGGGATTTGGAACGCGATCAACGATCCCATGCTCGGCGTCGTGATCGATCGTTCCCGATACAGGCCTCGTCGGGGCAAGTACGTGTTCTTCATGCGCGTGACCGCCCCCATCATCGCACTCTCGGCCTTCGCCATGCTGTTCTCGCGGCCCTCCTGGGACCAATGGCTGATCTTCCTCGCCCTCCTGGCCCTCCTCTTCGTCTTCGATACCGCCCAGACCGCCTTCAGCATCTCCTACGCGAACTATATCCTTGTGGCGGCGCCCAGCAAGGACGAGCGCGTCGACGTATCGGTCATCAGCACCTATATCGCCAACATCGGCAGCTTCTTCGGGACGATCATCCCCACCCTCCTCCTCGTCGGAGGCAC
>DBTW01000001.1:9055-30656 GCA_002307245.1 Spirochaetaceae bacterium UBA1306 | reverse complement strand
ATGGGTCTGCAGGATCGGGTAGGTGATGAGGGATTCGGTCCCGCCCAGGCTCTCGGCGTAGATAACGAGCTTGAGCCGTTCCAGGATAGGGCCCACGAGGCCAGGGTCGCGGAGCCGGAACGAGATCATCGAGCCGAAGCCCGTGGCTTGGGAAAGGGAGAGGGCGCGTTGCGGATGACCCGGGGCGCCGGCGTAGTAGAGCTCCGAGACTTCCTTCCGCGAAGCGAGCCAGGAGGAGAGCTCGAGGGCGCTCTCCTCCTGCCGCCTCAGGCGCAGCGCGAGGGTCTTCAGGCCCCGCAGGACCAGCCAGGAATCGAAGGGCGCGAGCACGGCGCCGGTGGTCATCTGGATTTCCGCGAGCTTGTCGCCGAGCTCGGGGCTCGCGGCCACGGCTATGCCGGCCAGGGTATCGTTGTGACCCGCCAGGAACTTGGTCGCCGAGTGGACGACGAGGTCAGCGCCGAGTTCGAGGGGCCGCTGGAGCAAGGGCGTCATGAAAGTGTTGTCGACGATCGCGAGAGCGTCGCGAGCGTGCGCGAGGGCCGATAAGGCGCGGATGTCGCTCACGCGCGACATGGGATTGGAAGGGGTCTCGAGGAAGAGGGCCTTGGTGGACGAGGTCCAGGCCGCGGCCACGGACTCGGTCGAGCGCGTATCGACGAAGGCGGCGGCTATGCCGCGCCTCGCGAGGACCGCCTCGGCTATCCGGTAGCTGCCTCCATAGAGGTCCTCGGAAAGGAGAACCCGGTCCCCGGCGGAGAGGAGGTCGAAGATCGCCGCGATAGCGGACATGCCCGAGGTGAAGGCGAGGGCCCGAGAGCCGCCCTCGAGGAGGGCCAGGGTCTCCTCGAGCTCGAGCCGCGTGGGGTTATCCGACCGCGCGTAGTCGAAGCCCGTGCTGACGCCGAGACCGGGGTGCCTAAAGGTCGCAGTCTGGTAGATGGGGAAGCTCACTGCCCCGGTGACCGGATCGCCCCCCTTCGAGCCGCGGACGACCCTCGTCTCGAAGCTTAGCTGCCTACAGTGATCCTTATCGCTTTCCATACGCCCCCCCGAAACGAATATTTGCTCGATCCGGATACCACATTGTGGCATAATATATACAACCTAGTCTACCTGTTTAGTTTCTATCATGCTTAGGTTTGGAGGTTGTAGACTTCATCAGGACATCTTTAAATATTAATACAATAATGGTTTATTAAATAATATAGATCGAACTCGCGACGCTTGTGCGGATTCTTTTCCATAGCTTGACACATAAATTTCTTCATAATAGACTATTAAGGTCCATTATATCCCTTTTGAGTAACTATCAACATCATAATCGTGAAGGGAGGACGCCATGTTTACAGTACAAAGGACTTCACTAGTGATGCGGGTCTCCACGATCGCTCTCCTCATGTGTCCGCATAGCTGATCATTACCCCGACAATCCTGGTAGCCCGGCGAGAGTCGGAGTCTATTCTCGCCACCGGAAGACTACGGCCGGGGGAACACGCATAACCAAAGGGGGGTCTCGATGTCCAAGAAGGAGCTGGGGTTCGACACGAAAAAGGTGAGAGCGGGCTATAACCCGTCGGAGCACAATCGTTCCGTCCAGGTGCCTATCTACCAGACGGCTTCGTACGAGTTAGGCGATACGGCCAGAGCCGGCCGCCTCCTCGCCTTCGAGGAATTCGGCTACCTCTATACGAGGGTAGGCAACCCGACAGTCTCGGCCCTCGAACAGAGGGTCGCCGCGCTCGACGGCGCGAAGGGTGCGGTGGCGCTAGCCTCGGGCATGGCGGCGGTGAGCTATGCCCTCCTCAACGCGGCGGAAGGCGGCGGCCGGATACTCACCAGTCCGAATCTTTACGGAGGGACCATAGACAGTTTCCGCAAGATCTACCCCAAATTCGGCATAGGCATAGACTACGCCCGCGACGTCGACGACCCCGCCTCCTTCGAGAAGGCCCTAAAGCCGGAAACGAAGGCGATTTTCATCGAGTCGATCACGAACCCCAACGCGGTCGTAGCCGACATCGAGGCGATCGCGAAAGTGGCCCATGACCACGGCATTCCCCTCATAGTCGACAACACCTTCGCGACGCCCTACCTCCAGAGGCCCCTCGACTTCGGGGCCGACATCGTCGTCTACTCCGCCACCAAAGCCCTCTCGGGCCACGGGTCCGCTATTGCGGGCCTCGTCCTCGAGGGCGGGGGCTTCGATTGGGCGAACGGCAAGTTCCCCCAATTCACCGAGAAGGTCTACGTGCTCCGCGATACCGCGGGCAAAGAGCGCAGTTTTCTCGAAACCTTCGGGGACGTTCCCTTCACCGCCCGCGTCAGGATGAATTACCTGGGTTACCTCGGCGCGGCCCTCGGCCCCCTCGATGCCTACCTCGTCCTCCTCGGGATCGAGACTCTCTCGGAGCGGGTCGCCAAGCAAGTGGCCAGCTCGGAGCGGATCGTGAAGTACCTCGAGGGAAACAAGCGCGTCGCATGGGTGAAGCACCCGTCGGCCAAGGTCTCGCCTTCGGCCGCCCTCGCGAAGAAATACCTGCCCAAGGGAGCGGGGTCGGTCTTCTCCTTCGGGATTGCAGCGAGCGAAGAGCGGGTGAATAAGCTCATCGACTCCACCGAGCTCTTCAGCTACCAAGCCAACGTAGGCGACGCACGATCGCTCATCATCAACTCGCCCAAGACTACCCACGGCGAGCTCACGGACGAGCAGCAGGCGATAGCCGGTATCGCGCCGGAGACAATACGCCTCTCGATCGGCCTCGAGGACCCGGACGACCTCATCGCCGACCTGGACCAGGCGATAGAGAAAGCCTTCGCGTGAAAAGGAGCAACTAAATGAACCTTCAGAAACCAGTTTACGCCTGGCTCATCGCGCTGCTGCTCGCGATTCCAGGACCCTCTCCCGCCGAGACGGCCAAGGCGTCGCCCCTTCCCTCCCCCCTCGACGCCGCCATCGACGCCTGCGCCGAATGCAAGATGTCCGTAAAGGATTCCGGCTACGCTGCCCAAGCTATTGCCGATGACGGCAGGGTCTATAAATTCGACGACCTCGGCTGCCTCTTCGCCTTCCTCTCGGCCGATACCTCTATCGTACCCGCGGCGCGCTACGTCCAGGACGCGAACAGCCGCTCCTGGATCGCCCTCGAGAAGGCCTACTACGTCGTCTCGAAGGAGGTGCCGACGCCGATGGGCTACGGCATCCACGCCTTCGCGTCCAAGGGAGCGGCCGAAGCCTTCGCGAAGGCGAGAAAAGACAAGGCGAAGGTGGTCGCGTTAGGCGATCTGTCCATACCAACCGATTCCGAAATGAAAATGTAGAGAGCGAAATGAAGAGATCGATCATTGCCGCCGGCTATGAATTTTCCCAGCTCCTACACAGGGGCTGGGTGCTCGCCTCGGCCGCGGCGACGTCCCTTCTCTGCCTTACGCTCGAGCCCTCTCGCGCGGCCATCGGCTCTATGGCGACGGGCGGCTTCGGCTCCTCGATCTCCAACCTGGTCCTCCTCCTCTCCGCCCTCGCGAGCTCCCTCGTGGCGGCGCTTTCCTTCGCGGCCGACGAGGAGGGGGGCATGGCCGCCCTCATCAGGTCGCTCGCCCCGGGCAAGGGAGGCCTCCTCCTCGGCAAATACCTGGGGATTCTCGCCGCGATCTCGGCCGCCGCTGTCGCTGGTCTCGCTTTCGACGCGGCGGCCGCGCGGATCGCCGCGATCGCGGGCAGCGCCTCGGACTTCGCCCGGCTCGCGCTGACGGCGATAGCGTCCGCCGCGGTTTACTCCGCTTGGGGCGCCCTCTTCGGAAGCCTTTGCCGCTCCCAGCTGTCGGCGGCGGGCGGGGCCCTCGCGTTCTGGTTCTTCACCATGTTCCTGTACGAGGCCATAGGCTGGGCGCTCCTCCCCGCCCTGCCCTACCGCGCCGCGAAGAGCGCCCTCGCCCTATTCCTTGCCCTCGATCCGGCAGAGGCCCTCCGCCTCGGCTCGACCTTCCTGGGCGGCCAGGGGGCTGCCCTCGGTCCAGATTTCTACTATTGGCAGCGCTTCTTCCTTAGCCTCCCCGGCGTCTTGGCAGCGCTCGCCTTGCTGTCGGCGCATATCGCCCTGCCCCTTGGCCTCGCGGCGGGGCGGATCGGGAGGAGGGCCTAATGTCGCGGCGGATACGCGCCTCGGGACTATCGAAGCGCTACGGCACCCTTCTCGCCCTCGACGGCGTGGGCTTCGAGGTAGCCGAGGGACAGAGCATCGCCCTCATCGGCCCGAACGGGGCGGGGAAAAGCAGCCTCCTGCGCATATTCGGCGGGATCACCCGACCGGACTCAGGCCTCCTCGAGGGCCTCGCGGATTTTCGCTCCTCCTACGTGCCCGACGGCATCGAGTTCCCCCGAGGCAGCTCGGCACTCTCCTGGCTCGCCTTCGCAGCGCGGATAAAAGGCGCGGCCACGGGCCGACGCGAAGCATTGAGCCTTGCGTCGCGAGCCCTTGAGTCGCTGGGCCTCGGGGCCCACGCGCACAGGGAGGCGGCGCTCTTCTCGCGCGGCATGAAACAGCGGCTCCTCTTCGCGCAGGCTCTCATCGGCGGCCCGGAGCTCCTCCTTATGGACGAGCCGGCGAGCGGCCTCGACCCTGTCTGGACTATCGAGTGGAAGCAGAGGCTCGGCGCGCTCAAGGCCGGGGGAGCGACCATCATCTTCTCGACCCACCGCATCGACGACGCTTCCGCCTTGTCCGATCGATTGCTGCTCCTCGATGGAGGGAAGATCCTCCTTGACGAGGACTCTGCGGCATGGCGAGGAGGAGAGGAAGGGGACGCGGAGCGGCGTTTCCTCTCCCTCCTGGGGAGGAGGGCCGCGTGAAACGCGTTCGCTCGCTTCGCGCCGCCATGGCCGGGGCCCTCGGCCTCGCGCTCGCCCGCCCCCCTCAAGCCGCGGCCCAGGCCCTGGACGCAGGCATCCTCCAGGCCCTCGTCGACCGTGCGGCGCCGCGCTCGACCCTCATCCTGCGGAGGGGCAGCTATTACGGCAGCCTCGTCGTCTGGAAGAGCCTTACCATCCTAGCCGAGGGAGGGACGATCCTCGTCGCGAGGCCCGACACCAAGGGCAGTACGCTCAGCGTCCTCGCGGACGATGTCGCCGTCATCGGCCTCGCGGTGCGAGGTTCGGGCTCCAGCCTCAGGGATCTCGACGCGGGGATCGCCGTCCGAGGCAATCGCGTGCGGCTCGATGCCTGCTCCATCGAGGGCGCGACCTTCGGGATACGCCTCGACGATTGCGTCGGTGGCAGCGTCCTGTCCTGCCGCGTCCGGGGAAAGTCGAGCCTGCCCTTCGCCGAGCGCGGCGACGGCATTCGCGTCACTCTCGGCCGGGATTGCCTCGTCGAGGGGGCGGACATCGCCTCGGTCTGCGACGGCATCTACCTGGACGGCTCGACGCGGCCGCGAATCCTGAACTCGAGGGTCTCGGACGGCCGCTACGGGCTGCACGTCATGTACGGCTCGCTCGCGGAAGTCGAGGGCCTGAAAACGCATCGCCTCGTCGTCGGGGCGATGATCATGGGGACCAAGGGAGCTCGCCTGACCGAAAACTCCTTCGCCGAGGGGCGCGAAGCGAGGAGCTCGGGCCTGACCCTCTTCGCGAGCGAGGACTGCGTCTGCGCCCAGAACCTCGTGTCGGGAAATACGACGGGCCTGAGCCTAGACGGAGCGAAGGATTGCTCCCTGCGGGGCAATACGGTTTCGGGCAACGCGCGTGGGATCTTCGTCGAGGGAGCCTCGCCGGGCACGAGAGTCTACGGAAATAGCTTCATCGACAATGCCGTGCAAGTCGGGGGCGCCGGCGAGCTGCGAAGCATCGCCTGGACCGACGCGGGGAAGGGCAATTACTGGGACGACTACAGGGGCTACGACCTGGACGGGAACGGGATCGGGGACGCGCCGTACAGAAGGGGAAGAAGCTTCGCCGCGCTCTGCGCGCGAACGAGCCTCCTCGGGGCATTTTTCGGCAGCCCCTTGCAGAGGATCTCGGCGGGCCTCGACCCTGAAGCCGAAATCGTGGACCCGGCGCCCCTCGCTCGGGAGCCTCGGGAGGAATGAGGCCTCGCAGTATCGATTCGGTTATCTCCCACGGGAAGCCAACGGCGTGAGCCTTGAGCTAGATGAAAGCCCGAGGGTTTAAGGAGGCAGGTATGAAAGGAAAGCATGGCGGAGTGCCGCGAGCCGCTCGCGTCGCCCTCATGATCGCGGCTTTGGCGATGGCGGCGACGGGAGCCTGGGCCCAGTACGGGTCGAAGAAGCTCGGGAGCAACGGCAAGACGGCTACCTTCAAGTACGGAAAGCTCAAGATCCAGGCCCTTGGCGGCGCCGCTTGCGGCGCTCCCGCCTACGTGGCCTACGAGAAGGGCTACTTGGCCGACGAGGGCTTCGACGTCGAGCTCGTCGAGGGCACCTTCGAGACCGAGAAGACCGGCCTCGTCACGGGCGAGTTCACGGTGACTAACGGAGACTTCCAGTGGTTCACCTCGATCCAGGCCGGACTCGATCTCCGGGTGATAGGAGGGCTGCACAAGGGATGCCTCAAGCTCCTCGTCCCCGCGAATTCCCCGATCAAGTCTGGGGCCGACCTCAAGGGCAAGAGGATCGGCGTCGACGAAATCGGCGGCACGCCGATGTCCATCTCCACCCTCGTTGTCGCCAACGCCAACCTCGATCCACAAAAGGACGTGAGCTGGATCGTCTACCCCGATGATCAGCTTCCCGAGGCTGTCAAAAAGGGCGAGATAGACGCCTTCGCGACCTGGGATCCGTTCGGGGCGATCTTCATCCGCGACCAGGGCTTCAGGGCTCTCACGGACATCGCGGTCGATCCCCTATTCAAGGGCCGCAGCTGCTGCTTCCTCTACGCGTCGGGCAAGAAGATCAAAGAAGACCCCGCCAGGGTCGCCGCCATTGCCCGGGCCTACAAGCGGGCCGACGACTACATCGCAAAGAATCCCGAGGACGTAGCCAAGCTCGAGATCGACTACGGCTACGTCGGAACGAAGGACTACGCGCTCATAACCGACCTCATCAAGTCCTACGACTACGTCTACACGACTGACCATGTCCGCGACGACATCAACTATTTTACGACCCAGTTCAAGAAGACGGGCTTCCTCAAGAAGTCCACCGATGCCGCGGCTTTCACGAAGCAGATCTACTGGGATCCCTTCGCGAAGAGCTAGGCGGAAGAAGACCAAAGAGGGCGCAGGCATGCTCGAGACGAAGACCATCAAGATAGCAGGCATGACCTGCGCCCTCTGCTCCCTCGAGATCGAAAGAGGGCTCCTCGCCCTCCCGGGAGTGGAAAGCGCCTCCGTGAGCTACGCCTCGGAGAGGGCCGCCGTTCGCTACTCGCCCGAGCTCGTTTCCCAATCGGAATTGGAAAAGTCCATCGAAGCGCTCGGCTTCTACGCGGGCGACTCGCCCTCGGCCGGCGGCTCGCTGCCACCGAGCGAGCGCCGCCTACGCTCGCTTAGGCGATCGCTAATCGCGGCCGCGACCCTGTCCTTCCCCCTCTTTTTCATGATGCTCATCTCGGGCTTCAAAGGCTGCCACGCGGCCTTCGATCCGGGCACCCAAACGGCCTGGGGCAAGCTCTCGGTCAAACTCTCCTACGATTTCCTCTTTCTCCACGACTGGCGCTTCCAGCTCGCCCTCGTAACTCCCGTGCAATTCATCCTCGGATGGGGCTTCTACCGCAACGCTTTCAGGGCCTTGAGGCTCCGAGTCGCCAACATGGATGTCCTCGTCGCCCTCGGCACGACCGCCAGCTATGCCTACAGCCTCTACGCCGCGATCGACGCGAGCTGGAGCGTCTATAACCACCCAAACCTCTACTTCGAGGCGGGCAGCACGGTGATCACCCTCGTCCTCCTCGGCCGCTACATCGAGGCCCTCGCCAAGCGCAGGACGAGCGCGCGAGTCGGCTCCCTCGCCCGGCTCGCGCCTCAAACCGGCCGCGTCGTCGTCGGCGAGGAGGAGCGAGAGCTTCCGCTTTCCGCGCTGAGGGCGGGGGACGAGCTCCTCGTGAGGCCGGGCGAGAGCATCCCCGTGGACGGCATCGTCATAAGAGGCAGTTCGGCGGTCGACGAAGCCATGCTGAGCGGCGAATCCTCGCCCGTGGAGAAGCTCCCCGGCTCCTCCGTGATCGCCGGCTCGGTCAACTCCGGCGCGGAGCTTCGCGTGCGGGCGGAGAAGGTCGGCGAGGCTACCCGGCTCGCGGGAATCGTGCGGCTCGTGGAGGAGGCCCAGGCGACGAAGGCCGAGGTCCAGGGCCTCGTCGACAGGGTCTGCGCGCTCTTCGTGCCCGCCGTCATCGGAATTGCGGCGGCTACCTTCTTCGTCTGGTTCGTCATCGTCTATAAGGCCTCGCCTCTCCTCCTCGACCTGGCCCTCGTGCGAGCCATTTCCGTGCTCGTAGTCTCCTGCCCCTGCGCCCTCGGCTTGGCGACGCCCACCGCCCTGGTGGTCGGCATGGGAGCGGCAGCGCGGCGGGGGATCCTCGTAAAGGACGGCAGGGCGATGGAGAGACTGGCCGCCGTCGACCTAGTCGCTTTCGACAAGACCGGAACGCTGACCGAGGGCAGGCCCTCCCTGAAGCTCATCGTCCCCTTCGGGCGCATGAGCGGGCCCGAGGCCCTGCGTTTCGCGGCGGCCGCGGAGCGGCGTTCGGAACAACCCTACGGCCGCGCGTTATGCGATGCCGCTATAGCGGCCCACGGGCCGCTACCGGAGGTCGATGAATTCGTCGCCTATCCCGGCAGGGGGGTCGGCGCGAAGCTCGAGGGACGCTCGGTGCTGGCGGGCAGCCCCCTCTTCCTCGAGGAGCGGGGAATAGCCCTTTTAGGCACGCTTCCCGATATCGAGGGCCTGCGAGCGAAAGGGATGGGCGTCGTGGCTCTCGCGGTAGACGGCTCCCTCGAAGCCCTCTTCGCCCTCGAGGACGTGCTCAAGCCGGACGCGGCGGCCGCGGTGCTGGCCTTGATCGGCATGAGCATCGAGTCGCGGCTCCTTACCGGCGACGATCCGAAGGTCGCCCGCCTAGTCGCGTCCGCCGCCGGCATCGAGAGCGTGGAGGCCTCGCTTTCCTCCGAGCACAAGGCCGAGGAAATCGGCCGCCTCCAGGCCGAAGGCCGGAAGGTCGCCATGGTCGGCGACGGCATCAACGACGCTCCGGCCTTGGCGGCCGCCGACGTCGGCATAGCCCTCGGCGGAGGAACGGACATCGCCATCGAGGCGGGCGACATAATCGCGCTCGGCTGCGATCTCCTCTCGATCCCCGCCGCGATACGCATCGCCAGACAGACGAGCCGACGAATACGAGCGAACCTCGCCTGGGCCTTCTCCTACAACGTCGTCTGCATCAGCCTCGCCGTCTTGGGGCGCATCAGCCCTGAGCTCGCGGCCCTCGCGATGGCCGCGAGCTCGATCGCTGTGATCCTCGGATCGCTACGAATAGATCGTAAGGGGGCCGCGACTTCGGCTCGAAGGGCGCAGCCGCGATGAGCGTATTCGCCGCGTTGGCGCCGGCCGCAGGCGCGGGATTCGGGGCCCTCCTGATCTTCGGCCTAGCGAGCTCCATCCATTGCCTCGCCATGTGCGGCGGGATAGTCGCCGTCGGCTCCTCCCCTCGCTCGCCGCTTCGCCTTCTGGCGTACAATGCGGGGAGACTTCTCTCCTATGCGGCGGCCGGGGCCGCCTTCGGCTCCCTCGGTTCCCTCGCCGCGGTTTCCGACGGCCTCCGGGCGCTCGTAGCAATCGTCGGCGGCCTGCTCATCGCGGCCATTGGTTACGGCATGCTCGGCCTATTCCCGACCCTAAAGCGCTGGACTCCCACATGGCCGCTCACCCTGGCGCGCCGCATCCTCGGCGGAGGCAGAGGCTCCTTCGCGACAGGCCTCCTCACGGTCCTCCTGCCTTGCGCGCCATTGCAAACGATGCTCCTCTTTTCCCTCGGCCTCGGCACCGCGATAAAGGGAGCCCTCGCCATGCTCGCCTTCGCCCTTGGAACCCTGCCCACCCTCCTCGGCGCCAGCGCGGCCTACGCTCGCCTCGCCTCGCGTCCGCGCCTCTCGCGCCTCGCGCAGGGCGCGGCGGCCCTCCTCGTCCTGGCGATGGGCTTGGTCATGGCGGGAAGGGGCCTCATCCTCTCGGGCCTTCCCGCCCGCGCGGCCGCCCTCCTGTCCTTCGACGCGAGTCTCGTTAAGGAGCTGCCTCCCGACGCGGCCATAGCGAGCCTGGATGGCGGCTCTCAGCACGTGGCTACGCGGATCCAGGCCATGGCCTTCCAACCGATCGTCGTGCAGAAAAACCTACCTGTTTCTTGGACGATCAGCGCGAGTGACGGGGATCTCAACGAGCATTCGTCGACTTTTTCCATCCCCGACCTCGGCATCAAGCGGACGTTGCGGCCGGGGGACACTGTCGTCGAATTCACGCCGCCCGACCGCTCGGGGGAAATGGACTACTGCTCCTGGTGCGCGATGATATCCAGCCGGATATACGTCGTCGATGACCTCGGAAAATTCAGCGAAGAGCTCGAATCCCGCGGCGGTCCCCTAGGAAAGGAAGCGAAAAGATGAGCGAAAAAACCGAAGGCCGGGGTCTCGCGAGAGCCGTCCCGAGCGAACGATACTGGAAGCCGAGATCCAAGGCATGGGTCGCCGCCGAGGGCCTTTCCCTGGCGGCCCTACTGACCGTCAACCTCCTTATGCCGACCGTCCAGGAAGTCGAGGACCTGCCCTATCGGATAGCCGTCTCCCTCGGCCTGGCCTTCCTGGCCGGCGCGATCGTCGTCTCGATCTTCAACGAGAAGGCTCGGTCTCGCCTCTACCACCACGCTCAATTCGTCTTCGCCCTGGCCCTCGTCCTTATCGCCTGGGACCTTGTCACCGAGAAGAGCGACCTCCTGCCCCTGCCTTTTTTCCCGAGCGCGGCCCAGATCCTCCAGGTGATCGTCGAGGACTACGAGAAGCTCCTCATCAGCACCGCGTATTCCCTCAGGCTCTTAGTCGTGGGTTTCGCCATCGGGACCGTCTCCGGGCTCGCCACGGGAATCTTCCTCGGCTGGTACCGCCAATGGGGCTACTGGGTCTTCCCCACGGTTAAGATCATGAGCGTGATTCCCGCGACGGCCTGGATACCCGTCGCGATGATCGTCTTCCCCTCGAGCTTCGGCGCCGAGGTCTTCCTCATCGTCCTCTCGGTATGGTCACCAGTCGCGTACATGACGGCGACGGGGATAGCGGGCATTCCGAAGGCCCATATCGAGGCCGCCCTCACTCTCGGGGCTGACGAGAGATTTCTCCTCTTCAAGGTCGCGGTGCCGGGGGCCATGCCCTCGATCTTCATCGGCATCTATACGGCGACCGGTCTCTCCTTCGCGACCCTGGTGGTCTCGGAGATGATCGGCGCCAAGGCGGGGCTAGGATGGTACATAAACTGGGCGAAGAGCTGGTCGAACTACGCGAAAGTCTACGCCTCGATCGTCATCATGGCGATCCTCTTCTCCCTCGTGATGGACCTCATCTTCAAGCTCAGGGATCGGGCCCTCGTCTGGCAGAAGGGACTCATAAAATGAGCGCCGAGGCGAGAACGACCGAAGGCGCCATAAAGGTCGAGGGCGTCGGGAGGACCTATGTCGACGCCTACGGCCACGAGGTCGAGGCGCTTCGGGGCATAGACCTCTTCGTGAATCCGGGCGAGTTCGTGTCGCTGATCGGCGCCTCGGGCTGCGGCAAGACTACGCTCCTGCGGCTCATCTCCGGCCTTGACAAGCCTCAAGCGGGCAAACTCTTCCTCGACGGGACCGAGATAGCCGGGCCGAGCCACGAGCGGGGGCTCGTCTTCCAGCAGGCGAATCTCTTCCCCTGGGAAACCATCGAGGACAACATCGCCGCCGGCCTCAAGGCGAGGCGCGTGTACAAGGAAAAGAAAAAGGAAGTCCAGCGCTACATCGACATGACGGGCCTCAAGGGCTTCGAGCGGACCTATCCCCATCAGGTTTCCGGAGGCATGGCCCAGCGCGCCTCCCTCGCCAGGGCACTGATCAACGACCCCAAGGTCCTCCTCCTCGACGAGCCCCTCGGGGCCCTCGACGCCTTCACGAGGATGGACCTCCAGGACAGGCTCCTCGAGCTATGGGGCGAGCGAGGCACGACGATGATCCTCGTAACCCACGACGTCGACGAGGCCGTCTACTTAAGCGACCGCATCGTGATCATGACCCCGAGGCCGGGGAAGATCGAGGAGATCATCCCCCTCTCCAGCCCTCGCCCGAGGTCGCGCGGCGACCCGGAGTTCTTGGAGCTGCGCACATTGATACTCGAGAAGCTTCATTTCGTGAGCAGGCCCAAGGGCCCGGAGTATTTCCTATGAGCGACAGGAAGTTCGGATTCGACACTCTGCAAGTGCATGCGGGCCAGAAACCCGACCCGACGACCGGGGCGAGGGCGGTTCCCATCTACCAGACCACCTCCTTCGTATTCAAGGACTTCGCCGCCGCCCAGGGCATAAGCTCGGGCGAGATGGCGGGTTACGACTACACGCGGATCATCAACCCCACGAACGAGGTCCTCGAGAACCGCATCGCCGCGCTCGAGGGAGGCTCAGGCGCCCTGGCGGTAGCCTCGGGCTCGGCGGCGACGGCCTACTCCATACTCAACATCACCCATACGGGCGACAACATCGTCGCGGCCAAGACTCTCTACGGCGGCTCCTTCAATTTATTCGTGAATACGCTCCCTAAGCACGGCGTGACGACGAGCCTCGTCGACCCGAGGGATGCGGGAAATTTCGAGCTCGCCATCGATGCGAGGACTAAGGCCATTTTCGTCGAGACAATCGGCAACCCCGACATCAACATCGTCGATTTCGACGCCGTGGCCGCGATAGCGGCCAAGCACAGGATCCCGCTCATCGTGGACAACACCTTCGGCACGCCCTTCCTCTTCAAGCCCTTCGAGCACGGGGCCAACGTCATCGTCCACTCCGCGACGAAATTCATAGGCGGCCACGGCACGAGCATCGGCGGCCTCATCGTAGACGGCGGGAACTTCGACTGGGCCTCGGGCAAGTTCCCCGACTTCACGACTCCCGACAGCGCCTACTCGGGCTTCATCCACGCGCAGAAGTGGGGTAACCAAGGCTATATCGTGAAAGCCAGGCTCCACTATCTTCGCGATTTCGGCGCCTGCATGAGCCCCTTCAACGCCTTCCTCTTCCTCCAGGGCATCGAGACTCTTTCCTTCCGCGTCGAGCGCCAGGTGCGCAATGCCCAGCGGGTCGCCGAGTATCTCGACGGCCATCCTCGGGTCGAGTGGGTGAACTACCCGGGGCTCAAGTCGAGCCCTTATTACGAGCTGGGCAAGAAGTACCTGCCCAAGGGGCCAGGCTCCATCCTGACCTTCGGCATCAAGGGCGGCTTCGAGAAGGTCAAGCGCTTCATCGAGGGCCTCGAGCTCTTCTCCTTCCTCCCCAACGTGGGCGACTCGAAGTCCCTGGTCGTGCACCCGGCTACGGTCACCCACGGGCAGCTCTCCGAGGCCGAGCAACGCGCGGCCGGAGTGAAGCCGGAGCAGATCAGGCTCTCCCTCGGTGTCGAGGACATCGACGACATCCTCTGGGACCTGGGGCAGGCCTTCGATAAGGCGGGCTCTTAAGCCATGGGCGAACTTCGATCCGTTCCGATGGCGACCGAGCCCGCGGCGCCGTCGAGGATCTCGGGCGCAGACCTTAGAATCCGCCGCGTCAGCCCAGGCGACCTCGAGGCCTGCTTCGAGATCGAGACGATTTGCTTCGAGGGAGCTGGCGCAACCCGCAATCGGATCGGGCGCAGGATACGCAAGTACCCCGAGGGCTTCCTCGTGGCCGAGCTGGGCGGGGCGGTCGTCGGCTTCGTGAACTCGGGCGCCTTCGAATCGGAGGACATAAGCGACGAAAGCCTCAAGGATCTCGTCGGCCACAATCCCACCGGCCGGCACCTGGTTCTCTTCTCCCTGGTCGTCCATCCCCGCGTCCAGAAGAGAGGCGTCGCGAGCGAACTCCTGGAGCGCATCATCGAGCAGGCCATCGTCGAGGGAAAAGACTCCGTCCTACTCGATTGTCGCGAGCACCTCATCCGATTCTACCAGCGATTCGGCTTCGCCTATCGCGCCGTTTCACCGGCCGGTTTCGGCGGCCACAAATGGTACGAGATGCGGCTGCAACTCGCGGGGAGCCTCCAGTGAGGCGACACGATCGAGCGGGCGCAAAGCGCCGCCGCGACCTCATCGCCTACGCCCTAGGCAAGGCGGCGCGGCTCGCGCTGACGATCGCCGTCGTGGCAGTCCTGGCCTTCGCCCTCGCGCGCGTCCTGCCCGGCGACCCCGCCCTGACCGCCGCGGGCCTGGACGCCAGGCCCGCCGATGTGGAGGCTATGCGCCGGTCCATGGGCACGGACAGGGGCCTCGCGACGCAGTTCGCGGAGTGGGCCCTCGGCCTCGCGAGGCTGGACCTCGGGGCCTCGCTCGTCTCTAAGGAGCGCGTATCGCGCCTGATCGCACAGCGTTTCCCCCTGACCCTCGAGCTCGCCCTTCTGGCGTCGGCCTTCGCGATGCTCGTCGGCCTGCCCCTCGGGGAGGCCTCGGCGACGCGGAAAGGAGGCGCCGCCGACGGCGCTATCGCCTTCCTGTCCAGGCTCGCCCTCTCGCTCCCGGGTTTCTGGCTCGGGATCCTCCTGCTCCTCGGCTTCGCCGTGGCCATCCCGATATTCCCCCTCTTCGGCGGGAAGGACCTGCGCTCCCTGGTCCTGCCGGCCCTGGCCCTCGGCGCGTCGAACGCCGCCATGCTGACTCGCCAGACCAGGACGGCGATGCTCGACGAACTTTCGTCCGAGTATGTCGTGGCGGCTAGGGCCAAGGGCCTCTCGAGATCGCAAGCCGCACGGAGGCACGCCCTGCGGAACGCCCTGCCTCCCGTCATCAACCTGGCGGGCCTGCAGTTCGGCGCGCTCTTCGGGGGCGCGGTCGTCGTGGAGCAGGTCTTCTCGCTGCCGGGCCTGGGGCGGCTCGCCCTTACCGCGGTCGCGCAACGCGACTTCCCCCTCGTCCAAGGCTGCGTCGTCGTCTTCGCGGTCATCGCCTCCTGCGCCAGCTTCCTCGCGGATCTCGCCTCAGCGGCAGCCCGGCCCGGGATCGGCAGGGCCGCCCGATGACCGATGGCGCCATACTCTCGATACGCGGCCTCGAGCTGGACTTCCCCTCGAGGGTAGGCATCGTCGTCCCGGCCCTGCGGGGGGTCGATTTCGACGCGAGGGCCGGCGAAGTCCACGCGATCGTCGGCGAGTCGGGATCGGGCAAGAGCTCCTGCTTCCTCGCGCCCCTCGGCCTCTACGCGGCGCGGCCCTCGATCCGCGGCTCCTTCCGCTTCGAGGGCCGCGAGCTCGTCGGCCTGGGCGAGCGCGAGCTTTGCCGGATTAGGGGCACGGGCATTGCCATGGTCTTCCAGGACCCGCTTCGCTATTTCGATCCCTCTATGCGCGTCGGTAGGCAGATCGCGGAAACGATCGCCATAGCCGAGGGCCGGAGCCCCATGGGGCTTCCCGCGGAAGGGCGAGGGCGACGAGCGAGGAGGCTCCGGGCGCGGGAGCTGATCCGCTCCGTCGGGCTCGGCGAGCCCGACCGCGTCCTCGCCGCCTATCCTCGCGAGCTCTCCGGCGGCATGTGCCAGCGCGCGATGATAGCCCAGGCCCTGGCGGGAAACCCGCGACTCCTCATCGCGGACGAGGCGACCTCGGCGGTGGACGCGGGCCTCAAGCGCGGCATAGAACGGCTCCTCAGGTCCCTGGCCGACGAGCGCGGCCTCGCGGTGGTCTACATCAGCCACGACCCGGCTTCCGTGCGGCGGGTCGCGGACAGGGTCTCGACCATGAGCGGGGGCAGGATGGCGGAGGGCCCATGGCGGCGCTAATCGAGGGCAGAGGCCTCGTCAAACGCTACGGCGGGGTCCAGGCCTTGGCCGGCGTGGACATCAGCCTCCGCGCCGGCGAGACGACGGGCCTCGTGGGCGAGTCCGGCTCGGGGAAGTCGACCTTGGCCCGCGTCCTCCTCGGCCTCGAGGGCCCCGACTCCGGCAGCCTCAGCTTCGATGGGCGGCCCTACGACGGCTTGGGCGCCAAGGGCCGCGCGGAATTCCGCAGGCGGGTCCAGATCGTATTCCAGGACTCGGCCGGGGCCCTCGATCCCCGGATGAGCGTCGGCCTTTCCGTCGAGGAGGGCCTCGCCAACCTGGGCCTCCCCAGAGCCGAGCGCGAGAGGCGATCGCGAGAGGCCTTCGACGAGGTAGGCCTGCCGGCCTCGCGCCGGGACGACTACCCGCACCAGTTCTCGGGCGGGCAGCGCCATAGGATAGCCATAGCCCGGGCCATCGTCATGAGGCCGGACTACCTGGTCCTCGACGAGTGCACGGCCAGCCTCGACGCCCTGGTCCAATCGCAGATCGTCGGGCTCTTGACGAACCTCGGGGAGAGGCTGGGCCTCGGCTACCTCTTCGTGAGCCACGACCTGAACCTGATCGCGCAGGTCAGCCGGCGCATCGCGGTGATGCGCTCGGGCCGGATAGTCGAGGAGGACGAGGCGGAGCGGGTCATCCGCTCGCCTCGGTCGAACTACGCGATGGAGCTCTTCGATTCCATGGACTGTAGGCCTTAATCACGAATCAGGAGGATCACATGAGGAACAGGAACGGAAGATGGGCTCTGGCGATGGCGGCTGCGTTGGCCCTGGCGGGCGTCGCCGCCTCGGCCGAGGGCAAGGCCCTGGCGATAGCCCTGTCGGGGAATCCCGACACCCTTGACCCGCAGAAGACGACGGGGACCCTGACCTTCCAGGTGCTGAAGAGCGTCTATGACACCTTGGTCGAACCCGACAAGCAGGCCAAACTCGTCCCCGCCCTGGCCGAGAGCTGGAAGGCCTCGGCCGACGGCCTTAGCTGGACCTTCAAGCTGCGCAAGGGAGTGAGCTTCCACAATGGCGACGCCTTCAGCTCGAAGGACGTGAAGGCGACCCTCGACCGGATCAGGGATCCCGCCACGGCCTCGCCCTCCACCTCGGAGTACGCCGCGATCGCCGGCATCGAGACACCCGACGACTACACGGTCGTGCTCAGGCTCACGAAACCGAGCGCGCCCCTGCTCTCCACCCTCGCCTCGGGCTGGAGCGCGATCCTGCCGAAGTCGCTCATCGACTCGGGCTGGGACTTCGCGTCCAAGCCCGTGGGCACCGGCCCCTTCGCGTTCAAAGCCTGGACACGCGACCATAGCATCGACCTCGCGCGCAACCCCAAGTACTGGATCAAAGGAAGCCCCAAGGTCCCGGGCTTGAGCTTCGACATCGTCACCGAGCGCGCCGTGCTAGTGCAGGGGCTCCTCGCGGGGACCTTCGACTTCGGCGACGAGGTGGAGTCCGCCGACCTCGCGCTCCTGGCGAAGAGCCCAGACATCAAGGTCGCCAAGTACGCCAGCTCCCTCGTCCTCGTCCTCTCGATCAACACCTCCAGGCCGGCGCTCAAGGACCTGCGCGTGCGACAGGCCCTCACGAGGGCCATCGACAAGCAGAAGATCCTCGACTCGGGCTACGCGGGAGGCACGCCGATCGGCACCTTCGACGATCCCCAGGACCCCTACTACAAGGACTTCACCGGCCTCTACCCCTACGACCCCGCGAGGGCACGGAAGGAGCTCGAGGTGGCCGGCTACGACTTCGACACCGTCCTCGACCTGGCCCTGCCGCAGAACTACCCGCCTCACGTGAAGGCGGGGCAGGTCTACCAGTCCTACCTCGAGGCCGTGGGGATCAAGACAAAGATCCGCCTGGTCGATTGGTCCACCTGGATCTCCGATGTCTACACGAACGCGAACTTCGACCTCACGGTCATCGGGCACACCGGCAAGCTCGATCCCGACGGGCGCCTGGACGGCTACGGGACCCAGGCGCGCTACGTCCGCTGGGAGAATCCCAAGGTCGCCGCGCTGATCGAACAGGCCCGTGGAGTCCTCGACTTCTCGGCGCGCAAGAAACTCTACGACCAGGTCGAGGAGGCCTTCGCGAGGGAGGCACCCTTCGTGTTCCTCGGCGCGCCGACCGTGGCTTACGTGACCCGGAAGGACGTCACCGGCTTCATCAAGACCCCGAAGCTCGACACCTACGACTTCCGCTATACCGAGAAGAAGTAGATGGCCGAAGGCGAAGGCGCGCGACGCGGGTTAGGGACGGCCCTGGCGGCCGCCTGGCTCGCGGCGACCCTCGCCTTCGCCCTGATCGCGCCCCTCGCCGCGCCCTATCCTCCGGCGCGGCAGGACCTCGGGCGGGCCTTGGCTCGGCCGCTCTCGAGCGGCCACGCCCTGGGCAGCGACGAGCTCGGCCGCGACATCCTCTCGAGGATCATCTACGGGACGCGGCCCGCCCTGATCGTCGGCGCGCTCACGACGCTCGCCTCGGCCCTGGCCGGCACGGCGATCGGCCTCGCGGCCGCCTGCCTTCGCGGCCTCGGCGGCTTAGGCTGGCGCACCGCGGCGAGGCGCCTGGCCGACGAGGGCATCATGCTCGCGATGGACGGGCTCCTCGCGATACCGACCGTGCTCCTCGCGCTCGCGGTCGTCGCGGCCCTGGGCCCGGGGCTGCCACAGGCCACGATCGCCCTCGGGATCGTGTACTGCCCGGTATTCGCTCGCATAACGCGAGCTCGGGCTCTAGCGGTCCTGGGGGAAGGCTACGTCCTGTCCGCCCGGGCCTTGGGCACGAGTCCTCTGAAGATCGTCGCGCGGCACGTGCTGCCCAACATCGCGGGCAGCGTGATCGTCCAGTGCGCCCTCACCTTCTCGATGGCGGTGGTCGTCGAGTCCTCGCTCTCCTACCTCGGCCTGGGAACCCAGCCCCCGGAGGCGAGCTGGGGGCTCATGCTCAAGGACGGGCGCGACTACCTCATCCAGGCCCCCTGGGCCTCGGTCTTCCCGGGCCTCGCGATCGCGCTCACCGTCCTGGCCTTCAACGCCCTGGGCGACGCCCTCGCGGACCGCCTGGATCCCCGGAGCCGCGGAGCCCTCAATTGACGAGGAAGATCGCCGTTCTCCGATTCCGCCAGCGATTGGCGTAATCGCTGTCCGGCACGAGGGGATCGCCGGCTCCGGCGCCTTCGGTCTCGATCGTCGCGGGATCGACGCCGCGATCTATCATCGCCTGCCTGATGGCTTCGGCGCGAGCCTTGGAAAGTGGCAGGAGCACGCTCTCCTGCTCGATCTTGCCTTGGGCCGGATCGTCCCAATGGATCATCACCGCATGACCGACGATCTTGATCTTGTAGCCCGGGAATTTCTTGAGCTTCGCGGCCAATTGATCGAGGCGCGAGACGTTCTGCCTGGCCAGATCGGGAGCGAGATCGCGATAGTCCGCGGTGAAGTCCTTGAAGTAGACGCGCGAATTCTCGATTCGATAGCCGTTGCCCTGTTTTATGACGAGGATGTCGATGGGGATGCCCGACTGGATCGAGCCTTCGTTCCCGAACTCGTCGCGAAGCTTGACGATGATCGGATAATCCTCGGCCGATACCACGAGGTCACCGCCGATGCCTTTGCCGTCCCAAACGACGCCACCACTCGGCCACTTGCCGCTGAAGCTCCTGAAGAGACCCCATTCGGGATCGAAGATATCCATGGACCAACTGGCGATCCGAGCGAGGGCGGGAGCGCCCTCTATCGAGATAGTCAGAGTATCGGCCGCCTCGAGGGGCGAGAAGAGCTCGGGGGACAGGACGATCTTCCCCGTCGGCTTCGTTATGTCGAGGATGAACGAAGTGCTTTTCGCGAGGCCAGGAGTGTAGGCCTTGCCGTAATCCACCGACAGCGAAGCGGTATAGGCGCCTTCGGGGGCGAGGGAGCCCGATGCGGTCCGGCCGTCCCAAGCGATCAGGGAAGGCAGCTTGGCGCCCGAACCCGAGTAGCTCCTCGCGTTGCCCTTCGCGCTTGAGAGGACGACCTTCCAGGATTTGACCGCCTCGGCCTTCGCGAAGAGAAGGGCGAAGGAAATGTTCCTCGCTCCGTTCGCGGCGGAAGGCGAGAAGCCCAAGGACTCGGTTTGGATGAGGCTCTGCCCCGGATCGATGATCACGGGACCCGCGGCCGGCTGTGCTGGCGCTGGCGCCGGTGCAGGCACAGTAGCCGCCGCAGGCGGAGGCGTCGGTTTCGTCGTTTGGCAGGACATGAGCGCGAAGGCGGAAAGGATCGAGGTCAATAGTAGCGCGGACTTTTTCATCGGTACCTCCGGCGAAGCGAGAGCATCAGTAGGTGACCTGGAGATCGTTCTCGACGGTGGAAGCGGCCGGAGCCTTGACTTTGATGAGGTTGGTCACGTTCTTCACGCCCATGAGGTGGCGCACGGCTTCATGGGCTGCCACGCGCTGATAATTCCAGTCAACCTCGCCACTCAAGGCGATCCAGCCGCCGACGCGCTTTACGGCGTTCTCGGCCGCGAACTTCTCGGCATAGGTCGGCACATTCCCGTCCAGGGTGACTACCCCGTCCTTGACGGATACGCCGATATGCTGCGCCTGAACACTAGGCTCCCACGCGAGCTCGTCCTGAACGTCGCGCTGCAAATCTAGATCTGTCTTCATGCTTGTTTCTCCCTATTATCAAGGTAGTCAAATAAACCAGTTATAGGTTTTTAATCGTAGCTCGAGACGCTCATCCCCCATCGACCTGGAACGGATTCCACCCCAAGGGCGAAACGGGTTATAGCCCTATTGACATGTATATTGAGTTTAATGTACTTATAAGACCTAATTAGTCTGTTATAATGATTTCATTTGGGAGGACGACATGGCTCAGAGCAGACGCAGCTTACCCGGAAAGGAAATAACTTGGGTCGATGCCTCCGCTTGCCTCTCCCCAACTTTCTTTTGTTGTAGCCAGGGGTCGAGCTCGAAGCGCGGGCCCGATACGCCCTTCGCGTAAGAGCCCCCCCCCTAACGGAATGTTGGAAAGGCCAACCGAGCCTTTTTAACAGCCTGCAAAAGCCCCCGACAGTTCCATTCCTCATGTCCGAGGCGCCCTCTCGCCCCTCGATAGGGGCAATTCCGATTTTCGCGGCCGCGCATGAAAGCGCGGGAATACCCATAGTGCATCCGGAGGACATCGAGATGGGAAAAAAGACAAAGCAGCTCGCGATCTACGGGAAGGGGGGCATCGGCAAGTCGACGACCACATCGAACTTGAGCGCAGCCTTGGCGGACATGGGCTACAAGGTGATGCAGTTCGGCTGCGATCCCAAGGCGGACTCGACCAACACGCTCCGCGACGGCAGCTACATCCCCTCGGTCCTAGAGCTCCTCAGGGACCGGCCGAGCGTCGACGCCCATGAGGCGATCTTCAGGGGCTACAACGGCATCTACTGCGTCGAGGCCGGCGGCCCGGCGCCGGGGGTCGGCTGCGCGGGGCGCGGCATCACGACGGCCGTCCAGCTGCTGAAGCAGCAGAGGGTCTTCGACGAGCTGGACCTCGACTACGTGATCTACGACGTCCTCGGCGACGTCGTCTGCGGCG
>DBTW01000001.1:0-8784 GCA_002307245.1 Spirochaetaceae bacterium UBA1306 | reverse complement strand
GACGTCGTCTGCGGCGGCTTCGCCGTGCCGATCCGCGAGGGCATTGCCGAGCACGTCTTCACGGTCACCTCCTCGGACTTCATGGCCGTCTACGCGGCGAACAACCTCTTCCGCGGGATCCAGAAGTACTCGAACTCGGGGGGCGCCCTGCTGGGAGGGGTCATCGCCAACTCGATCAACAACAGCTTCCAGGAGAAAGTCGTCCAGGACTTCGTGGAGAGGACGAAGACCAAGGTGGTCGAGTTCGTGCCGCGATCCCTCACGGTCACGCAGAGCGAGCTGAACGGCAAGACGACCATCGAGGCGGCGCCCAAGTCCGAACAGGCGGAGGTCTACCGCGAGCTCGCGCGCAGGATCGACGAGCACGAGGTCTCGCACGTGCCCTCCCCGCTCGAGCCGGCCGAGCTGCGGGCCTGGGCGGCCTCCTGGGCGGACCAACTCGTGGCGATCGAGTCGGGCGAAGTGCGCGGCGCCCGCGCGAACATCTAGGAGGGAGCATGAACGCTATCAACCTCAAGGCCAACGAAGTCCAGGTACGGGAAGTCAGGCTCGGCTCCATCACCGGCTTCACGGGAAGCGCCTCAGAGCTCGTGGGCTGCGCCCGTCGGGGTAGGCTGGAGGAACGGGGCCGATCCTTCTCCCAGTGCCTCGGCTGCTCCACCTCCAACGCCGCCTGCACGGTCATCCTCATCCAGGACGGGGCGGTCATCAGCCACGGCCCGGTCGGCTGCTCGAGCTGCTTCCACGAATTCGCCTTCACCTACCTCGTGAACGGCGTCCATCGCGGGTTGACCGACCCCTCGCAGCGCCGCATCTTCAGCACGAACCTGGGCGAGCGCGAAACGGTCTACGGCGGCAACCAGATACTGGCCGACACGATCCGTGAGGTCCACGCCCGCACCGGCGCCAAGGCCATCTTCATAGTCACGACCTGCGCCTCGGGCATCATCGGCGACGACGTCGCGGGCGTGGCCGAGGAAGCCGAAAGCCAGCTCGGCGTGCCGATCGTCCCAATCTTCTGCGAGGGCTTCCGCTCTAGGATCTGGACCTCGGGCTTCGACGCCGGCTACCACGGCATCGCGCGCAAGCTCATCAAGCCGCCGGTCAAGAAGCAGCCCGACCTCGTGAACATCGTGAATTTCTGGGGGACGGACATCTTTACCGAGCTCCTCGGCCGCCTGGGCCTGCGGCCCAACTACCTCACGCCCTACTCCACCGTCGAGCAGATCGGCCATTCATCGGAGGCGATCGCGACCGTGCAGATCTGCGCGACCCTCGGCTCGTACTACGGGGCCGCCCTCGAGCAGGAGTACGGCGTGCCCGAGATCAAGGTCTCGGCGCCCTACGGCATCGCCCAGACGGACGCCTGGTTCCGCGAGCTCGGCCGCATGACAGGCAAGGAAGCCGAGGTCGAGGTCCTCCTCGCACAGGAGCGGGAGCGCTACCTGCCGAGGATCGGGGAGCTCCGCGCCCTGCTCAAGGGCAAGCGGGCGCACGTGACCGCCGGCGCCTCGCACGGCCACGCCCTGATCGCGGTCCTCCGCGAGCTGGGGCTCGTGGTGGGCGGCGCCTCGATCTTCCACCACGATCCCCTGTACGACAACGGCGCCGAGAGCGCCGACGCGCTCCAGAACACGGTCCGCGACTACGGCGACGTGCCCCGCTACTCGGTCTGCAACAAGCAGGAGTACGAGGTGGTGAACGTCCTCAACCGCGAGAGGCCCGACCTCCTCCTCGCCCGCCACGGGGGGATGACGCTCTGGGGAGGCAAGCTCGGCATACCCACCCTCCTCATCGGAGACGAGCATTTCGGCATGGGCTACAAGGGCCTGGTGAACTACGGCGAGAGGATCCTCGACGTCCTCGAGAACGACGAATTCGTGAAGAACCTGGCGAGGCACGCGATCAATCCCTACACCTCGTGGTGGCTCGAGCAGGAACCCGACGCTTTCCTGAAAGGAGGGTCGGATGAGCGGGCCCATTGAGCAAGCGCGCTATACCTGCGCCATCGGCGCCATGCAGACGGTAGTCGCCATTCCCCGGGCCCTGCCCATCCTCCATTCGGGACCGGGCTGCGGCACGATGGTGGCGGGCTTCTTCGAGCGATCCTCCGGCTACGCGGGCGGCGCCACCGCGCCTTGCACCAACTTCAGCGAATCCGAGGTGGTCTTCGGCGGCGAGGAGAAGCTCCGGACGGTGATCGAGGGCAGCTACCGCGTCCTCAAGTCGGACCTGCAGGTGGTCCTGACCGGGTGCACGGCCGACATCGTCGGCGACGACACGGCGCGGATCGTGCGGGAATTCCGCGAGCGGGGCAGGCCTATCGTCCACGCGGAGACCGCGGGCTTCAAGTCGAATAACTACGTCTCGCATTCCACGGTCGTGAACGCGATCGTCGACCAATTCGTCGGCGACCTCGATCGAAGTTCAATCGACGAGCGAAGCTCAGCCTCCCTCGTCAACGTCTTCGCCTCGATCCCCTACCAGGATCCCTTCTGGAGGGGCAACCTCTCCGAACTCAAGCGCCTCCTCGAGGGCGTCGGCCTCAAGGTCAACATACTCTTCGGCGCCGAGTCCGAGGGCGTAGCCGAATGGAAGTCGATCCCGAGGGCGAGCTTCAACGTCCTCGTCTCGCCCTGGTACGGCCTCGACATAGTCCTGCACCTGAAGGAGAAGTACGGCCAGGACTTCTTCCGCTTCCCCTACATCCCCATCGGCGGCAACGAGACGAGCCGCTTCCTCCGCGAGCTGGCCGCCTTCGCGCGCGACAGGGGCGCGGGCCTCGATCCCGCGCGCGTCGAGGCCTTCATAGCCCGCGAGGAGGAGGCCTTCTACATGGAGATCCAGAGCCTCGCCACCTTCCTCCTGGAATTCCGCTACGGCCTGCCCTCCTGGACCCAGATCCTCCACGACTCCTCCTACGTGCTCGGCATGTCCAAATTCCTCCTCCACGAGGTGGGCATCGTGCCCAAGGAGCTCTTCATCACGGACGGCGTGCCGGAGAGCTTCCAGGGAGAGATCCGCGCCCTGCTGGCGGCGAGCTCCGACAAGAAGAGCTTCAACCTCGGCTTCGAGCCCGACGCGGGCAAGGCCCAGGAGGCCGTGAGGGCGGCCTCGCACCCGGGCCGGGGACTCCTCATCGGGTCGGGCTGGGAGAAGTCCTTGGCGAGGGACAAGGGCCTCGACTTCCTCTCGGCCGCCAACCCCTCCCCTGTCCGGCTCGTGCTCACGACCGGCTACCTGGGCTATCGAGGGGGCTTGCGACTCATCGAGGACATCTACGACCGGGTCCTCGCGACCTACGCGTAGGGCGAAGGAAGGGCTATGGCGACCGAACCGTTCGTGAGGATCCGCGGCCTCGAGAAGACCTTCCGCGCCAGGGGCGAGAGCGTGGAGGTCCTGAAGGGCATCGACCTCGACGTGGAGAGGGGAGACGTGTTCGGCGTCATCGGATTCTCCGGCGCCGGCAAGTCCACCCTCCTGCGATGCCTCAACCGGCTCGAGAGCCCGGACGCAGGGCAGGTGATCGTGAACGGCGTCGACATCGCCTCGCTCGACAAGAGGCGCCTCAACGAGGAGCGACGCAAAATCGGCATCATCTTCCAGCAGTTCAACCTCTTCGACGCCGGCACCGTCTTCGACAACGTGGCCTTTCCCCTCGAGGTCGCCGGGGTCCCCAAGAAGCGGATCAAGGAGAGGGTCGACGGTATCCTCGAGCTCGTCGAGCTCGGGGACAAGAGCCGCTGCCACCCGGCCCAGCTCTCCGGCGGCCAGAAGCAGCGAGTCGGGATAGCCCGGGCCCTCGCCAACGAACCCGAGCTGCTCCTGAGCGACGAGGCCACCTCGGCCCTGGATCCCCAGACCACCTACTCCATCCTCCAGCTGCTCAAGGAGATCAACTCGAGGCTCGGCCTGACCGTCATCCTCGTCACGCACGAGCTCGACGTGGTCAAGTGCGCCTGCCGGCACATGGCCGTCATCGAGGATGGGCGCATCGTGGAGCAGGGCGAGGTGCGCTCGATCTTCATGAACCCGAGGAGCGAGACGGCCCGGCAGTTCATCCGGATCGGAGAGGAATTCGTCCGCGAATTCTCCGTGCAGGGAGGCGACAGCATATGAACCTGAAGACGAACAGCCTGGGCGAAGTGCTCGCGGCCTCGGCGGGCGAGGAAGTATGGTCCTTCATCTGGCCCGCCATCGGGACCACGCTCTACATGCTCGCCGTCACCATGATCCTCACCTTCGCGCTGGGCCTGGCCCTGGGCATCGTCCTGGTGGTGACCGATAAGGACGGCATCCGGCCGCTCCCGATCTTCAACGCCGTCCTCGGGACCGTGGTGAACGTCCTCCGATCCTTCCCCTCGATGATCCTGATCATCTTACTGCTGCCGCTGTCGCGGCTCGTGCTGCACAAGACCTACGGCGCAAACGCCTGCATCCTCGCCCTGGTCGGCTCCTGCTTCCCGATGCTCGGGCGCCTCGTCGAGGGCGCCATCCGCGAGGTGGCGAAGGGCAAACTCGAGGCCGCAAAGGCGATGGGAGCGTCGAATGGGGACATCGTCCTCAAGGTCCTGCTGCCGGAATCCCTGCCATCGCTCGTCCGCGCCTTCACGGTCACGGTGATCGCGATCCTGGGGACGACAGCCTTGGCGGGCTCCTTCGGCGCCGGCGGCCTCGGCGACGTGGCCGTGCGCTTCGGCTACAACCGCTTCCGCACGGACGTGCTCATCCCGACCGTGCTGGTCCTCATCGCGATGGTCCAGGCGATCCAGGCCCTGGGCGGGGCGATCGCCAGGGGCATCGAGCGGAAAAGGCACTTGGTCTAGGCGCGAGGGATCTCGGTCGATGCGGCCGCATCGACGACGGGCCGTCGGCCCGGGCCTTCCCCGCGAAGAGATAGATAACGCACCGGAGGTACACATGCGCAAGACTACAAGGACCGTCCTGGCCGCCGCGGCCATGCTGGCCATGGCCGCGGCGATCGCGACGGCCGATACCAAAGCCGCCTTCTCGCCCTCGAACCCCGTGACGGTCAAGGTCCTCGCCGACCAGGTCCCCCACGCCGAGCTGCTCAACTTCGTCAAGCCCAAGCTCGCGGCGATCGGCGTCAAGCTCGAGATCACGGTCAGCGACTTCTCCCGCGACGGCAACGAGGCGATCGACAACGGCGAGTACGACGCCAACTACTTCGAGCACGTCCCCTACCTCGAGTCCGTCAAGGCCGAGAAGGGCTACGACCTCGCGAACGCGGGCAACATCCACGTGGAGCCCATTGGCTTCTACTCGAGCAAGTGGAAGAGCCTGAAGGAGCTGCCCAAGACGGCGACCTTCGAGATCCCCAACGACGTCACCAACGAGTACCGCGCCCTCAAGATCCTCGAGACGGCCGGCTTCATCAAGCTCAAGAAAGACATCAAGGTAGGCCAGGCCACGCTCAAGGACGTCGACAAGTACCTGAAGCCCGTCACGCTCGTCGAGATCGACGCGGGCCAGCTCGTCCGGGACCTGCCCGATTTCGACGGCGGGGTCATCAACACCAACCGCGTCCTCGAGGCCGGCATCGACGCGAGCACCGCCTTCTTCCGCGAGGGCAAGGACTCGCCCTACGCCAACATCATCGTGACCAAGACCGCCCGCGTGAACGACCCGGCCATCCAGGCCCTCGTCAAGGCCCTGCGCAGCGAGGACGTCCGCAAGTTCATCAACGAGAAGTACAAGGGAGCCGTCATTCCCGCATTCTAGGATTAGGTTCTCGACGCCCATAGGATTTATTTAAACAACTGGCTGCCGCCCGCGAGCGCCTCCCGTGGGGAGGGCCCGCGCGGCGGCCGCCGCCTTTCTTCGCGAGGAGGTACCGATGGCGCGCAGGATAGCGATCGCGAGCACGAACGGACGGTTGATCGACACCCATTTCGGACACGCCGAGCGCTTCGAGATCTACGAGATCGCGGAAGGCGGGTCGGCCTTCGTGGAGACGAGGACCGTCAGCTCCGCCTGCCACGGCGGCGGCCACGACGAATCCTCCTTCGACGCCACGCTCCTGGCCCTGCGCGATTGCGAGGCGATTTTCGTGAGCGTCATCGGCTACGGCGCAGCCTCGTACTTGAATTCGAAGGGGATGAGGGTCTTCGAATCGCCCTACTTCGCGATTCAGGACGTCTTGGCCAAGGTGGTCGCCGACGGGCTCCTCGAGCCCGGCGACCGCGGCCAGCGGAAAGCATGAGGAGACACGAGATGGCCATTCGGGACGGAGACCCTCGGGAGGAGGCTGAAGGCGCGATGCGGAGCCTCCTCGTGCACGGCGGCGTGGACGGCGACGAGCGGACGGGGGCGGTGAGCGTCCCCATCTACCAGACCTCCACCTACAGGCAGGACGGCATCGGCGGGATGCGAGGCTACGAATACTCGCGCACGGGCAACCCGACGCGGGAAGCCCTCGAGAAACTCATGGCCGAGCTCGAGGGCGGGACGGCCGGCTTCGCCTTCGCCTCGGGGCTCGCGGCGATAACGGCCGTCCTCATGCTCCTCGGCTCGGGCGACAAGGTGCTTCTATCGCACAACGTATACGGCGGCACCTTCCGCCTCCTCGACCGGGTCTTCCCCGGGCTCGGCATCGGCTACGAGCTCGTCGACGCCTCGGACCTCGACCTCCTCGAGGCGAGCTTCTCGCCGGCGGTGAAGGCCCTCGTCCTCGAGAGCCCGACCAATCCCCTCATGGAGATCACAGACATCGCCGCGGCTTCGGCGATCGCGCGCCGTCACGGCGCCCTCTCGATCGTCGACAACACCTTCATGACGCCCTACCTCCAGAGGCCGCTCCGGCTCGGCGCCGACATCGTGGTCCACAGCGGCACCAAGTTTCTCGGCGGACACAGCGACCTGATAGCGGGCCTCGCCGTCGTCGCGAGTCCGCAGCTTGCGGAGCGGCTCAAGTTCATCCAGAACGCGACCGGCGGTATCCTCCAGCCCTTCGACTCCTGGCTCCTCATCCGAGGCATCAAGACCCTCTCCGTGCGCATGGATCGCCACGTCGAGAACGCCCGACTAGTGGCCAGGCGCCTCGAGGACCATCCCGGTGTCGCGCGGGTCTATTACCCCGGCCTGCCCGGCGCCGCGGGGGCCGATGTGAACGCCCGCCAGGCCCGATCGGGCGGGGCCGTGCTCTCCTTCGCCCTGGCGGAGGGCTACGATGTAAGAGCCTTCTCGCGCGCGGTTAAGATGATCGTCTTCGGCGAGAGCCTCGGCGGCGTCGAGTCGATCCTCACCCACCCCGCGACGATGACCCACGCCTCCGTGCCCGAGGAGATACGGCTGCGGCTCGGAATCACGGACGGGCTCCTCCGGCTATCCGTCGGCATCGAGGACTCGGACGACATCCTCCGCGACCTCGAGGCCGCCTTCGCCGCCTCGCGCGCGGGAGCCTGAGCATGGGCTACGTGAACGACATACGGGAGCTCGTCGGCGGCACGCCCATGCTCAGGCTGAACAAGCTCGGCCTGCCCGAGGGCTTGACGCTCCTGGCCAAGCTCGAGCTCTTCAATCCCGGAGGCAGCGTGAAGGACCGGATCGGCCTGTCCATGCTGGAGGCGGCGGAGAGGAGCGGGGCCCTGAAGCCCGGGGGAGCCATCGTGGAGGCTACGGCCGGCAATACCGGCATCGGCGTCGCCCTGGCCGCGATAGGCCGGGGCTATCGCGTGATCTTCGCGGTGCCCGAGAAATTCTCCGCGGAAAAGGTCACCCTCATGCATGCCCTCGGCGCGGAGATCGTACGCACGCCCGCGCCGGCGGGCATGGCGGGGGCGCGGGAGAAGGCGAAGGAAATCATCGCCTCGACTCCCGGCGCGGTCTCCCTCGACCAGTTCGAGAACCCGGCCAATCCGCGCATCCACTATGAGACGACCGGCCCGGAGATCTTCCGAGACTCGGGCGGCGAGATCGACTATTTCATCGCCGGCGCGGGATCGGGTGGGACCTTCAGCGGCGCGCTCCGCTACCTCAAGGAGCGGCTGCCCAAGATCAAGGGCGTCCTCGCCGATCCCATCGGCTCGACGATGGGCGGCGGCGAATGCGGGAGCTACGCGATCGAGGGCATCGGCAACTCCTTCATCCCGGGGACCATGGACATGTCCCTCGTCGACGAGGTGGTGAAGGTGGGCGACGAGGACGCCATAGGGGCTCTGAGGCTCCTCGCCGCCAGGGAGGGTGTGATCGCCGGCTCCTCGTCGGGGGCGGCTCTTTCCGCATCCTTGACGGTCGCGAAGAGGATCGGGAAAGGCCGGATCGTGACGGTACTCCCCGACCGCGGCGACCGCTACTTCAGCAAGGGGATACTATGAGTGGAAGCGGAGAAAACGGAGGCGACAGGAGGCGATTCCTCGAGAGGCATCCCTGCTTCTCGGGAGAGGCACACTTGAAATACGGCCGGATACACCTGCCGGTCAGCCCCGCCTGCAACATCGGATGCCTGTTCTGCGCGCGCGGCATCAGGCCCGAGGGGGAGGAACGCGACAATGTCCCCGGCGTCGCCGCCCGCGTCCTCTCCCCATCTGGCGCCATGGCGATCCTCGAGAAGGCCTTGGCCCTCTGCCCGGATATCTCCGTCGTGGGCGTCGCGGGGCCGGGGGACAGCCTCGCGACGGACTACGCCCTCGAGACCCTCGAGCTCGCCAAGTCCCGCTGGCCGCGCCTCCTCGCCTGCCTCAGCACGAACGGCCTCCTGCTCAGGGACAAGGTCGAGCGCATCGCCGCCGTGCCCCTCGACTCGATCACGGTGACCGTCAACTC
>DBTW01000043.1:592-23804 GCA_002307245.1 Spirochaetaceae bacterium UBA1306 | reverse complement strand
CTCATCGCGGGGCCGAAGGCCGCCGAGCACCTCGTCGACGCGGTCCTCGGCTTCGAGCAGGGCGAGGGCGACATGCGCGTCCTCCGCGCGACAAAGAACCGCTTCGGCAGCGCCGAGGAGGTGGGGATCTTCCGCATGGGCGAGGCTGGGCTCGAGGAGGTGACCGACCCCTCGGGGCTCTTCCTGGTTCGGCGCGACGGGGCCATGCCCGCGGGCGCGGCGGTCGCACCGGTCCACGAGGGCTCGCGGGTCCTCCTCGTCGAGATCCAGGCCCTCACCGTCCCCGCCAAGGCAGGCTTCACGCGGGTCTATTCCGAGCGCATCGACGCGGGCAGGGTCAGCCGCGTCGCGGCGGTGCTCGAGAAGCAGACGGGGCTGCGCTTCTCGGACCAGGACATCTACGTCAACGTGGCCGGGGGCATGAAGCTGAGCGAGCCGGGCATAGACCTGGCCCTGGCCTGCGCCCTCTACTCGGCGCGCTCCGACGAGGCCTTGCCCGCGCACACGGCTCTCGCGGGGGAGCTGTCCTTAGCCGGCGAGCTCCGGCCGGTCCGCCAGATGCGGCGCCGCGCCAAGGCGGCGACGGCCCTCGGCTTCACGCGCCTCATCGGCCCGGCCTACTCGGACCAGGGTTCCGAGGCCGGCGCCCAGCGCGAGGGAGAGGCCTGGTCCCGCGCCGCCGACATAAAGGCGGCGCTCAAGACCCTCTTCGCCAAGTAGATCGGCCATTCCCCCACGGGCTTCGCGGCACTATACTTTAGGCAAAGAGGTTCCTCGCATGCGATTCTCCCATAAAGACCGCCGCCTCAGCGGCATCGTAGTCCCCCTCTCCGCAATCCGCTGCGACGCGTCGCCGGGCTCCGGGGAATTCCCCGACCTCGCCCGGATCGGCGACCTGGCCGCCGCCTGGGGCTACGACCTCGTGCAGCTCCTGCCCGTCAACGATTCCGGGGCCCAGAACTCCCCATACTTCGCCCTATCGGCCTTTGCCCTCCACCCGATCTACCTGCGCATCGGCGATCTCCCGGAGCTCGCCGCAGCCGACAGTCTCCGCGCCGAGGCCGAAGCCCTGATCGCCCGCTTCGCCGGGGAGGATCGGGTGCCCCACGAGGCCCTCCTCGCGGCCAAGCTCGAACTGCTGCGCAAGATATGGGCCGCCTCTACGAAGGGCGGCAAGGCCCGAACGCCCCTGCTCGCGGAGCTGGGGAAATGGATCGAGGGCAATCCCTGGGTCAAATCCTATGCCGCCTTCGTCGCCCTCAAGGCCAAGTACGGCGAGCTGCCCTGGTGGGAGTGGCCCGCGAACAGGGACCCGAGCCCCGCCGACATCGAGGCGCTCTGGGCCGACGCGGCACTCGGGCCCGAGCTGCGCTTCCACGCCTGGCTGCAGATGCGGGCCACGGGCCAATTCCGCGCCGCCGCCGAGTACCTGGCAGAGAAGGGCATCGCCCTTATGGGCGACATCCCCATCCTCATGAACAAGGACTCGGCGGACGTGTGGGCGAGGCGCCGCTTCTTCAGGCTGGACCTGTCCGCGGGGGCCCCACCCGACATGTATTCGAGCCTGGGGCAGAACTGGGGCTTCCCGATCTACGATTGGGCCGCCCTCGAGGCCGAGGGCTACGGCTTCTGGATCGAGCGCCTCGCGGAAGCCGATAAATACTACTCCTGCTATCGGATCGACCACGTCCTCGGCTTCTTCCGGATCTGGTCGCTCTCGGACCGCGAGCATTGGGGGGCCCTCGGGCGCTTCGTGCCCGACCGGCCCATATTGCGGCACGAGCTCGAGGCCCTGGGCTACGGGCCCGAGCGCATACGCTGGCTCTCGAAGCCGCACCTGCCGACCTGGCGCCTCGTCCAGGCGGCGGGCGAGTCCGCCGCCAAGGGCGCCGCCTCGGTCGCCCTGGATCGGATAGGCGACGAGGAGCTCTTCCTCTTCAAGGACTCGATCAAGGGCGAGCGGGACATCGAGGCCCTGCCCATGCTCTCGCCGGCCGCCCGCGACTGCCTCCTGGGCGCCTGGAGGGACAGGACCCTCTTCGAATTCGAGGAGGGCTCCTTCCTGCCGACCTGGGATTACCGCTCGTCCTCGAGCTGGCAGACCCTTGCCGAGGGTGAACGGGCGGGGCTCGAGTCCCTCTTCGCCCGCAAGCGGGCCGAGGCCGAGGCGACCTGGGCCGACATGGGGCGGCGCCTCCTCGGCGTTCTCTCCAAGGCCGTGCCCATGCTCCCCTGCGCCGAGGACCTGGGCTCGGTTCCGGACTGCGTCCCCCGCGTCCTCGAGGAGCTGGGCATCCTCGGCCTCAGGGTCTTCCGCTGGACGAGGCGCTGGGCCGAGGCCGGCCAGCCCTTCGTCCCCATGGCCGACTATCCCGAGCTCTCGGTCGCCTGCGCCTCCGTGCACGACTCGAGCTCCCTGCGCGAGTGGTGGGAGTCCGAGGCCGAGCGTGAGTCGGTCTGGGCCTTCGCCCAAGCCTCCCTCGCCCGCGATATCGGCCCCGTACCGTCCCGCCTGGACCCCGATCATGTCGAGATCCTCCTCGAGCTGATCGCCCGCTCGTCCTCGCGCTTCGCCGCCTACCCGATTCAGGACCTCCTCGCGATGAGCGATTCCCTGCGCCCCGAGGACCCGAAGGTCGAGCGGATCAACGTGCCCGGCACGGTCGGTGCCGGGAATTGGTCCTACCGCGTGCCGGCGACCGTCGACGCCATCCTGAAGGACAAGAAGCTCGCGGCGAGGGCGAAGTCCCTGGTCAAGGCCAGGGATCCCTCGGACGCGGCCAAGCGGGGCTCCGGGAAAAAAGCCCGATAGCGGGATGGGAACTCTCCCTATTCTTTTGTATTGCCGACAATACTAGCGTAGAATAGCAGCGCAAGGAGGGAGTATGCCACGGAGCGGCCACGCCGCGGGAATGGTCATGGGCGGGGTAGGGGGGCTTGCCTCCTCCCTGACCGAAGGCTCCGCCCTCGAGCTCTTCGCGAGCTACGCCAGCGCGGGCATCAGGGCCTTTCTCCTGCCCGGGGCCTTGGCGGCCGATCCCGAGAGGCTAAGCTTACTTACGGGCGCGGCGCGCCGCGCCTCGGCCGAGGCCGCCTCCGGCGCCGACCGAGTCCTCGTGGCGATAGGCGGCGGCGATTCGCCCGCCTTCGGCCTGCCTCCCTTCCCTTGCGCGCCGAGCCCCCTCGGCCTCGCTTCGTACGGTTCGACGGCCGCCGCCAAGCGCTCGGGCCTCCTCCTCGGCTCCTTGCTGGCCTCATGCGGCGTCGATATGGTCCTGGGCCCCAGTCTCGACCTCGCGAGCGATCCGAAGGACCCCGCCGGGGCCCTCGACGGCTTCGGCGAGGACGGCCGCCACGCGGGAGTCCTCGGCGCCGCCTACGCGAGCGGCCTCGCCAAGGCGGGCGTAGCCGCCTGCGTCGGCCGCTTTCCGGGGCTCGGCGCCACCTGCCGCGACTGTTACGAAGGCATGCCCTTCATCGCCCTGCCCGCCCAGCGCCTAGAGCGCTGCGAGATGCGGCCCTTTTCCCGCGCGGTGGCGACGGGCGTGGACGCCGTCTTCGTGGGACGGGTCCTCGTACCCTCCCTCGAAAGCGACCATATCCCGGCCTCGTCCAGCGCGCGGGTCATCGAGGGAAGGCTCCGCGACGCGCTCGGATTCAAGGGTCTCGTGATAGGCGGCGATATCGGGCCCGGCGAGGAACCGGGCCGGGCCGCCGTCCTCGGCGCCCTCGCCGGCTGCGATCTCTGCCTATTCACCGACCACGAGTCGGCTATCCTCGCGGCCCGGGCCCTGGACAAGGCCTCGTCGGGCGGAGAGCTCCCCTCCATCCGCGTCGAGACCGCTCGCCGCCGATTCGATCGCCTGGTCTCGGAAAGGCGAAAACCCGTATTCGGCGCCCCGAGGCCGCGGAGCGGTCGATTCCGCGGCCTGCTCCGCAAGGCCGAGCGCGACATCGAGGCCGGCTTCAGCCTTCTTCGAGGCTCCCTTGCCCTCGATTGCGCGGGATCGGGGAAATTTGACGCTCTCCTCGTCGTAGCCTTCCTGCCGCCCGAAGGCGCCACTGACGCGAGCGAATCGGATCGCGCCTTGGCCGCCCTTCGGGCCGAGCTGCCGGGGGCCGAGGTCCTCGGCCTGTCCGCCGATCCGGGCGGCGGACAGGCCGACGAGCTCTCGCGCCTCCTTTCGATCCCGGGCAGGTTCCGAGAAGCCGCCATCCTCTCGTACGACGCCCATTTCCGGCCCTCCCAGGAAAGCCTGGCCAGGCTCGTCGGGGAATACCAGCCCCGATTCCGGCTCATCGCGATGCGCGACCCCTACGATGCCGCCTTTTTCCCGAACGCCGTCGGGCTCGGGGCGGTCTACGGCTTTTCCGAATCCCGCGCAAGGGGGGCCGCCCGGCTCCTGGCCGGGAAGCTGAAGGCTCGCGGCGGCCGGCCGGTCGAGGTCATCGGGCTCGAAGTCTAGTCGGCATCTTCCTTGACAGCTCCGGCTATGCCGGCTAGAGTCGTTCGCACATGGTGGAAAACCAGCGGAAGCCGGCGATCGCGCGCGCTGCGGGGGCTATCGGGGCCGGGGCCAAGGGCTCCATCGGAACGATATGGTTCCTGCTGCGGATCGTCGTTCCTGTGAGCCTCGCAGTAGCCCTCCTCGATTGGTTCGGCGCCCTCGCCTGGATCGCCCGCTTCATGGGGCCCCTGATGGGCCTCGTCGGCCTGCCCGGCGAGGCTTCGCTCGTTTTCATCTCGTCCGTATTCCTCAATATCTACAGCGCGATCGCCGTGGCCCTCACCATGCAGCTGGACATGCGGTCGATCACGATCCTAGCCATCATGTGCCTGACGGCGCATAACCTCATCGTCGAGACGGCAGTGATGAAGAAGACCGGCTCCTCGGGCGCCAAGATGGTCCTCCTGCGCCTGATCGCGGCCTTCGTCGCCGCCTTCGCCTTCAATCTCCTCCTTCCCGACGCCCTTTCGGCCATCCCCTTTTCCTCTGCGGGCGCGGGGGCGAGGCCGGCTTTCGGGGGCATGCTCGCCGCCTGGGGCATCTCCACGGCCAAGCTCGCGCTGAAAATCGTGGTCATCGTCCTCTCGGTGATGGTCGTCCAGCGGGTCCTCGAGGAATTCAAGGTCATGGCCCTCCTCTCGCGGGCCTTCGCGCCCTTCATGCGCGCCTTCGGGCTGCCGCGCGAGGCGAGCTTCCTTTGGATCGTCATCAACATCGTCGGCTATTCCTACGGGGCGGGCATAGTCGAGTCGCAGATCTCCGACGGGCGCATGAAGCCCCAGGAGGCCGATCTCTTCAACCACCATGCGGGGGTCTGCCACTCCCTCCTGGAGGACACCGTCCTCTTCCTGGCCATCGGGGTCCCCCTGTTCTGGATCACCGTGCCGAGGCTCGTCCTCGCCGTCGCGGTCGTCTGGATCGAGCGCGCGCGGCGCCGCTTCCTCATGCATTCGTTCAGGGTCGGCACCGACTAATCGCCACCGCTCCCTCGGGCTGGCCTAGGGCCCGTCGCCCGGTGTATATTTACCTCGAAGCCGATACGGCGAAATTTTGGTACATTACTGCCAAGGAGCAGCCATGAACATCGAGAATATCCGCCCCCGCCTCGACGGCGAGGACGACGACGAGCCCGCGACCCCGCCGGCCCGCCCCGAAGAAGCCTTAGCCGAGCGCTTCCTCAAGACGAGGACCATCCTCCTCTCGGGCGAGATCAACAAGGAGTCGAGCGAGCGCTTCATCCGCCAGCTCCTCCTCCTCGAGAGCCTGGGCCAGGAGGCCGTGACCGTCCTCATCGACTCGCCAGGCGGCGACGTCGACGCGGGCTACGCGATCTTCGACATGATCCGCTTCGTCTCCGTGCCCGTGCGCATCGTAGGCATGGGCCTCGTGGCGAGCGCGGCCGCCCTCGTCCTTCTCGCAGTGCCCAAGGAACGGAGGCTCGGCCTCCCCAATTCGCACTACCTCATCCACCAGCCCCTCTCGGGCATACGCGGCGTCGCGACCGAAATCGAGATCCACGCGCGCGAGCTCGAGAAGACCCGCGAGCGCGTCAATAAGGTGATATCCGAGGAGACGGGCCAGCCCGTCGACCGTGTCCGCAAGGATACCGACCGAGACTTCTGGATGAACGCCGACGAGGCCGTAAGCTACGGCCTCATCTCGCGCGTCACGGCCACGAGGGCGGAACTAGGAGCATGACGAGGACCGAAGTCGCCTCGGCCCTGGGCGGGGTCTTCGCGAGCCTGCCCGAGGCCTCGGCCCGCGGCCTGCCCGTCTATCGGGGCAAGGTCCGAGACGTCGTGAGCGGCCGCGACGCCCTGCTTCTCGTCGCGAGCGATCGCATCTCGGCCTTCGACAAGGTCCTCTCCACCGTGCCCTTCAAGGGCGAGGTGCTCTCCCGCGTGTCCGCCTGGTGGTTCGAGCGCTGCTCGGACATCCTGCCGAACCACCTGCTGCCCGGCGGCGGCCCGGCCTCCCTCGGGCTCGGCAGGGCCACCCTGGTACGCAAGGCCCGGATGCTGCCGGTCGAGGTCGTCGTGCGTGGCTACCTCGCGGGCTCGGCCTGGCGGGACTACCGCGCGGGCCTCGCCGTCTCCGGCATAGCGCTGCCGGCGGGCCTGGCGCGCAACGAGCGCTTCCCCGTGCCCATCATCACGCCGAGCACGAAGGAAGACGGCGGTCACGACAGGCCCGTCTCCGGGGCCGAGATCGTCTCCTCGGGCCTCGTGGACGCCGAGCTTTGGCGCGAGGTCGAGAAGGCGGCCCTGGCCCTCTTCCGCCGCGGCCAGGCCATCGCGGCCGAATCGGGTCTCATCCTCGTGGACACGAAATACGAGTTCGGGGTCGAGGGCGGCAGGCTCGTGCTCGCCGACGAGCTCCACAGCCCCGACTCGAGCCGCTATTGGTGGGCGGATAGCTACGAGCGTCTCTTCTTCGAGGGCGCCGACCAGCGCGAGCTCGACAAGGAGCCCTTCCGCCGCTGGCTAGCCGAGCGCGGCTTCGCCGGTGAGGGCCCCGTCCCGGAAATCCCCGATTCGGTCAGGGCCGAGACCGCCTGGCGCTACATCCAGGCCTACGAGGCGATCACGAGCGAGAATTTCTCCAGTATCGGCTCCGATCCTCAATCGGAGGCCGAGCTCGCGGCGCGTATAGTCTCCGAGCGGCTCCTCTAGGCCCGATAGGCCCGGGGCCCTCCAAGGAGGCTCCGTGCGCCCTTCCTCCATGGTCGCCCTCTCTCTACTGTCCTTCGTCGTCCTGTCCGCGTCCCGCTGCGCCGACCCGGCCTCGGCCGCTTCCTCGGGCTCGCTGTCCATCGTCGCCTACAACGTGAAGAGCCTGTTCGACGAAATCGACGACGGCACGGAATTCCGCGAATTCTCGGTCGCCAAGGGCAGCTGGGACGAGGCGCGCTACAAGGCTCGGCTCGCCAACGTCGCGGCCGCCGTCCTCGCGGCGGCGGGCGACGGCGATCGCGGCCCCGACCTCCTCTGCCTCGAGGAGATCGAGAACGGCCGGGTGCTGGAGGCCCTCCGTTCAGGCCCGCTCCGGCCAGCTTGCTACCGCTACGCCGCGATCGCCCCCGCGGAGGGCGGCCCCTTCTCGGTCTGCGCCCTGTCGCGGCTCCCGATACTCGCCTCCAGTTGCCACTCGGCCACGACCCCCGAAGGCCGGGCCGGCCGCGACATCCTGGAGCTGGAGCTCGATTCGGGCGGCGGCCGGCACCTCGTCGTCCTGGCCTGCCACTGGAAGTCCAAGCTAGGGGGCGCCGACGCGACCGAGGAGGCTCGCCGGGCGACCGCCGCCCTGGTGCGCGACCGGGTCCAGGCGAGGCTGGCCGCCGATCCGCTCGCGGATATCGTCGTCTGCGGCGACTTCAACGAGAGTCCCGACGAGTACCTGCGGGTCGGGCGCGCCTACCCGACCGCCTTCATGCCGGCGGATGCGGCCGATTCCGCGTCCTCGACAGGGCTGGAGGATTGGCTTCTCGTCGCCTCGGATCCCTCGGGCGCGAGGGCGGGCGGGCCCGAGGGCGGGGAATGCGTCCTCTTCAGCCCCTGGGCCGAGTCCGGCGGCTACAGCTATTCCTATCGAGGCGACCGACAGCGCCTCGACGGCTTCCTCATCAGCCCCGGGCTGCTGGACGGCCAAGGCCTTTGCTTCGAGCGCTTCGCCGCCGCGACGGCGGCCTTCCTGATGGACGGCGAGGGGAACCCCAAGGCCTGGGCCGGCTCGAGCGGCTACTCGGACCACCTGCCCATACTCCTCGTGCTGAAGCCCGGCGCCTAAGGCCGGCCCTCGCGCGGGCGCGAGTTGCGCTCCCAGAACAGGCCATCCTCGTAGCCTTGGATCCGCGCGTCCTCGTTGGCGAGCTCGAGCCTGCGCAGGGCCGCGAGGCAATGCTCGGGGTCCATCTCGACGCCGACGAAGCGCCGCCCGAGCTTCTTGGCGACGACGGCGGTAGTGCCGGAGCCGAGGAAGGGGTCGAGGACGAGGTCCCCCGGGCGGGATGAGGCGAGGATGAGCTTGGCGACGAGCTTCTCGGGCTTCTGCGTGGGATGGCTCGTGTTCTCGGGCATGGACCAGAAGGGCACCGAGAGGTCGGTCCAGAGGTTGGAGGCGGCCGTGTCGCGGTAGCGGCCGCCCGGGGCCTCGACCCAGTCCTTGGGCTCCCCCGAGTCGTCGCGGTAGGGCGCGCGGACCTTCCGGCGCAGCCGGACCGCCTCGGCGTCGAAGCGGTAATCGTCGGATACGGTCGCGAACCAGATGTCCTCGTGCGAGCCTTTCCAGTTGCGGGCGGCGGCCCTTCCCTTCTCCCGTTCCCAGGTTATGCGATTTCTGATCTTGAGCGAGCTCGAGAGGGCGCGCTCGACGCTCCCGGAGCAGCGCCAGTCGCAGCAGACGTAGACGCTGGCGCCGGCCTTGAGCGAGGGGAGGGCCGCGCCGAGCCAGGCCCGGGTGTAGCCCTCGTACTCGGCCTCGCCCATGCTGAGGCCCCGCGCGAGGCCGAAGTCCTTGTCGATGTTGTAGGGCGGGTCGGCGACGAGGAGGTCCACGGAAGCCGCGGGGAGCCTCCGCAGGAAGGCGAGGGCGTCACCCTGGGCGACGAGGCCCTCGAGCGAGCCTGGATCCAGGGGGCCGGTGGAGGAGCCGAGGGCTTCCGCGCGGGCGAGCGGGGCCGCGAGGCGCAGGCGGTCGGCCTCTCCCAGCCGGACGCTGCGGTTGCGGGGCGCGTTTTCGGCTGCCATCGCAGGCCCTAGGCCCCGCCCGCGAGGCGGTACAGGTCGACGGGCTCGAGCTTCCCGCGCACTTCCTGGGCGGGAAGGCGCTCGAGGGGAGCCTCGCGCGCCGCCGGCCCCAACCTCGAGTAGGTCGCCTCGGTGAGCAGGAGGAAGGAGCCGAAGTCCTTGTTCAGGCCCTCGAGTCGCGAGGCAAGGTTGACGGTGTCTCCTATCACGGTGAACTGGAGCTTCTTCGAGGACCCGACGTTGCCGGCGATGAGCTCGCCCGTGTGCATTCCGATGCCGATGCGCACCGGATCGCGGCCGGAGGCGGCCCGCTCGGCGTTGAGCCCGGCGAGCGCGACGCGCATATCCATCGCCGCGGCGAAGGCGTCGTCGGCATGGGTCTCGCTCGCGACAGGGAGGCCGAAGACGGCGAGTATGCCGTCGCCCAGGAACTTGTCGATGAAGCCGCCCCTCGCCGCGATGACCTCGATCATGCGGCCCAGGTAGTCGTTGAGGAAGGCGAAGACCTCCTCGGGCTCGAGGCGCTCCGACATCGCGGTGAAGCCGCGTATGTCCGTGAACATGATCGTCGCCACGTAGCGGGCGCCGTCCAGCGTCACCCGGCCGTCGAGTATGGCCTCGGATATCTCCTTGCTCAGGTACTGGCCGAAGAGCTCCTTGATCCGCCCACGCTCGGCTATGCCCCTCAGCATCGCGTTGAATCCGATAGTAAGTTCGCCTAACTCGTTGGATGCGGTCGCCGGCGTCATGGCGTCGAGGTCGCCCGCCTCGGCCTTTCGCATGTTGGCTCGCAGCTCCTCTATGGGCTTCGACAGGTCGGCCGAGGTCCAGCGCGTGATGAAGAAGACGTAGCAGAGCACCACCGCGAGGCCTATGGCGAGGCCGATGGCGATGCGGATCGTGTCGAGGGGCGCGATCATGGGCACCTGGACCTCGTCGAGGCTGATCCCCTTCGCGTGCCGATCCTCGGGGCCCCCGAGGCTGAGCGAGGGCAGGGAGGAGCTCGAGTCGCCGAAGAGCAGCCTTCGGTTGTCGTCGCTTAAGCTCGCGAAGGTGCCGATCGGCTTGATGCCCGAGGCGAGGAAGAGGACGACGACGGCCACCGGCAGGGCTGTGGCGATGGTCATGACGATGAGGAGGTTCTTGCGCACGGGCAGGCTGTGGCCCCGGGGCATGCTGGTCGCGAGCTCGTCGGGAGAGAAGACGCAGGTGAGGTAGCGGGACTGCACGCGATGCCTTTGCCAAAGGTAGGTGAAGATGGTCGAGAGGGCGAGGACGGCGACCTCGATGGGGAGCATGGCGGTCTCGCCGCGGCCCGGACCCTGGGTGACGACCCTGACTCCGAGCTCGGCGACGATGGGCACCGCCGTCGCCGCCGCCAACACGGCGGGCGAAGCCCATATCCTAGCCTTCGCCGAGCGGATCGTCCGTTCCTCGGGGCTTTGGCCCCGCCGTTTCGCGCGGAAATAGGAGATAAGCGGCCGATGGTAGAGCCCGGCCGCGCCGAGCCCGAGTACCATCGCCGCGAGATCGTAGAGGCTTATGGCCAAGCGGTCCTTGGAGCGTTGGGCCAGGGTCGGCCCGTACGCGACCGCGGGCCCTTGACCGCCGATCGTCAGCGGCGCCACGCGGCTTTCGCTGAAATCAATGACTATGCTCCTAGTCTGCCGGATCTCCTTCTGGATCTCCTCGGAGAAGACGAAGAAAAAGCCGAAGAGAGTCGAAAAGAGGACATAGATGACGATGCCAGGAATCACCACGCCCGCCACGGCGAAGCGCGGAAAGGCCGAGTTGTCTCCTTTTTCCCTCACCGGCCTATTGTAGCCCCGATACCCGGCGGCGGACAACGCCGCGCGGTCTCGAAAACCCGACGCGCGCGCCTTGGCTTCCGTTGCTCATTCACGGTATGCTAGTCCGATTATGGCCGAAGGTAAGCCTCTCATCGTGCAGAGCGATCTCTCCCTCCTCCTCGACGTCCACGACCCGGGCTTCGAGGCGGGGAGGGCCGCGATCGGCGCCTTCGCGGCCCTGGAAAAGAGCCCCGAGCACCTCCATACCTATCGGATGTCCCCCCTCTCCCTATGGAACGCCGCGAGCGCGGGGCTTTCCCCCGACGACGTCGAGCAGGCCCTCGAGCGCTTCAGCCGCTACGAAGTCCCTCGCGACGTCTCCTTCATCGTCCGCGACACGATGTCTCGCTTCGGGCGCCTTGTCCTCAAGGAACTGCCGGCCGAGGCGGGCCCCGTCCCCCAGGGGGAAGGCTCGTCCGAGCCGGCCGCGCTCCCCTCCTGCCTCCTCCTCACCTGCGCCGACGCCGATGTCGAGCGCGAGCTCGGATCGTCCAAGAAGCTCCAGAAATGGCTCATACCCACGCGCGGCGGCTTCGAGATCCGCCTGACCGAGCGGGGTACGGTCAAGCGCGAGCTCCTCAAGCTCGGTTGGCCGGTCAAGGACGAGGCTCCCCTCGCTCCCGGCGATCCCCTCGAGGTGAAGCTCCGCTCGACCCGCGCCTCCGGCGGCCCCTTCGGCATGCGGAGCTACCAGAACGACGCCCTCGGCGCCTTCGTCGGCGACTTCCTGCCCGGATCCGGCTACGGCGTCGTGGTGATGCCCTGCGGCGCGGGCAAGACCATCGTCGGCATGGCGGCGATGGCTGCCATCGGGCGCAAGACCCTCATCATCACGACCAACATCGCGGCGGTCCACCAATGGATGGACGAGCTCGCGGACAAGACCGAGCTCCCGCCCGACTCGATCGGCGAGTACACCGGCGCCGAGAAGACCGTGAAGCCGGTCACGATCGCCACCTACCAGATCCTCACCTGGAGGCCGGACAAGGAGTCGGACTTCCCGCACTTCGACCTTTTCCGCAGGGAGAAGTGGGGACTCATCATCTACGACGAGGTCCATCTCCTCCCCGCGCCGGTCTTCCGCGTCGTCGCCGAGATCCAGGCCGTGCGCCGCCTCGGCCTCACGGCGACCCTGGTGCGCGAGGACGGCCGCGAGGAGGATGTCTTCAGCCTGATCGGCCCCAAGCGCTACGACGTGCCCTGGAAGGACCTCGAGCGCCGCGGCTTCATCGCCGAGGCCTATTGCCGCGAGATCCGCGTGCCCCTCCCCGAGGACGAGCACCTGCGCTACGCGGTGGCCGAACCCCGGGACAAGCACCGCCTGGCCGCCGAGAACACGGCGAAGTACCAAGCGACGCGGGAGCTCGTCGAGAACCATCCCGACGATCCCATACTCGTGATCGGCCAGTTCCTCGACCAGCTCGGGCGCCTCGCCAAGGAGCTGGGCGCGCCCCTCATCACCGGACGCACCCCCAATCCCGAGCGCGAGCGGATCTACTCCGACTTCAAAGCCGGCCGGGTCCGGGTCATTGTCGTCTCCAAGGTCGCGAATTTCGCCATCGACCTGCCCGACGCCTCCGTCGCCATCCAGGTTTCGGGCTCCTTCGGCTCGCGGCAGGAGGAGGCCCAGCGCCTCGGGCGGATCTTGAGGCCCAAGGCGCGCAATTCCTATTTCTATTCCCTCGTCTCCCGCTTCACCGTCGAGGAGGATTTCGCGGCCAACCGGCGTAAGTTCCTCACCGAGCAGGGCTACCGCTACCTCATCGAGGCTTGGGAATGACCGACAGCCCCCCGCCCCGCCCCAGCGCGGCCGATTGGTCCGACGCCCTCCTCACCTCGGGATCCGAGGCCCTGCTCGGGGCCGTGCGGAATTACATAGGGCCCGTCAAGACGCCCTACGACAAGCGCGACCTCGTCTCCAAGCTCGAGGCCTTCCTGCGCCGCGCCGAGACGAGGGACTCCCTCCTCGCCCTCCTCGACCGCCTCGACCTCAAGATCATCGGCTCCTCCCTCCTCATGGGTCCCGTGCCGGAGCAGGCCCTGAAGGAGCTCTTCGTCGGCGAGCTGCCCCTCTTCGAGCTCGGCGTGCGGATATCCAACCTCCTCGACCGGCTCCTCCTCTTCCGCTACCAAGTCGGCGGGCGCCGCCTCGTCGCGGTCAATCCGCTCCTCGAGGAGGAGCTGCGGGCGATCGCCCTCGATCCGGTGTCGCTCTTCGAGGCGGCGAAGCCGATCCCCGCGTCTCCGGGCGCCGCCGCCGACGCGAAGGCCGCCATCGCCCTCTTCTCGTTCCTGTTCCATTCGCCCACGTCCACGCGGAAGAGCGGGGGGCTCACGAAGCGGGCCGCCGAGCGGGCGGCTTCCCTGTTCCCCGAGCTCGCAGCCGCCGGGGGCGATAGGCTGGGCACCCTGGCCCGGGCCCTCACGGTCTCGGGGGCGCTCGCCTCGGGCGCCGACGACGAGCGCGTCCCCGATCGCGAGGCTTTCGCGCGGATGCTGGGGGAATGGGGCGGGCGCCTTCCTTTCTACTTGGCGGCCTGCCTCGCCGTCGGGCCCGACCAGGCCGCGGAGGAAGCGCGCGCCGATGAAGGCAAGGCGCGAATCCTCGCGAACGTGGCGTCCGGGGCCTTCGAGGCTTTGCCGCGCGGACTCTCGCTTTCCCGCCCCGGCCTCGCGCGCTGGCTTAGGATCGCGGCGAGCCGCGCGCGGCTCGAGGCGGATCCGGCGCTCGTCCTCCCCTGCCTCGAGTCCCTTGGCCTGCTGGCCGAGTCCGAGGGAGGAGTCGCCCTCGCCGCGCCCGCCGCCGAGGATTCCCCCGCCGAACGCGATGGGCCGAGCCTCGTCGTGGAGGGGGCGCATGCCCTCCATCTCATGCCCGAGGCGAGCCTCGAGGACAGGCTCTTCGTGGGGCTCGCGGCCCGGCCTTCCTCGATAGGGACTGCCTGGAGCTTCGACGTCGAGCGCGACACGGTGCGCCGCGCCTTCGCCGCGGGGCTCGGGGCGGCCGGAATTCGCGAGCGCTTCGAGGCCATGTCGGGCATGCCCCTGCCCCAGAGCTTCGCGTTCTCGCTTGCGGCCTGGGAGGAGGAGTTCCGCTCGCTCCGCCTGTACCGGGGCTTCGTCCTCGCCGCCGACGAACGGCAGAGGCCGGTGATCGAGCGATCGGCCGCCCTGGGGAGGATCGTGGCCGAGAAGCTCGCACCCGGCGTCTACTTCCTCTCGGCCTCCACCGCTGAGGAGGCCGCCGCAGCCTTGGCCGCGGCCGGCCTCGATCCGCCGCCGATCGCGCAGGCCGCCGGCGCGGGGGAGGGCTCCGCCCGAGGCGACGCCCCCCGCGGCGGCGAGGGGCCGGAGGCCCGCGCGCGGATCGCCGCCTTGAGCGACGCCATCGAAGCGGGATCGGCCGGCCGGCCCGGCCCGCGCCTCGACCCCGAGGCGCGGCTCGCCGAGCTGCGCGCCTGCCTAGCCTCGTCCGGCCGGCCCGAGGAACAGCGCCGCGAGCTGGCCGACCGCATCGAGCGCCGTCTCGTCCTCACCGAGCGGCAGATCGCCCAATCCGACCCGCACCCGGAGAGGCTGGAGGCGGGCGGCCTCGACTACCTAGGGAAGGTGCGCGTCGTCGAGCGCGCCCTCCGCTCCTCGGGCGATAGGCTCGAGGTGCTCTATAGGCTCCCCGGCGCGGAGCCGGTCAGGGCCCTCCTCAGGCCGGTCCGACTCGAGAAGAACGACAAGGGGCTGGTCCTCGAGGCCGAAGACCTCGGAACGGGCGGCCCCGCCCGCGTACCCCTCGGCTCCGTCAGCACGGTGCGGAGGCTGCGCGCATCCTTATTCGGAGAAGAACAATGAGACAGATGAGACAAGTGAAGAAAGACGACCCGGAATCCGGCTACCAGGAACAGCTCAAGCTGGCCGTGCTCGTCGACGCCGACAACACCCAGGCCTCCATCATCGAGGGCCTCCTCGCCGAGGTGGCCAAGTACGGAGTGGCGAGCGTCAAGCGCATCTACGGCGATTGGACCAGCACCAACCTCCGCTCGTGGAAGGACAAGCTCCTCGAGTTCGCCATCCAGCCCGTGCAGCAGTTCTCGTACACAACCGGCAAGAACTCGACCGACAGCGCGATGATCATCGACGCGATGGACCTCCTGTACACGGAGAACCTCAACGGCTTCTGCATCGTCTCGAGCGACTCCGATTTCACGCGGATCGCGATGCGCCTGCGCGAGGACGGCAAGATGGTGATCGGCTTCGGCCAGCGCAAGACGCCGAAGCCCTTCGTGGCCGCCTGCGACAAGTTCATCTACACCGAGATCTTGCGCGAGAGCGAGGAGGAGCGCGAGAGCTCCGGCGGCCGCGAGCCGGCCCCGAAGGCGGCGGCGGACATCAAGCTCGACCGCAAGGCGGCCAACATGATGCGGGCCGCGGTCGAGGACGCCGCCGACGAGTTCGGCTACGCCTACCTCGGCGCGGTCGGCACCTACATCATGAACAGGCAGCCCGAGTTCGACCCGCGCAACTACGGCTACCGCAAGCTCGGCGACCTCATCAAGGCCTCGGGGCTCTTCGACGTCGACGAGCGCGCGAGCCCCAACGACCAGGGCAAGCAGATCTTCCTCAAGGCCAAGTCGAAGGGACGCTAGGATGGGGATGCGCGGGGCCGTCCCCGGCCCGCCCCGCCGCGCGACCGCGGCCGACGCGGCCGCGCTGGTCGACCTCAGGATCGAGTTCATGCGCATCGTGAAGGACGGCGGCCTGCCCGACGAGGAGGAGTGGCGGCGCGAGCTGGCCGGGCTCTTCGCCCGCGACCTCGGCTCCGGAGACCTCGTCGCCTGGGTCTTCGAGGAGGGCGGCAGGATGGTCGCAACGAGCGGCCTGGCCTTCCCGGCCGATCCCGAGGCGCGGGTCGAGCTCGGCCTCGGGCCAGGCGAGGCTCTCCTCTGCAACATGTACACGGTCCCCGAGCGCCGCCGCAGGGGCCTGGCAAGCGCCCTCCTCGAGCTCGAGCTCGAGGAGGCGCGATCCCTGGGCGCATCCGATATCCGCCTCCAGCCGACGCCTGAAAGCCGCCGCCTTTACGAGACGCGGGGCTTCTCGCCAGAGGGGGAGGGCGGGGACCTGCTACTGCGGCTCTAAAGGCCGCGCTGGACGCGGCGATCGTTTTCCGAACGTGCGCCTTCGCGGTCGCGTTCCCTCGTCGTTCTAGCCATCCTGGCGGCCTGCGCCTTGGCCGCTTCCTGATCCGGATCCTCCGATAGTCCGCTCTACGCCTATTCCTCCGGGCTCTTCGTTTATCCCTGCAAGGACGCGAGCTCGCGGAAGAGCTACTGGGTGGTGAACTACTGAGTCGAGTGAGTCGCCGATCGCTATATCCCGAAGACCCGCCCGCGGTTCTCGCCGCCGATCCGGGCGAGCTCCCCGGCCAGGGGACGTCCGGGGCGGGCCTTCTTCTTCACCTCTATCGCGAATTGGTTCATCGAGAAGTGGTTGAAGGCCCAGACCCCGGCGCGCTCCTCGGGCGAGGCCTTCGCGAGGCGCCGGGCGAGCTCGTCGCGGTAGATCTCGAAGAGGCCGCCCTTGCGCAGCTCGCCTAGGCCCGAGATCCACATCGAGGTCCCGCCTTCGCGAAGGGCGAGGTACAGGCGCCAGGCCAGGTCGGCCATCGCGGACTGGCTGCCGGCGAGGAGGGCCTCCAGCCGATCCGACTTGATGCCCGCGCTCTTGCGGAGCAGGGCGAGCTCGGCCGTCTTGGGAGTATGCACCGGCGTCTTGTTGAGGATGACGACCTCCTTGCGGAAGTCGACGCCGAGCTCCCGTCGCATCCAGCCCTCGGCCAGCTTCCCCGACTGCCCCACGAGGTAGCGGTTGTTGATCGCGAGCTGTTCCTTCTTGCCTGGGTTGTCGGCGACGACGATGAGCTTGATGTCGTCGCTCGGCATGATGCCGTCGAGGGCGCGGTTGTAGACGATGGGCGTTTCGACGCGGTAATCGTCGTAGCCCATCTTCTCGCGGACGCGCTCCTCGGCCTCGAGGAGGTAGGGGTTTGCGTCGTTCCATTTCTTTACCAGGCCGCGGAATTCGCCGCGGATCGAATCGAGCGTCGCATAGGCTTGGCCGGTCATGAGATCCAGGATGCTCGCTCGCGGCTCGGGCCGCAAGGGGGCGCTGTCGATGGCCCGACGTTCGTAACACCATTCTCCCATTGCCTCGCATGGTCTTTTCCCCGTATCCTCGCCGCATGTCCGACGAATCGCCGCCCTTCGCGGCCGGCGGCGAGGCCGAAGTAAAGGCCGAGGGCCGCATGCTGCGCGACGGCGGGAAGCTCTCCCTTCTCACGATGGCCTCGCGCGTCCTCGGCCTCGTCCGCGAGATGACCAAGGCGGCCTTCATGGGCACGGGCGCCCTCGCCGAGGCCTTCACCGTGTCCTTCATGATCCCGAATTTCCTCAGGCGCCTATTCGCCGAGGGCTCGATCACGGTCGCGTTCATCCCTACCTTCTCGGGCATCCTCGCGGGGAAGGACGAGAAGCGGACGAGGGAGTTCCTCTCGGCTACCTTCACCGTGCTCACGATCCTCGTCGTCGCCACTGTCGCCCTCGGCATCGCCTGCACGCCCCTCCTCGCCTCCCTCTTCAGCACGGACCGTGGCGAGACCATCGTGCTTACGAGGATGATGTTCCCCTTCCTCGCCCTCGTCTCCTTCGCCGCCCTCCTTCAGGGCATCCTGAACACGATAGGCGTATTCACTCCGTCGGGCATCGGTCCCATCCTCTTCAACGCCTTCTTCATCGCCGTGCCCTTCCTCATCGGCGGCTGGACGGAGAATCCGGCGCGGGCCATGGCGATTGGCGTCATCGCGGGAGGACTCGCCCAAGCCCTCTGCCAGCTGCCCGCCGTGCTCCGAGCCGGCTTCCGCTTCGGCTTCATCGGCCTTGGCCGGGCCTTCCGCGACCCCGGCATGCGCAGGGTCTTGGCGCTCATCGCGCCGACCATCCTCGGGATGGCGGCCTATCAGCTCAACGACCTCGTCTGCACGTCGCTGGCCTCGAGCGTCGGCGCCGCCGCCGGCATCCAATACTCGATCCGGCTCCAGGAGCTGATCCTCGGGGTCTTCGCGGTCTCCGCGGGGACAGTCCTCCTGCCTCGCCTGACCGCCGCCGCGCGAGACGCCGACTGGCCCGCCTACGCGGCCGCCCTAGGCCGGGTCTTGCGCACGATCGTCCTCGTCACCCTGCCCGTGGCCATCTTCTCGATGATCGCCGGCCGGGAGATCATCGTGCTCCTCTTCAAGGCGAGGGCCTTCGACGAAGCCTCCGTCAAGCTCACCACCGCGGTCTTCTTCTTCCATATGATGGGCATGGCCTTCATCGCCCTCAACCGAGTCATCGCCCCGGCCTTCTACGCGCGCTCCGACGCCAAGACTCCCACCTGGGCAGGCCTCGTCTCCTTCGGAGCGAATATCGCCCTGGCCTTTGCCTTCGTCGGACCCTTCCGCGGGCCTGGCATAGCCCTCGCCCTATCCATCTCGAGCGCCATCAATACCTGCTACTTGGTGATCGCCCTGGGGCGCAGCGGCTTGCCCGGGCTCGCCGCCGCCCTCGGCGTGACGGGGCGCTATTTCGCCCGGATCCTGGCCTTCTCGCTCGCGGCAGCCCTGCCCCTGTACTTCCTTAGGCCTCTCTTTGTGGGGCGCTTCGCTTACTCGAGCTCGAGGTTCGTGGCGGCGGGCATTCCTCTCGTCCTGGAAACCCTGGTATTCGCCATCGTTGGTATCGGCCTTCTCCTCCTGACGAAGGACGAGGTCGCCGCATCGCTGATATCCCGCTTTTCTCGTCGTCGGACAGCCTCGGGTTCGTAGCAATTCTCGTGCCCGACAGAGCTCCGACTTCCGCGGAGCTTGACAAAGCATAGCTCGAATGGTATGTTTCCGAGGCTTCGCGGTTTGCCCTTGTAGCTCAGTTGGCAGAGCATATCCATGGTAAGGATAAGGTCAACGGTTCGATTCCGTTCGAGGGCTGTCGGTCCATGGATCATGGACCTGGATAGCAAGTAAACAACTGACCGCCCTAGGCGAGCAATTCTATATAGGCAATGGCGTTGCCGCGCCTCGCCGAAAGGATCTGGTATGGCTGCTAAGAAACAGAACGTCGAAATTATCGCCCTTGCATGCTCCGAGTGCAAGCGCCGAAATTACACCACCACGAAGAATCGCAAGACGCAGACCGAGAAGCTCGAGCTTATGAAGTACTGCAAGTGGGATCGCAAGCACACTCTCCACAAAGAGACCAAGGTAAAGTAAACTTGGGGCCTGTCGCTGTCAGGTCGATGCGATAATAAAAACTGAGTTTCGTCGCTTATTGGCGAAATAATACAGCGTACGCGATTTTCGCAATGCGAAAATCGCGCGCGAAGCAAAAGGGATTGGCGCAAGTCCCTTTTGCTTCGCGAAGGCCAGTAGCTCTAATGGTAGAGCGCCGGTCTCCAAAACCGGATGTTGAGGGTTCGAATCCTTCCTGGCCTGTCCTGACGTAAAAAATCGAGGCTGACGGGGCGTTCGGTCCCGTTCGCGGCGTATAAGGAGTCGCTCATGAAGAAGATAGTCCAGTTCTTCAAGGACAGTTACGCCGAGCTTCGCAAGGTCGTTTGGCCGACGAGGGAGGACGTGATCGCCTCCACCAAGGTAGTCCTCGTCTCCACCGTCATCATGGCCGCCGTGCTCGGTTTCATCGATTATCTGCTCGTCGTCGGCATCGACGTCATCTTCCGCTAGGGAACGCGAGGTCGACAGCATGGCTAAGGCCTGGTACGTTCTCCACGTCTATTCCGGATATGAGAACAAGATCGAGCGCACGATCCGCATGATGATCGACAACAATGATCTTTCCCGCGACATCGTCACCGACATCAAGGTGCCGAGCGAGGAAGTCGTCGACGTCAAGGACGGAAAGAAGCGCTCGTCCTCACGCAAGATCCTCCCGGGCTACATCCTCGTCGAGATGGATCTCCCCCAGGAGGACTGGAAGGCCACCTGCTCCGGCATCCGCAAGATCACCGGAGTGACCGGCTTCGTCGGCGCCACCCAGCACCACAAGCCCCAGCCGATCAGCGCCGAGGAGGCGCGCGGCGTCCTTCAGCGCTCCGGCGAGATCAAGGGCGACCGAGGGGCTCGCACTCGCCAGACCTTCTCTCCTGGCGAGCAGGTCAAGATCATTGACGGCCCCTTCGAGTCCTTCACGGGCTCGATCGAGGAGGTCATCCTCGAGAAGGCTAAGCTTAAGGTAATGGTCGGGATCTTCGGGCGCGCGACGCCCGTCGAGGTCGACATGCTTCAAGTGGAGAAAGTCTAGGCAGTATTTCGAGGAACGAGGCGAGGACTCTGTCGGGGTCCGAGCGTAGTTCCGGGGCCGTTCCCAGCGTTTCGGTCGGAACGGGCACCCGCATAGCGGCGATCTCCGTGCCCTCGGGGCATCGGGATCGCCGGAGCCGCCAGGGAGGTAACCGACCCCCGGCGCGGCGGCGATCATTGTAAGGCGGCGCTGGGTGGGCAAGGGCCCTCCGCAGCGCTTCTCATAGGGGTTTTGACTCCAATGATGGGAGTTCGCGAATCGCTTCGCGATTCGCGCGCAGATCGCCAAAGGCGATCTGCGCTTGAAAGCGAGGCGATAGAGCGCGAACGCTATCCTGGTTCCTATATGGAGCCGGGTATACCACGAAAGGAGAAGGCACATGGCCAAGAAGAAGGTAACTGCGATCGTTAAGTTGCAGTGCCCGGCGGGGAAGGCGACTCCCGCGCCGCCCGTAGGACCGGCGCTCGGTCCCCACGGCGTTTCCGCGCCCCAGTTCTGCCAGCAATTCAACGACAGGACCAAGGGCATGGAGGCGGGGCTCATCATTCCCGCGATCATCACCGTCTACCAGGACAAGAGCTTCACGTTCATCCTCAAGACGCCGCCCGCGTCGGTCCTCATCAAGAAGGCGATCGGCATCGAGAAGGGCTCGGGCGTGCCCCACAAGCAGAAGGTCGGGAAGCTCCCCAAGGACAAGCTCGAGGCGATAGCCAAGCAGAAGATGCCCGACCTCAACGCGAACGACATCGAGGCCGCCAAGCGGATCATCGCCGGCACCGCCCGCTCCATGGGCGTCGAGACGGAGAAGTAAGCCATGAAGCACGGCAAGAAATACAACGAGTCGGTCAAGAAGTACGACCACGACAAGGAATACGAGGTAGCCGAGGCTTGCGCGCTGGTGAAGGACCTGCACTTCGCCAAGTTCGACGAGACTGTGGAGGTCCACGTCCGGCTCAACCTCAAGAAGAGCCAGTCGGTGCGCGACACCGTGGTCCTCCCCAACCAGTTCCGCGGCGAGAAGAAGATCCTGGTCTTCTGCAAGGGCGAGAAGGAGAAGGAGGCCCTCGAGGCGGGCGCCGCCTTCGCCGGCTCCGACGATCTCATCGATAAGGTGAAGGGCGGCTGGCTCGACTTCGACGTCGCCGTCGCGACCCCCGACATGATGAAGGACGTCGGCAAGCTCGGTATGGTGCTCGGCCGCAAGGGCCTCATGCCCAACCCGAAGACCGGCACGGTCACCTTCGACCTGAAGGCCGCCGTCGCCGAGCTCCGCAAGGGCCGCACCGAGTTCCGCTCGGACAAGTCCAACATCATCCACCTCGCCATCGGCAAGGTTTCCATGGCTCCGGAGCAGGTCTCGGCCAACTTGACCACCCTCCTCCAGGAGATCGAGCGCAAGCGTCCTGCCGACGCCAAGGGCGACTTCGTGGGCTCCGTGTACCTGAGCTCCACCATGGGGCCCGGGGTCCACGTCGCCCAGGCCAAGAGCGAGAAGAGGTAAGACCATGGCAATGCGAGCCACTAAGATCCAGACGGTCAAGGCCGAGGGCCTCGCCGACCTCAAGAACAAGATCGGCGACTCCAACGACTTCATCTTCACCGAGTATCGCGGCCTCACGGTCGAGCAGATCTCGGCCCTGCGCAAGCAGCTGCGCGCCAAGAACGCGGAATTCCACGTCGTGAAGAACAACTTCGCGCGCATCGCGTTCGAGCAGCTCGGCTTCACTAAGGAAGTCGTCCCCATGCTCGCCGGCCCCACCGCCATCGCCTTCGCCAAGTCCGACCCCAACGAGATCGCCAAGATCCTGGTCGATTTCGCCAAGGAGACCCCGGCGCTCAAGGTCAAGGCCGGCCTGGTCGACAAGGGCTTCATGACCGAGGCGGAGGTCAACGCCTTCTCCAAGCTCCCCGGTCGCAATCAGCTCATCGCGATGTTCATGGCGGGCCTGAAGAGCCCCGTGCAGAAGCTCGTCTACACTCTCGTCGCCCTTCAGGAGAAGAAGGCCGGCGAGGGCGCCGCGGCCGCTCCGGCCGACCCGCAGGGTTCCGCTACTGCGGAGGCCGCCCCCGCGGCTCCAGCCGCAGAGGCACCGTCCGCATAACGTGACCGCCGTGTCCGGGCTTCGCTGAGAAGAGGACACGGAGAGAAGAGGAGGGCGCGGAGAAAGAGAAAAAGGGGAGTGAGGAGAGTTGGAGGGTGAGGGATCGGGGAGAGTATTCCCCCATACCTTTTTCCCCTCCGTGATCTCCTTCCCTCCGCGATCTCCGTGTCGGTCTTTTCTATCGTAAGTTCTTTTCGGCATCCAGGCTTCGGTGTAGCTGCCGTTCCTGTTTGCCTTCCAAAGCCGCCCGTATGGGAACGGCCAAGCGTTTTTCAGGGAGAAGATAATATGGCAGCACTTACCAACGAGCAGATCCTCAGCGCGATAGGCGAGATGAAGATCACCGAGATCGCCGACCTCATCAAGGCGATGGAGGAGAAGTTCGGCGTCACTGCCGCGGCCCCCGCCGCCGCCGCCGCCGGCCCCGCTGCCGCCGCGGTCGAGGAACAGACCGAGTTTACCGTCATCCTCAAGGGCGGCGTGCCGGCCGACAAGAAGATCGCGATCATCAAGGAAGTCCGCGCCATCACGGGACTCGGCCTCAAGGAGGCCAAGGATCTCGTCGAGGCCGGCGAAAAGGCCCTCAAGGAGAACATCTCCAAGGACGAGGCGGCCAAGATCAAGAAGCAGATCACCGACGCCGGCGGCGCCGTCGAGGTGAAG
>DBTW01000043.1:0-326 GCA_002307245.1 Spirochaetaceae bacterium UBA1306 | reverse complement strand
GCGCCGTCGAGGTGAAGTGATACGGACGATCGATCGTCCAAAGGTAACGCACTCGAGCGGGCTCGGGTGCGGGGCGCGGCCTCGCGAAGCGAGGTCGGGTCCCGCGCGGGCCCGCGAAGGTTCCGGGGATCGCCGCTTCGGCTACGCCGATTCGAGCGGCGCCCCCCGGGGCCTTTCTCTCGTCTTTACGGCGTCTTATCGGCGTAGCGCCTCAGGGGGGTAGCGGATGGCATATAGCGAGAAAAAGATAGTACGCGAGTACGTCGGCAAGGACTTCCAGGAAGTGATGTCCCTGCCCGATCTCATCGACATTCAGCTCTCCTCCT
>DBTW01000191.1:10024-10839 GCA_002307245.1 Spirochaetaceae bacterium UBA1306 | reverse complement strand
AGGAGGAGTGGAAGGCCTCACGCAGGGGTGAGCGCGATGGTGAGGAACCGGCGATCCCTCAGGGTCTGCACCGCCGCGACATGCCATTACTGTAAGCGCGGGGCGGCGCTCGGTCAAGCTTGAACGCGCGGAGGGAGCTCGTGTAGAATGAGGTCCATGGAATACCAGAAGCGCACTACCACCTGCGGCGCCCTCCGCAAGACCGACTCGGGCCAGACCGTCATACTTAACGGATGGGTACACCGGAAGAGAGACCATGGCCCCATATCCTTCATCAATCTACGGGACCGCTACGGGATCACCCAGGTAGTCGCCGAGGCCGACGCCTCGCCCGAGCTCAAGGCCGTCGCCGCCGAGCTCAAATTCGAGTACTGCGTCGCCGTGCGCGGCAAGGTGCGCGCCCGCCCCGACAACATGGTCAACAAGGACATGGAGACGGGCGAAATCGAGGTCGTCGCCGACTCGATCCAGATACTCAGCCGCTGCGAGACCCTGCCCTTCATGGTCGACGAGAAGTCGGACGCGAAGGAGGACCTGCGCCTCAAGTACCGCTACCTCGACCTGCGCTCCTTCTCCATGCAGCGCAAGATCGAGCTCCGGCACAAGGTGGCCTTCGCCGTGCGCGAGTACCTCTCGGGCAAGGGCTTCTACGAGATCGAGACGCCCACCTTCATCCGCTCGACGCCCGAGGGCGCGCGCGACTACCTCGTGCCATCCCGGCTCTACCCCGGGAAATTCTACGCCCTGCCCCAGTCGCCGCAGCTGTACAAGCAGCTGCTCATGGTCTCCGGCATGGACAAGTACTTCCAGCTCGC
>DBTW01000191.1:9356-9743 GCA_002307245.1 Spirochaetaceae bacterium UBA1306 | reverse complement strand
ACGCCCGCGGCGACCGCCAGCCCGAATTCACCCAGGTCGACATCGAGATGTCCTTCGTGAAGCGCGACGATATCCTCGAGCTCGTCGAGGGCATGATGGGCTACGTCTTCGAGCGCAGCCTCGGCGTCGAGCTGCCGGCGAAATTCCGCCGTATCGCCTACGACGACGCGATCGACATCTACGGCACGGACAAGCCGGACCTGCGCTTCGCCATGGAGATGAAGGACGCCTCGGCCCTGGCCCTCCGCTCGGGCTTCCAGGCCTTCAAGGACGCCCTCGCCGAGGGAGCCGCGCGCCAGGCCGCCGCCAAGGCCAAGGGCATCACCCAGGAGGGCGGCGCCGTGAAGGCCCTCGTCGTCCCGGGCAAGGCCGATTACTCGCGCAAGC
>DBTW01000191.1:8791-9090 GCA_002307245.1 Spirochaetaceae bacterium UBA1306 | reverse complement strand
AGCAGATCGAGGAGCTCGAGGCCCAGGCGAAGATCTACAGGGCCAAGGGCATGGCCTGGCTCAAGGTCAATGCGGAAGGGAAGCTGGAGGGCGGAGCTTCCAAGTTCTTCGCCCTCGAGGGCGACGGGGGAACCCTCGAGCGCGAGCTCGTCGCCGACCTTGGCGCCAAGCCGGGAGACCTCGTCCTCATGGTGGCGGACTCGAGGAAGCGCGTGGCCTGCACGGCCCTCGGCGCCGTCCGCTCCAAGCTCGGCAAGGACTTAGGCTTCTGCGACCCCTCGCGTCAGTCGGGGGCCTCC
>DBTW01000191.1:0-8490 GCA_002307245.1 Spirochaetaceae bacterium UBA1306 | reverse complement strand
CCGATGTTCGAGTACAACGAGGAAGAGCAGAAGTGGGACACGGCCCACCACATGTTCACGATGCCCCAGGAGAAGTACCACCCTAGCCTCGAGTCCGATCCGGGCTCGGTCAAGGGCGACCTCTACGACCTCGTCCTGAACGGCTTCGAGCTCGCCTCTGGCTCCATCCGCATCCACGATCCCGTCCTGCAAAAGCGCATCTTCCAGATCGTGGGCTTTTCGGAGGAGGAGGGCACGAAGCGCTTCGGCTTCCTCACCGAGGCCTTCAAGTACGGCGCCCCGCCCCACGGCGGCATAGCCCCGGGGCTCGATCGCCTCGTGATGCTCATGGCCGGCGAGACCTCGATCAAGGAAGTTATCGCCTTCCCGAAGAACAGCTTCGCCTGTTCCCCAATGGATGACTGCCCCAACGAGGTCGACCAGAAACAGATCGACGAGCTGCACATAGCTATCGTAAAAAAGGCGGATGAGCAGTAAGCCCGACTTAGGCCGTTGGGCGTTTTTCACGCGCACTGCAATCAATTCCTCTCGGCCAGCGGGGCTTCGCGACAGCGAGGCCCCGGTTAGTGTTACGAAGCTTATTGGTTTAAATCATGGATCCTCTTTGGATATCAACAAATACGGAAAAAAGGGTAAGAAAAACTTACTCACTAGGACTTATTATTTTACCTATATATAAATACTAGCTTCTTACCTAAAAGATTCATAACACTTCTCTTGCCTTGACATTACTGTCATTGTTTATTAGTGTATTAGAGTTCTAATACACAGGAGGAACAATGATTAGGATCGAATCCCTATCCTTCGGCTATGGCAAGACCCCGCTCTTCAGGGGCCTGACCTTAAGCCTCGAGGGAGGCAGGGCCTACGGCCTGCTCGGCCTGAACGGGGCCGGGAAAACGAGCCTGCTCAAGCTGATCGCCGGGGCGCTTCTGCCCAAAATTGGCGCGATAGAATCGAACGGCCGCGACCCCGCCCGGCGGGAGGCGGCCCTCCTCGCGGACACGGCCTTCGTGCCCGAGGATCCCTGGCTTCCCGCGATGGCGCCCAAATCCTACCTCGAGCGATACGCCGCCTTCCGTCCAGCCTTCGATTACCCTCGCTTCGCCGAGCTCCGCAGGGAGCTCGGGATCGAGGAGGAGAAGGTCCTGACCAAGCTCTCCTACGGCCAGCGAAAGAAGTTCGCCCTCGCCTCCGCCCTCGCGAGCGGGGCGCGGGTCATACTCCTCGACGAGCCGACAAACGGCCTCGACATTCCCTCGAAGATGCAGTTCCGGAAGGTCCTAGCCTCGTCGATCGGCGGCGAGCGCATTCTCCTCGTCTCGACCCACCAGGTCCGCGACCTCGAGAGCCTCATCGACCCCATCCTCATCCTCGACAAGGGCGAGCTCGCCTTCGAGCTCGACTCGGAGACGATCGCCTCGCGGCTGGCGAGCGCCCGCGCCACGGAGCTCTCCGGCCTGGAGGTCGTGCACGCCGAGCGGGACGCCTTGGGCTGGAACGCCCTGGTGGCCCGCGGCGAGGCGGGGAGCGAGGCGGCCCGGAACGCGGTCCCCGCGGACATCGAGCTCCTGTTCAACGCCGCCCTGGCCGACCCGACCCGCCTCGCGAAGGCGGTCGCCGGCGAGCGCCTGGTCCCCTACTCCACCGACGGGAGGTTCTTCGCATGAAAGCGCAAAGCCTGGATAAGCCATTCAGTTTCGAGCGCCTCGGCCTGCTCCTGCGCAACCGCGTCCTGGACGAGGCGACCATCGTCGGCATCGGCGCCGCCATCGCGGTCGCCATCAACCTCATCACCCTGCTCCTGGCCAGGAGCGCGGTCTTCAACGCCCAGCCCGGGAGGACGAGCCCCTGGGAGATCGGCGTCTGCCTGGGCGGCCTCCTCCTCGCCGGCGGGGCCTTCAAGGGCATGCACGACGGGAAGGCAGGGACGGACTGGATACTCCTCCCCGCCACCGGCGCCGAGAAGTACGCGGCGGGCCTCCTCGACCTCGCCGTCGTCTTCCCCCTCGCAGCCTCGGCCCTGGGCGTAGCCCTCTCGGCCCTCCTCGCCCTCGTCGCGTCCGCGGTCGGGGGCCGGGGCGCCGCGGTCTGGCTCCCGATCGGGCTGGGCGATCTCAGGGCCTGGGCCGATTACGCGATAGCCGTCTCGGTCATCCTCGCGGGCTCCACATGCTTCCGCAAGGCCGCCTTGGTCAAGACCGTGGGCCTCTTCATCGCGTATTGCCTCGTCGTCCTGGTCCTGGGGAGCCTGGGCCTCTGGGCCCAGGGATTCTTCGGCCGGGAGCCGGGGCGCATCTCCGTCGACGGCAGCTTCTCGATCGTGCGCGGGCTGTTCTCCTTCGACGGGGCCAGAGTGTCCGCGCGCGGGCAGAGGATCGCATCCTTGGCCGTGGACCTGACGCGTTATGCGCTGATACCTGCCTTCGCCGTGTTCTTCGGGGCCGCGAAGGTGGCCGAGAAGGAAGGACGCGATGAGGTTCAATAGCGAACGACCCATCTTCGCGCAGATCGCCGAGCTCCTGGCCCGGCGCGTGCAGGAGGGAAGCCTCGGCCCCGGGGACCGGCTGCCCTCCGCGCGGGAGCTCGCGGCCTCGCTCGAGGTCAACCCGAACACGGCCGCCCGGGCATTGCAGGAGCTCGCAGACTCGGGCATCGCCCGCTGCGAGCGGGGCACCGGCTATTTCGTGGCGGACGGCGGCCCCGAACTCGCACGGAACGGGATGAAGGCCCGCTTCTTCGACGAGGAGCTGCCGCGACTCTTCGCGCGGATGGACGAGCTGGGCTTGGGAATGGCCGAGATCGGAGAACGCTACTCGGCTCGGGCGGCCCTGACCGGCCGAAAGGAAGTTTAGGACATGAAGAGAAGCACGAAGATATTGATAGTCTTCGCGGGCGCGAGCCTCGCGCTGATCATTCTGACGCTGGCGGCGATCGCCTGGCTTTGAGCCTGGGCCCAAGGGAGGGGGGAGGTCGCGCCGGCGAGCGGTCCTCTCCCCTCGCCGCGCCTAGGGCCTCACCTCGACGAGCTCGGTCACCATCTCCGCTCCGCCCGGGCCCTGGTTCGAGGAGAATCGCAAGATCGCCCCGTCCTGCCCCATCAGGAGATGGCCGCTCCAGAAGGCCGCGAGGGCTCCGGTCAGGCTGATCTTGACCTTGACCGCCTCCTGGCCGGCGTAGGTATCCGCGCCCTCCCGGTTGAGGGCCATCACCACGAACTGGGGCGGGTCGGCCGGCCTCACCATCGGGAACTTGAGCGAGTCGAGGCCCTCGCTCGCGAGGGCGCGGAGCGCGAAATCGAAGCCGTTGCCGTAGAAGCCCAAGCCCTTGAGATCGAAGTCGCCGGATAGGGCCTTGCCCTTCCAGGTCCCGGTGACCTTGAGCCTCATGCCGTCGCTGCTCATCCGGATAGCCCCGTCGGCCGAGCGCGTTTCCTGGTATCGAACCTTCCCGTCCTCGCCCAGCAGGGTCTCGACGCTATCCTGGCCGCTCTCCTGAAGGAACCGCGTATCCGGGCCCTCGGCCGATTCGCGGAGGGTGGTCGAGACCTCCTTCGTCTGGCCCTTGCTCGTCACCTTGACGACGCGGGTCTCGGCGAAGAGGCATCCGGCGCAGAGAACCATGGCGAGACAGCAGGCGAGTGAACGCATAATCGCTCCTTGGGCAATCGGCAATATCAGGCGCATACGGGAAGGCCCCGTAGGCCTCACTGGATCACGGCGAAGTCCGACAGCCAGATCTCCGTGACCTTGCCCAGCGAGAGCCGGGCATTGAAGGCGTCGCGCAGGGCGGCCTTGAGCGTTCCCTCGAAGGCTGGGGCCAACTCGGCCGCCTTCTTCGAGGACAGGACGGCCGCAGCGGCGGCTTTCAGTACCGGGGCCTTGCGTAGGAGCTCCTCGGCGAAGGCCCGGTCGCCCGAGTCGTAGGGGAAGGCGACCGTGGCCACGATCACGGCGGCTTTCTTGTCGGCGCTCTTGGCGCGGATCGTGCCGACGGCCGTGTAGGCCGCGCGGCTCGCGAGCTCGGCCGCGGTCTGGGCGCGATCCAGTTCGACCGCGAGCTTCTTCTGCCGCGTGCCGGCGACGAAGCCGTAGACGGTGCCGGCGACGAGGACGAGGACGAGGAGTCCCGCGACGAGGGCGAGGGCCTGGGCGGCCATTCGAGCGCCCTCGCCTCGGCCCATGGAAGGCGTCTCATGAGTCATGCTGCATCCTATCATGCGTCCCTCGAAGCTTGCTTGTAAAAAAATCCTGCCCAATAGAAACGATATGTTTCTATAAATAATTACATCACAAATACTTATTACACTTTTTGCTTGCCAGGCCGAGAAGCTTGCCCTACACTGCGAGGCCACAATGGAGGCATTCGCATGGAGTTCCCTTTCGCCGAGCCCTACAGGATCAAAACCGTCGAGCCCATCAAACGCACGAGCCGGGAAGAAAGGGTCCGCATCATAGCCGCCGCTAAATACAACCTCTTCAACATCAGGGCCGAGGAGGTCTATATCGACCTCCTCACGGACTCCGGCACGGGAGCCATGTCCTCGGCGCAATGGGCCGAGATGATGCTGGGCGACGAGAGCTACGCCGGCGCCTCATCTTATTACAAGCTCAAGGACTCGGTCCGCGAGATACTAGGCTTCGACCACTTCCTTCCCACCCACCAGGGCAGGGCGGCCGAGAACGTCCTCCTCTCGGCCCTCGTGGGCCCGGGCGCGGGAGGCGCGGGCATGCTGGTGCCGGGCAACGCGCACTTCGACACGACTAAGGGCCACATCGAGGCCCGCGGCGCCCGCGCGGTGGACTGCACGACGGCCGAGGCCCGCGACCCGAGCTCCGACTATCCCTTCAAGGGCAACGTCGACCTCGAACTGCTCGAGTCGACGCTGAAATCGCGCCCCCGGGGCGAGGTTCCCCTCTGCATCCTGACCGTCACCTGCAATTCCTCCGGCGGGCAGCCGGTCTCGATGGCGAACGTCAGGGCCGTGTCGAGTCTCTGCAAGTCGCGCGGCGTGCCGCTCTTCATCGACGCCGCGCGCTTCGCCGAGAACGCTTACTTCATCAAGACCCGCGAGGCCGGACATGCGGCCAGGAGCATCCGCGAGATAGCCCTCGAGATGCTCTCCTACGCCGACGGCTGCACCATGTCGAGCAAGAAGGACGGCCTCGTGAACATCGGCGGCCTCCTCTGCTTCCGCGACGAGGAGCTCATGCGGAAGGCCATGACCTACAACATCATGTACGAGGGCTTCAACACCTACGGAGGCATGGCGGGCCGCGACCTCGGGGCCCTCTCGGTCGGCCTGCGCGAGGCCACCGAGCTCGACTACCTCGAGTCGCGGATCGGCCAGGTCACCCGCCTGGGCGGCAAGCTCGAGGGCTACGGCGTGCCGGTCTTGCGGCCCTACGGCGGCCACGCCATCTTCGTGGACGCCGGCCGCTTCCTGCCCGCCCTGCCGCGCGAGGAGTTCGTCGCCCAGGCCCTCGGCATCGAGGCCTATATCGAAGGCGGCGTTCGCGGCGTCGAGATCGGCGCCCTGATGGCCGACCGCGATCCCGACACGCGGGAGAACCGCTACCCCGCGCTCGAGCTCCTGCGCCTCGCCGTGCCGCGCAGGGCCTACACGAACGACCACATGGACTACGCGGCCGCCGTGCTCGGCTCGGTCTACGAGCGAAGGGATCGCATAACGCGCGGCTATCGCATAACGCGCGAAGCTCCGATAATGAGGCATTTTACCGTGGAATTAGAGCCGGTGAAATGACGTCGCATTTCACGTCGGGGCGATGGACCTCCTCCGGCCGGGAGGGTATCTTGGGCGCATGAACAGGACCGAGCGCCTCGCGGCCATCGTGCTCAGGCTCCAGGCCAGGAGCCTCGTCCGCGCGAGGGACCTCGCCGATGAGTTCGAGGTCGGGCTGCGCACGATCTATCGCGACATGGAGGCCCTCGCGGAGTCCGGCGTCCCGCTCCGGGCCGAGGCCGGCGTCGGTTACGCCCTCGAGCGCGGCTGGAAGCTGCCGCCCCTCTCGCTCACGGCCGCGGAGGCCGCTTCCCTCCTCGTAGCCTGCCGCATCGCGGAGCGCGGCGAGGGACGCGAGGCCGCCGCCCAGGCCCGTCAGGCACTCGCCAAGGTGAGGGCCGCCCTCGCCGCCCCCGAGCGCGACTACGTAGAGCGCCTCGAGGCCGGGGTGGAGGCCTTCACGGGGCTCGAGGCCCCGGCTCCGGCAGCCGCCTCGGCCCTCGCCGTCCTGCGCGACGCGGTCGCGGGAGGCAAACTCGTTCGCCTAACGTATACATCATCGGACGGCGAGCTTTCCGAGCGCGTGGTCGAGCCCCTCGGGCTCTATCGCGAGCGCTCGGGCTGGAGGCTGGTCGCTTGGTGCCGGCTGCGCGAGGGCTACCGGCAATTCGTAGCCTCGCGAATCGCGGAGGCGGTTCCCGAGGGGGGTCGCTTCGACCGCTCGCTTAGGCCGAGCGCGGCCGAGCTCCTCGAGATCGTCGGCGAGGCCTCGCCGCATTTCGAGGCGCGGCTCGTCTGCCTGGCGGGGGCCGCCAGCCCGCTTAAGGAGGCGGCCTACGCGGTACGCTCCGAGCGCCTCGAGGACGGGAGGGCCGAGCTCGAAATCGTCGCGGGCGACGCTGACTGGTTCGCCCGCGCCACCCTCGGCGCGGCCTCGGGGCTCGTATCGGTCTCGCCGCCCGAGCTGGCCGAGGCCTACGCCAGGCAGGCCCGCCTCGCCCTGGAGGCTGCCCTCGCCTGCCGCCGCGGCGCCGAAGACTGCTGACATACCCTTGTCGCGCGGCCGCTCTAGGCTCCGAGCGCGAGGCAGGGTCCGGCTCGAGCGGCCCGCTCTCGCGAAGGAGTAGGCTATGGCCGACGAGACGACGAAAGAGATAGTCAAGGGGCATTTCGGGGCGATATGCGAAATTGGAGAGAGGCCGGTGGGCTCCGAGGGAGGGAAGCGAGCAGAGGCCTACGTCGAGTCGCGGCTCCGCGGCCTCGGCTACGAGTGCAGGCGCTCGCCCTTCGCCTGCCGGGACTGGCGCCTTCTCTCCTGCTACCTCGCTTCGGGCGCGGCGAGGATCGAGGGCGCCATCGCCGATCCCTATAGCCCCTCGGTCTCCGCAGCCGGCCGGGCGATCCGGGTCTCGAGCCTTGGCGAGCTCGAATCGAGAGTCGCCGCGCGCGAGGTCGCGGGAGCCCTCCTCGTCCTCGGGCCGGAGCTCTGCGGTAGCCAGATCATGCCCAAGGCCTTCGATTTCTACAATCCCGAGGAGCACCGCCGCCTGGTAGCCCTCCTGGAGTCGGGCCGGCCCGCCGCCGTCGTCGCCATTTCGCCCCACGACGAGGGGGTCTGGCCCGTCTTCGCCGACCCCGACCTCGGCATCCCCTCGGTCACCCTTCCAGCCAGCGCGGCGGGCCTCGCCGCCGAGGGCTCGGAGCTAGGGCTCTCGCTCGCGGCCGAGAGCCGCCCATCGAGTGGAGCCACGGTGAGCGGGCTGGCCCGGTTCGCGCCGGAAGGCTCGCGCCGGAGGCTGCTCTGCGCGCACCTCGACACCAAGCATTACGCGCCCGGGGCCCTCGACAACGGAGCGGGCGTCGCGGCCGTCCTCGCGGCGGCCGAGCTCGCGGCCCGCCGCGGGGCGAGGGAGAGGGCCGCGCGGTCGAGGGCAGCCGATCTCGAGCTCGCCTTCTTCATGGGCGAGGAGTGCAACGCCTACGGGGAGAAGGCCTGGCTAGCGGCCCGTGGCGGCGGCGTCTCGGACATAAGCCTCGCGATCAACTGCGACGGGGCGGGAGGAGGCCCCGACCCGACAGAGCTCAGCTTCTTCAACTTTCCCGACGAGGCCAAGGCCGCGGTCATGCGGGAGGCGGGCAGCTTAGGCGACTTCGCAGAGGCGGCACCTTGGTACGAGAGCGACCACTACCTCTTCTGGCCCGCGGGCATACCGACCATCGCGGTCACGAGCGGAAGGCCGCATCGCTTCGACCGGCTCATCCACGGGCCCGCGGATAGGCCCGGGCTGGTCGACCTCGGGATCCTCGCGGATATAGCAGAGCTGCTCTCCTACCTGGGCCTTTAGCGCCTCAGGTGCCCGGGGCGTCGAGAGCTATTTCCTCAACGCTTCGAGGTCAGCGGCCACGCGCAAGGCCAGGCGCTCGAGGAAGGCCCGATCCTCGGGCCCGAAGGCCGCGACGGAATGAGAGTCGATGTCGATCTCTCCCACCATTACGCGGGGCGTCACGTCGCCGCCCGGGGCGAAGACGGGCACCACGATCTCGGATTTCACCTTGAGGCTGCAGGCCAGGTAGTTGGAAGCCGCGCTCACGTCGTCGACGACGAAGGTATCGCCGCTCTGGGCGGCCTGCCCGCAGATCCCCCGGCCGAAGGGTATGAGCGCATGCTCGGTAGCCTCGCCCGCGAAGGGCCCCAGGTCGAGGAGGGCCGCGCCTCGACGCGCGATATAGAAGCCGAACCAATCGTA
>DBTW01000047.1:1949-3218 GCA_002307245.1 Spirochaetaceae bacterium UBA1306 | reverse complement strand
GTGGAGCCTGGGCTCGGCGAGGATGTAGCGTTCCGCGGAGCCGTCGGCCGCGACGTCCTTCACGAGCACGTAGTCGATGTCCGGGCCGAGGCAGAGCGCCAGGTTGGAAGGCAGGGTCCAGGGCGTGGTCGTCCAGGCGAGGAGGAAGGTCCTGCCATCGGCGAGACCTTCAAGTCCTTCGCCTTTTGGCGTCGCCACGGCCTTGAACTTGAGCGTTATCGCCGGGTCGTGGACGTCCTTGTAGCCGCCCAGGGCCAACTCGTGGTTGGAGAGCACGGTCGCGCAGCGCGGGCAATAGGGCAGGATATAATGGCCTTCGTAGATGAGGCCCTTGTCCCACAGGGTCTTCACCACCCACCAGATGGATTCCATGTAATCGGGGTCCATGGTCTTGTAGTCGTTGTCGAAATCGACCCAGCGCCCAGCGCGGGTCATGATCGTGCGCCACTCCTTGACGTAGCGGAGCACCGACGAGCGGCAGGCCTCGTTGAACTTGGCTACGCCATAGCGCTCGATGTCGGTCTTGGAGTCGAGGCCGAGCTCCTTCTCGATGAGGTTCTCGACCGGGAGGCCGTGACAGTCCCAGCCGAAGCGGCGCTCGACCTTGAAGCCGCGCATCGCCTTGTAGCGTGGGATGATGTCCTTGATCGTGCCGGGCACGAAGTGGCCGAAGTGGGGGAGGCCGGTCGCGAAGGGTGGGCCGTCGTAGAAGACGAACTCCTCCTGGCCCTCGCGCTGGGAAATCGATTTCTCGAAAATCCGGCCCGATTCCCAGAATCGGACTATGTCTTCCTCCATCCTGGGGAAGCTGACTTTCGGATCGACGGGCTTGTACACGATTTCCCTCCTTAACAGGTGCGTGATTATGGCACAAAGCCCTAGCGCGTATCCAGCCGCCACCTGAATCGTCGCGCCGCTCCAGGTGCGCACAAGTTCAAATAGGATAATTGGGGCAGCTATCGAAACGCATAGGCTGCTCGGCCCAGGGTTTCTCGAGTCGGCCTATCGTGAATGTCTTTGCAGGGAATTTGAGCTTAGGGGATTAAGTTCGAAAAGGGGAAACGGTCGCCGGATATCGCGCCGATATTATCGAAAAAGCGAAGGTGATAATCGAGCTGGAGGCCGTAGCGAGGCTAGAGAGCATATGCTCGGCTTTCTTCCCTGCACCTTCTGCTTTCGGACTCCACGCCTTCTGCGCCGAGCCGCAAGGAAGCGGTTATTGGGCCCGCTATCGCAGGCCCGGCAATGGCGCCTTCTGCGCCGAGCCGC
>DBTW01000047.1:0-1623 GCA_002307245.1 Spirochaetaceae bacterium UBA1306 | reverse complement strand
GGGCAGTGGCGGCCGGTCGCGGCGAAGACCTCGACGGAGGGCATGTTCCTGCTCTTAACCCCGAAGACGAGGCAGGAGCGGGGAAAGGCAGGCTCCCAAGTAATGCGGAAATGCAGGCATTTGAGGCAGTTGGGCGCTCTCCCGGGCATGCCCTCCTCCTTGCGGGTCGACTCTACGCCCCTGGCCTCGCGCTTGTCTACATCCCCGGAATTTCGTACAGTAAAAGCATGAATCGGAACCTCTTCGTGCGGCGGCCCTTCCGCTACAGCTTCAACAACCTGGCGATCTGGCTCATCGCGATCAACGTCCTCGTCTTCGCGATCGAATACCTCGTCCCGAGCTCCATGGGCTACCTGGCCATGACCCCCGCCCTCGTCTTGGGCGGCGCCTACTGGCAGCCCTTCACCTACATGTTCGCCCATGGCAGCCTCACCCATCTCCTCGTCAACATGCTGGGCCTGCTCTTCTTCGGCACCGCGGTGGAGAAGGAGCTGGGCTCCAGGGAATTCCTCCTCTACTACCTGCTCACGGGCTTCCTCGCCGGGGTCTTCTCCTTCGGGGCCTACCTCTTTTCGGGCGGCGCCTACGTCCCCATGCTCGGAGCCTCGGGGGCTATCTTCGCCGTCCTCCTCGCCTTCGCGACCCTCCAGCCCGATTCCCAGATCCTCATCTGGGGCATCGTCCCCGTCCGCGCGCCGCTCATGGTGCTAGGGTATACTGCCATCGAGATCCTGTCGCAGGTCTTCGGTGGCAGCAATGGCGTGGCTCACCTCGCCCACTTGGCCGGCTTCGCCTTCGGCTGGCTCTACTTCCTCGCCCGCTTCGGAGTGAACCCCTGGCGCCGCTTCTTCCGGCGCTGAAGCGCCGACGCGCAGCCCGCGCGCGCTTAGCGACGCGCGCCTGGGCTGGCTGTCTGGCCCTCCTCGCGGCCTGCGCCTGCCCGACGCCCGCGGCCTCGGCCCAGGCTTCCGGCCGCGACGGGACGGGGCTCCTCCGCGCCGAATTCTGGGCGGACATCGAGCCCGTGCCCGGCTCCGACGAGGAATGGCCGGTGTCCGAGCCCACCGCGCGCGCACGGGCCCTCGACGAGGCGGCCTGGGTCTTCTCGGGCATGATCTGGGGCTTCGATTTCAGCTACACGCCCTACGACAAGACGCGGGCCCTGGCCGAGCGCTTCGAGCTATCGCCGATCACGAGCCTCTCGCCCGGCGAGCTCCGCCTGTCCGGGAAGGCCGAGCGCAGGCCTCCCCTTGGAATGGGAGCGGAGGACGAATACCGCTACTTCGTCGAGTGCAGGCCGGGAGCCGCCCTGGACGAGCTCATGTCAGGCTACGGGGCGGAGCCCTGGAAGGGCTCTCAGGGCCTCGGCAAGGCCGACATGAACGTAGGGGTCAAGGGCCGGAGGGCCGCCTACGAGGACGCCCTGCGCCAGGCTGTACGATCCTGCCTTCAAGGCCTCGAGCCGAACAAGCCGCGCCTCGTGAAGGGCCGTGTGGCCCTCGAGCGGCCGCCGAGCCTGGCGATTCGGGATGGATTCTATGCGGCGCAGGTCCGCGCGCGCGTGATGGTGGTCGAGGTCTTCTCCTACAAGGTCTACTGAGGCATCGCCTCAGTAATGGCGGC
>DBTW01000131.1 GCA_002307245.1 Spirochaetaceae bacterium UBA1306 | reverse complement strand
ATTTGCTTTTGGTTAAGCAATTTAGGGAATTATTACTACTAATTTTCGTAACACTAATCAATTCTTCATAGGCATCCCCTTCGAGTACGAGGAGTCCGCCTTCCTCGACGGCGCGTCGCGTCTGCGCTCCTGGGCCCAGATCGTCATTCCTTTGTCGAAGGCCGCCATAATTAGCCTCGTCGTCTTCTCCTTTATCGACAACTGGAATAGCTTCCTCTGCCCGATGATCGTCCTCGACTCTGACGCTCTTGAGACCCTCCCCTCTGGTTCGCAATGTTCTCGGGCCAGCACGCCATCGATTGGCAGAACCTCATGGCGGCCTCGGCCTTCTGCATACTGCCTCTGATAGTTGTCTTCTTGTCCTTGCAGAAGTACTTCGTCCAAGGCATAACTATATCCGGCATGGGCGGCCGCTAGATACGATAATAGCGGTTGAAAGGATCATCGCGACATGAATGAGCTACCCTTCCGGCAAATCCATCTCGACTTCCATACGAGTCCCGAGATCCGCGGCCTCGGGCGCGGCTTCGACCCAGAGGCCTTCGCCCGGACCTTCGAACGGGCGAACGTGGATTCGGTTACCTGCTTCGCGCGCTGCCACCACGGCTATCTTTACTACGACTCCCCTCGCTTCCCGGAGCTCGTGCACCCGGGCTTGGAGAGGCGGAACCTTCTTGGCGACCAGATCGGTGCACTGCACGCGTGCGGAATACGCGTCCCTATCTACCTGCCGATCCAGCATGACGGCCGCGTCGCGAGGGAACATCCGGAATGGCTCGCGCTGACGCCCGAGGGGACGCCCTACGGCCTCTACAGGAAGTCGGACGGCTCCTGGCTCGGCTCGGGTCCTTACGAGGCGGGATTCTACAGGAGGATCTGCCTCAATTCGCCCTATGTCGATTTCGTGAAGGCACAGGTCGATGAGCTCCTTGGGCTCTTCGACGTGGACGGCCTCTTTCTCGACATCGTATACAAGACTGATTGCTCCTGCGAGCGCTGCAAGTCCGCGATGGTCGTGCGGGGACTCGATCCGGCCGACTCCGCGCAGCGGGATGCCTTCGCCGACGAGACCCTGCTCGGATTCCTCGACGGGATGACGCGCTTCATCCGCGAGCGGAACTCGGGCTGCAGCATCTATTACAACAACGGTTCGATAGGGCCTCATCATCATGACGCGTTGCGCGATTTTACCCACCTCGAGTTCGACTGCCTGCCGGGCTCCGGGCCCGCCGGCTATATGAAAGCTAGGTCGAACGCCCTCTTCGCGAGGACCCTCGGTCTCGGGTGCGTGAGCCAGACGGGCCGGTTCCATACGGACTGGGGCGACTTCCGGTCCTACCGGAGCGAGGCCGCCCTCTCGTACGAGTGCTTTCAGAGTCTCGCTCTTGGGTTCCACTGCCTCGTCGGCGACCAGCTCGATCCATCGGGACGGATGGACGATCTGGCGTACGATCTTATTGGCGAGGTCTACGCCTCCGTCAAGGCCAAGGAGCCGTGGTGCAGGGGTGCCTCGCCCGCTCGGCAAGTCGGAGTAGTCGCCCCGACCAAGGCTGCCGAGGGTGAGGGTGCCCTCCTTGGGGCGATCAGGCTCTTGCAGGAGGGCGGTCATCAGATCGATGTCCTCGACTCGGGCAGCGACTTTTCGAGATACGAACTCCTTGTCCTGCCCGACAGGATCAGGCTCGACGGGGCTCTGCGCGATAGCCTGGAGGCCTTCTCCGCGTCGGGTGGCGCCATCGTTGCCTCCTTTGAGTCGGGCCTCGCCGAAGGAAAGGACGAATTCGCGACGCCGCTCTTTGGCGCGCGCGCCTCGGGTCCAGGTCCAATCGACTCGGAGGGGAGGCTCGCTCGTGGAAGGGTCTACGATCGAAGCGATTTCGCCGATTACCTCAAGCCGCGCAAGGCCGGGGGATTCTCGCTGCGCGAGACTGAGTACGTAATGTATCAAGGCGCGATGAGCATATCTGCTAGTGCCGATTGCGAACTGCTGGGGGACCTCGTTGAGCCGCTTTTCTATCGCGATTGGAGGCACTTCTGCTCGCATAGGCAGGCGCCGCCCGCGTCCGCCACGGCAGGGCCGGCGATCCTCAGACGCGGCCGGACCATCTACTTCGCCCATCCTGTCTTCGATATCTACTCGAACTTCGCCCCGCCATGGTGCAAGGAGCTCGTGTTGTCCGCGATGAGGATGCTGCTCCCGGAATCGCTCGTCAGGCACGACGGGCCCTCGACGATCGAGGCCTACCTTAACCGGCAGGAGGCCGAGGATAGGCTCGTTCTCCATCTCCTTCATTACGTTCCGTTGAAGCGGGCCGCGCGTCTCGAGTCGATCGAGGGAGGCCTCCCGGTCTACAGCCTCGGGGTCTCTGTGCGGGCTGATCTTCCGGCGCGCCTCGTCGCCTTGGTGCCCGAGGGAGAGCCCCTTAATTTCATACAGTCCGGGGGCCGGGTCGAATTCACGGTACCCTTGGTCGATGGGCATCGGATGGTGGAGATCTCGTTCTAGGGCTGGCGGCCGGCTGGACAGCATCGAGCCCCCAGGATACTTTTGATGCCATCCGATACCGGAGGATGCAGGGTGGATTATACAGGAATTGTGGCGCTCGTATGCGTGTTTATTATCGCACCGACTATCGTTTTCGGTTTCATCCTTCTTGGAAAGCGCGGGAAGAACAAGGTCGAGGAGCTACGGTATCGTCGGGACATCCTGGCGCTGGAGCTCGAGAAGGATAAATCGCGCATAGCCCTGCTCGAGGCCGAGAGCCGTAATTACGACAGGCTCATATCTGAGGAAGAGCGAAAATAGCCGTATCGGCATTTTCGGGAGCTGGCTATGCAAGGCTCCGATTGCTCGGCACATGGTCAATTACGGCTGCGGCTCACAATCCCGGCGCGGCCTATATGACGCTCTTCGTATAGAAAAAACCTTCCGCAACGAAATACCCATGATCGGGGTGGTTATCCTGCCTATGATATACATGCAGATCGGGCCTCGCCCTTGACTCGGGAAAGGGATTCATGCCCCCTCAGCCCGCTGCGAGCCCGTCCCGCTTTCCTTTCACTAATAGCCGCTATCCAAGCAGGTCCCTCCTCACGGTCGGCTTCGCCTCATGAGTCGATCCGTCCTCGGTCGATTTCTCTGTCTTGGATTATAAGCAGGGACGATTCCCCGGACGGAAGTGGATACATAGATAAGCGGTTCAGGTGTTTTTCCTCGCCGTGATCCCGATCCTATAGATAGTGGCGCTGACAATTTTCAATTAAGCGTCCGGAGCGGCGCCGCGCCGATAGGGCGCGGGGATATTAGGCCTCCGCGAGCTGGCGGTAGAGCTGATCGGCGAAGCCGAAGCCGGCGCTGCGGGCCATCGTCTCGGC
>DBTW01000199.1 GCA_002307245.1 Spirochaetaceae bacterium UBA1306 | reverse complement strand
GCGTCCTGGTTCAGCTCGCCCTCGATAAGCTTCTCCAAGGGGAGAAGGTCATACACGTCTCCTTCACGGCCCATACAAGCTACGTTATTTCCTGGTACGAAAACATCTTCGGCGAACTCGCCCGGCGCAAGAACCTCGAGAAGCTGGCCGAGGTCAAGGACTCCCTCGTCAAGGACCGCGTGATCATGAACTTCGCCCAGGAGGCCGTGAGCATCGACCAGATCCTCCACTCGCTGCGGGCGATGGTCAACGAGGGCGGCTTTAAGGCCACCACCCTCATCGTCGACGGCTACGACTTCACCAAGGCTTCGGCCGACCGCCTGACCAAGGTCAAGGCCTTCGCCCAGGAAGCCAATCTCGAGGTATGGTACTCGGCCACGCTCTCCGGCAACGAGCCCCAGATCGGCAAAGACAACGTACCCGTCCTCCTCAAGGACTACCTCGATTCCATCTCCGTCCTCATCCTCCTCGAGCCCATGCCCGAGTACATCCACTTCACGGTGGTGAAGGATCATGGCCGGATGAACCCGCAGGACCTGAAACTCAAATTGGACGCGAAGACGCTGCTGATCGCGGAGACTTGATTAAGCCGCGCTCGCCTATGCTCGGGGAATCGATCCGCTGATCGGTTCCCCGATTTCATTTATGGCGGTTTTATCTCTCCAAGCTTGTTGACGGCGATAGGGGACGAATTTTGAGTCATGGACTTGAATAAGTTAAAATTGGTTCGTATACTCTCTATGACCATTAATACTTATATAGTCATAGAGGTCATATGCCGAGAGCTTTTTCAACGATAGAGCAGGAGCAGATTCGCGCGAAGCTCCTCGCCTCGGGCAAGAGACTCATCAATAAAATCGGGATGAAGCGCCTGACCATCGACGATCTAGTGCGCGAGGCGAGCATCTCGAAAGGCAGCTTCTACTCCTTCTACCCCTCGCGCGAGGACTTCATCCTCTCGGTATTCGAATCCTGGGAGGCCGAGTATCGCGGGGAGCTCCTGCGCGAGGTGAAGGAGGGCGAAGGCTCGAGCAAGGACCGGATCGAGCGCTTCATCCTGGGCGCCTTCCGCATCATGGAGAGGGAGCCTGGCCTGATGCAGATGCGGCCCCGGGACATCGAGGCCCTGGTCGAGCGCTTGCCCCCTGAACGCGTGGCCGCCCATCAGGCGAAGGACGATAGCGTGCTCCAGGACGCCTTCGCGGCCTGGGGCCAGGCTGGCCTCATCGATATGGGCATAGCGCAGGGCCTGCAGGGCCTCGCCGCGGCCCTCTTCTCGATCGCGGTCCACAGGGATGATTTCCCCGCCGGCAGCTTCGAGCCGACGGTACGGCTCTTGGCGGAGGCCCTGGCCCTTCGCATCGCGGGCGGCGCCGAGGGCGCGAAGGAAGGCGGAGCATGAGCGGGAACGGGCGGGGCGCGGGCGCGCCGGCGCTCCTGGCCAGGGGGCTCGCGAAGAGCTACGGCCAGGTACGCGCGGTCAGGGATATCTCCATCGAGGCGCGGCGGGGCGAGATATACGGCTTCCTCGGGCGCAACGGCGCGGGCAAGACGACGACGATCAGGATGATCCTGGGCCTCGTTCGCCCCGACGAGGGCGAGATCGAGATCCTCGGCTCATCCTTGCGCCGGGACCGGGCCGGCGTCCTCTCGCGCGTCGGCTACCTCGTCGAGTCGGCTGCCGCCTACCCCAAGCTGAGCGTCCTCGAGAACCTCGAGCTGCAGCGCAGGCTGACGCGCTCGCCAAAGGCCGCGGCGGGAGCGGCGATGGAGACGCTCGGCCTCGAACAATACTCCGGCAGGCTGGCGGGCCGGCTGTCGCTGGGCAACAAGCAGCGGCTCTCCATCGCCCGAGCCCTCGTCCACCGGCCCGAGCTCCTCATCCTCGACGAGCCGGCGAACGGCCTCGACCCGGCTGGCATCATCGAGATCAGGGCCCTGCTCAAGCGCCTCGCGCACGAGGAGGGCGTGACGATCTTCATGTCGAGCCACCTCCTCGACGAGGTCGAGCAGCTCGCGGACAGGATCGGCATCGTCCACGAGGGCAGGCTCGTCGAGGAGGCCGAGGCCGCGGACCTGAGCGCGCGGAGCCTACGCAGCGTCGAGATCGAGGTCGACGACCCAGGCAAGGCCGAGGCGGCGCTGCGCGAGTTTCTCGGCCTGCGGGCGATCGAGCGCTCGGGCGAGCGGGCCTTGCGCGTAACGGACCCGCTCGCCGATCCGGCCGCCATCGCCCGGACCATCGTCGGCGCGGGCCTGGGGCTCTCGCGCCTCGTCGCGGGCTCCGAGGACCTCGAGAGCCATTTCATGCGCCTCACCGGGGGTAGCCTATGATTTTCCTGAAAGCGGTCGGCTCGGAATTCCTCAAGCTCAGGCGCTGCAAGGTCACCTGGGTGACCTTGCTCGCCAACATCTTCATGATAGCGGCGCTCGGCGGCTTCATGTGGATCATGCTGAACCCCGGAATGGCCGGCAAGCTCGGCCTCATCGGCCAGAAGGCGAGCTTCAGCTTCGGGGGCGAGGGCCGGGATTGGGCGGCCTTCCTGACCGTGGCGGGCGAGATGAGCGGCATAGGCGGCATGCTCTTCTGCTCGATCATCTTCGCCTACGTCTTCGGCCGCGAGTACGCCGAGGGCACGGCGAAGAACCTGCTCGCCCTGCCCGTGAGCCGCGGCACGCTCGTCGCGGCCAAGGTTCTCGTCGCCGCGGCTTGGTTCGCCGCGCTCACGCTCGGCGCCGTCGCCGCGGCCTTCGCGGCGGGCCGGATCCTGGGGCTCGCGGGCTTCTCGGGCGCGCTCTTCGGGGGATACGCCCTCAAGGCCGCCGTCCTCGCGCTCATGTCGCTCTGCGCGGCCATGCCGGTCGCCTGGGTAGCCGTAGCGACCCGGGGCTACTTCGCGCCCCTGGGCTACGCGATCGCCACCCTGATGTTCGCCTCGCTCTTCGGCCATACCGGCTGGGGACCCTGGTGCCCATGGTCGATCATCGGCATCTACTCGGGCGCGTCCGGGCCGGGGACAGGGCTCGCGCTCGGCAGCTGGATCGTGCTGGCCGCCACCTTCGCCCTGGGCTTGGGCCTGACCATCGCCCACGAGGCCCTCGCGGACAACGCGCAGTAGCTCCGCGCAGCCTCTCCGCTTGACCCTCCTCGCCGGGCCCGCTTAGGATGATCGTCCACCGAACAGGATGTTGAAAAAGGCCAACAGAGCCTTTTTCAACATTACCTTGATCTGCGCAATTGCGCAGAAAACCGAAGGTTTTCGAGCAATTGCATCGCAGGCTGTTGAAAAGCGTCGAGTTTTTCAACAGCCTGCTAAGGAGAGCGATATGGCATTCTACGATCTACCGCGGGACGAGCTCCCGAGCTACAAGCCCGCGCGCCGCGAGGAAAAGGACTTCGACGCCTTCTGGGCCGCGACCCTCGCCGACGCGGGCCGATATCCCCTGGATCCCCGCTTCGAGCCCTTCCCCTTCGGCCTCGACGCGGTGGAGGCCTTCGACGCCTCGTTCGCCGGCTTCGGCGGCCAACGCGTCAAGGCCTGGCTCGTGCTCCCGGCCGCGGCCCTGCGCCCCGCCCTTCCGGGCTTCCGCTCGGGCAAGCTCCCCTGCGTAGTCGAGTTCATCGGCTACGGCGGCGGTCGCTCCCTGCCCTGCGATTGGCTCGTCTGGGCCGCCGCGGGCTACGCGCACTTCGTGATGGACAGCCGCGGCCAGGGCGCGAGCTGGTCGCCCGGCGACACGGCCGACGATGGCGCCTCGGGCCCCTCCGTCCCGGGCGTCATGACGCGGGGCATCGACTCGCCGGAGACCTACTACTACCGCCGCATCATGACCGACGCCGCCCGCGCGGTCGAGGCGGCCGCGGCCCACCCGGCCGTCGACCCCGAGCGGATCGCCGTGACCGGCGGCTCGCAGGGCGGCGGGCTCTCGATAGCGGCCGCGGCCCTCTCCGGGCGCGTCGGCTTCCTCATGCCCGACGTGCCCTTCCTCTGCCACTACCGCCGCGCCACCGAGATCACCGACACCGACCCCTACGGCGAGATCACGCGCTACATCCACACGCGGCGCGAGGCCGAGGAGCTCGCCTTCAGGACCCTCTCCTACTTCGACGGCCTCAACTTCGCCGCGCGCACGAAGGTCCCCGCCCTCTACTCCGTCGGCCTCATGGACACGATATGCCCGCCCTCCACGGTCTACGCCGCCTACAACTGGCATGCTGGCCCCAAGGATATCCGCGTCTACTCCTACAACAACCACGAGGGCGGCGGGCCCTACCAGACCCGCGAGAAGATCGCCTTCGCGAAAAAGCGCTTCTCCTCCATCTAGCCGGAATCGGGCGGGAAAGGACACCTTTTAGAAAGGTTTCCTTTCCCGCGCCCTAACCTTCCAAAGCCCGGCTTGACATATTACTTCGATATGGTAATATACTACATCGAATCAAAAACCGCCTTCGGAGGCGGGTGGGCCGAAAGATGAGGAGGACCTAATGAACAAAAAGCAATTCGAGGAATTCGCCCTCGATATCATGGGCAGGGCGGACATGCTGACCCTCGCCACCATGGGGGCGGAGCCATACCCGCACCTGCGGGCCTTGTTCAACTGGAGGGACGCCGCGCGATTCCCGGCCCTCGCCGAGTACCAGAAAGGCGCGGGCCTCTCGGTCCTCCTCGGCACCAATACCTCGTCGGTCAAGGTTCGGGAGATGGGATCGGCGCCTTGGGTGAGCGTCTATTTCATGATCCCCTCGGAATTCAAGGGGCTCTGCCTCTCCGGCAAGGCTCTTCCCGACCCCGAGGCCCGCGCGGCGCTGTGGATAGAGGGCTGGGAGATGTACTATCCGAAGGGCCGGGACGATCCGGACTATACGGTGCTTCGCGTCGACCCGGTCCGGGCGAGGGGCTGGGCGGCCAGCGCCGCCTTCGACCTCGAGCTGTGAGCGCTCGCGGCTCAGCGCGCGACGCGCCGCGGAAGACGCCCTCGCAGGGCGGCTACCTCCTCGCGAAGGCCCACCAGATCGCCGGCCGCGTCTTCGCGCGATTGCTCAAGGAATCCGGCGGCTCCGCGATCAACCCCGCCCAGGGCCGCATCCTCTTCGCCCTCTGGAAGGCCGACGGGGGCTTGAGCATGTCGGCCCTCTCGGCCGAGACCGCCCTCGAGCCCTCGACCCTGACGAGCATGATCGACCGCCTCGAGGCGGCCGGCCTCGTCCTGCGCCGCGCAGCCCCGGGAGACCGCCGGGCCTGCGTCATCGAGTGCAGCGCGGCCGGGCGGAAGATCGAGGAGGACTACGGCGAGGCCTCGGCCCGCATGACCAAGCTATTTTACGCGGGGATGGGCGCGGCGGAGATCGAGGCCTTCGAGGCCTGTCTCCGCCGGATAGTGGGCAATCTCTCGGAGGCGGAGCGGGACCGAGGCTAGGTCGAGGCCAGGAGGGCGGGCGCGAACACGGCGAAGGCCGGGCCGCGGCCCGATTCGGTCGACGCGGCGCGGCGCGGGAGCGCCCCGCCCCCTCCCGCGCCGCCGGCCGCGCCCGCGGACTCGACCATGTGGGCGCAATGCGAAGGCGATCCCTTCGCCTCCTTCTTGAGCGCTGCGAGGAGGTCCGACAGCGACTCGGGCTCCAGGTCGGAGCCACGTTCGACGAGGACGACCGCGGCGCTGACCCCGATGAGGGGCATACGCCGCTCGATACCCGACCGGTCGCGGCCGAGGATCCAGCCGCGGTCGCGGTCCTCGGCCGAATAGAACGAGGAGGCCTCCCGGCGGAAGCGGTCGGAAGCCTCGCGCACGGGGGAAAGTATCCCGTCGATCGACTCCGCGAAGGAGAAGGCGAAGAAGTCGTCCCCCCCCAGATGCCCCACGAAGCAGCCCGCCTTGCCGAAGGTCGAGCGGAGGATATCCGCGAAGAGCTGGATCATGCGGTCGCCCAGACGAAAGCCGTAGCGGTCGTTGAAGGGCTTGAAGTCGTCGAAGTCGAAGTAGACGAAGGCCCTGCCGCGCTCGCCCTCCGCCATCCTCTGCGAGATCACCTCGGCGACGCGCAGGTTGCCCGGCAGCCTGGTCAGGGGATTCTGGTCGCGGGCCTCGGCCAGCTCCCGCTCCGCGACGAGGGCCAGCAGCTCGGCCGCGGGGACCAGGCCCGCGTAGCGCGAGTCGGCCGTGAGGATCACCCCGCCCGAGGAAGGCTGGGCGCTGAAGACCTCGAGGACCCGCGCGAGGTCGGCCCCGAGGGCGGCGATGGGAGCCCTGCGCAGGAAGCTGGACCGGCCGCGGCCGCTCTCGAGGTGCTCGAGCAGGGCGATGCCGTAGGGCGAGTAGACGTACTGGCGGAAGTCGCGCTCGAGGTAGACGCCGACCGGCTCGCCGGCCTCGTCGACGACCGGGAGCAGGTCCAGATCGACGTTCTTGCGGAAGCGGGACAATATCTCGACGAGTCCGTCGGTATCCCGGGCGGGAGACACGCGCGCCTCGGCCGAGGCGAGGACGCCCGCCCCGAGTGAGCGTCCGCGGCGCGCGTCCCTCCCCACCCTCGCCATCGAATCGAAGCCGGGCGCGAAGGCCTCGCGCCCGACGGTCGGCCGCGCCAGGAGGAAGCCCTGGACCATGTCGCAGCCGGACTCCAGGCAAACCCCGAGCTCGCTCTCGGTCTCCACGCCCTCGACCACGACCGAGACGCCCATGAGGTGCGCCATGCCGACGATCTTCTCCAGAAAGCGCGCCTTGCGCGGCTCGCTCCCGCAGCCGGACACGAAGTGGCGGTCGATCTTCACGATGTCGGGCTCGGACATATGCAGCAGCTTGAGCCCCGCGTAGCCGGAGCCGAAATCGTCGATCGCGATGCGCAGACCCTTCTCGCGGCAGAGCGAGATGACGCGCTCGAAGCCCGCGTCGCCCTCGAGCTCGTGCCGCTCGGAGATCTCCAGCGCGACGCGCGAGGCGGAAAGGCCCAGCCCTTCAGCGCACTCGACGATTCCCCCGGCGATGCGCTCGCCCATACCGGCGTCGGGCCGCAGGAATATCCGGTTGTCGATGTTATAGAAGAGCTTGGTCCCCGACGGCGCCCAGCGGGCGAAGTCCCCGAAGGCCTTCTCCCTCAATCTCTCGTCGAAGCCGGCGAGCGCGCCGTCGAGGTAGGCGCTGTCGAAGGCCGAGCCGATGCTCGGAAAGCCGGCGGCGCCGCAGCCGCGGAGCAGGGCCTCGTAACCGTAGGCGCGGCCGTCGGAGGCGAGAACTATGGGCTGGAAGGCGAAGTGCAGGGCCTCCAGGGCCGATTCCCAGGCAGGGTTCAGTTCAATCGAGCTCATCGGGCTTCTCCCGCGCCAAGAATAGGGCCGGGGCCTC
>DBTW01000028.1 GCA_002307245.1 Spirochaetaceae bacterium UBA1306 | reverse complement strand
AGCCCACGACCGCCCTCGACGTGACGATCCAGGCCCAGATCCTCGAGCTCATCAAGGCGCTCCAGCGGGATTTCGGCTTCTCGACGGTCTACATCACCCACGACTTGGGCGTCGTGGCCAACGTGGCGGACCGCGTCGCGGTGATGTACGCCGGCAGGATCGTGGAGTCGGGCCTCGCCGAGGAGATCTTCTACGACCCGCGGCATCCCTACACCTGGGCCCTCCTCTCCTCTCTGCCGCAGCTCGGGGTGAAGGGCGAGAGCCTCTACTCGATCTCGGGGACGCCGCCCAACCTCTTCCACGAGATCAAGGGCGACGCCTTCGCTGCGCGCAACCCGCGCGCCCTCAAGATCGACTTCGAGAAGGAGCCCCCGATGTTCAGCGTGAGCCCGACGCACAAGGCCGCCACCTGGCTCCTCGACCCGCGGGCCCCGGCGATGGAGCCGCCGGCCGCGATCGCGGCCTTGCGGGCCAAGCGCCCTGGGGCCCTGCCGTGACCGCGGCGTCACGCGGGCCCATCCTCGAGCTGCGCGAGCTCGGCGTGGACTTCCGCGTCAAGGGCGGGGGCCGCTTCAGCGCGGTGAGGGGCGTGAGCTTCTCGATCAACAAGGGCGAGACCTTCGGCCTCGTCGGCGAGTCCGGCTCGGGCAAGACCACCATCGGCCGCGCCATCGTGCGCATCAACGAGGCGAGCTCGGGCGAGATCCTCTGGAAGGGCCGGCGCATCGACGGGAAGATATCGAAGGAGCTCGACCTCGAGGTCGTGCGCAAGATCCAGATGATCTTCCAGGACCCGATGGCCAGCCTCAACGAGCGCGCCAAGGTGGACTACATCGTTTCCGAGGGCCTGTACAACCTGGGTCTCCGCTTAAGCGAGGAGGAGCGCCGCGCGAAGGTCCTGAAGGCCCTGCTCGAGGTTGGGCTGCTGCCGGAGTTCGTCTCGCGCTTCCCCCACGAGTTCTCGGGCGGGCAGAGGCAGCGCATCGGCATAGCGCGCTCCCTCATCATGGAGCCCGAGCTCATCGTGGCGGACGAGCCCATCTCGGCCCTCGACGTCTCGATACGCGCCCAAGTGCTCAACCTGCTCTCGGACATCCAGAAAAGCAAGGGCCTCACCTACCTGTTCATCGCCCACGACCTCTCGGTCGTCCGCTTCATCACCGATCGGATCGCCGTCATCCGCGCGGGCCGGATCCTCGAGCTCGCCCCGACGGAGGATCTCTTCCTCGAGCCCTTGCACCCCTACACGCGGGCCCTGCTCTCGGCCATACCCGTGCCCGATCCCCGGGTCGAGCGCGCCAAGAAGGTCCTCGTCTACGATCCGGCCTGCCACGACTACACGAGGCTCGCTCCCTCGTGGCGCGAGGCGCGCGAGGGCCATTTCGTGCTCGCCAGCGAAGCCGAGCTCGAGGCCTGGACGGGCGATCAGCGCGGAAAGTACTCGGCGCCTACGCCGGCGACGCGATAGAGGGCGCAGGAGGCCAGGGCGAGCCAGGCGGCCGCCCAGATCAGCGCGCGGATGGCCCCGCGGGCGCGCGCCTCCCTCTCCTCGGGAGAGGCGGCGCGGCGAGGGGCCGCGTCAGCGCGCGGGACGATGCGGTCGTCCAAGGGAGCGTAGGGCCCCGGGTGGATGGCGCCTCCCCCTCCGGCTTCGTCCCGCGCGGGGCGGAAGAAACCGTCGAGGCCGAGGTGGATGAACCAGGCGACGAGCAGATAGAGCGTGAGGGCGAGGGGCATGAGCGCGGCGAGGTAATAGGGCCTGCGGAAGGCGCCGAGCGCGAGCGCGCAGGCGAGTCCGCCGCCGAGCGCCGCGAGGCCCAGGCCCCGCGCGGCGTCCCGCGGGCTATGCCTCGCGGCGAGGGCGAGTCTTCGACGGATCAGGTTCATGTAAGCGGCATTCTAGACCGCGGCGGGCCAGAGGCGTAAGGTAGGGGCGATGGCGAGTTCTTGGGACGCATCGAGGCTTCACGATAGACTGGGCGCCGTCGCGGAAGGAAGCTGGGAGAGCCCGCGGGGAGCGGCCCTCTCCGGCCTCGCCGTGACCCTGATCCGCGGCGGCGAGCTCGCCTACGAAGGCTACTTCGGCCGCCGCCTCATCGACGAGGCCGACCCGAGCCGCGACCTGCCCGTCGGCCGGGGCACGAAATTCCGCGTAGCCTCCATCTCGAAGACCGTCGCGGCCATCGGCGCCATGACCCTGGCGGACGAGGGCCTCCTGGACCTCGACGCCGACCTTTCCAGCTACCTCGGCTTCGAGCTGCGCAACCCGCTTTGGCCTCGCGAGCCCATCACGGCCGCGATGCTCCTCTCCCATACTTCGTCGATACGCGACGGCTCCGGCTACTCCCTGCCCTTGGGCCGCGAAATGCCGGAGTTCTTCCTGCCGGAAGCCGGCCATTTCGGGGACCGGAGGCCCGGAGAGCATTATTCCTACGCCAACCTGGGCTACGGCCTCCTGGCCAGCGCGATGGAGCGGGCCTCGGGTCGGCGCTTCGATATCCTGATGCGCGAGCGCGTCCTCGCGCCTCTCGGGATCGACGGCGGCTACAACGTACTCCAGCTGTCGGACTCGGGCTTCGCGAGCCTCGCCACCCTCTACCGGCGGGGCGACGACGAGGGCCATTGGGAGCCCCGGGGCCCCTGGCGGGCCCAGGTCGACGATTACCGTGGGGCGAGGCCCCTCCTGCCCTGCAAGGCCGAGCCCGGGCTCGGCCCCGCGGATCTCGCGGCCTACGTGCCCGGCTCGAACGGCACTCTCTTCTCGCCGCAGGGCGGCCTGCGGATCTCGGCCTTCGACCTCTCGAGGATCGAGCTCCTGCTGATGGGCTATGGAGCGTTAGGCGACGCCAGAATCATCTCGGAGGCCTCGGCGCGGCGCATGATGACCGTCGCCTGGCGCTTCGACGCGGCCGCGGCGAACGGCGACCTCGAGGACGGGTCGACGCGCGCCACGGGCCTCGGGCTCGTCCGCACGACGCGGAGCCTGGACGCCTTCGGGGGCGATCGGCTCCTGCCGGGGGGCGGACCGGCGATGTGGGGCCACCACGCCGAGGCCTACGGGCTCCTGGGCGGCATGCTCTTCGATCCCGATTCGGCCTCGGGCTTCGTGTACCTGATCGGCGGCACGCCCTGCGACCCCGCGTCCCGGCGCGGCGCGCACTATTCGCGCTCGATCTGGGAGGAGCGGATCATCGAGGCCCTGGCCGATTGCCTAGCCTAGGCGTCTCGGGGCCGGAAGACTAACCCATCCCGTCCTTGCAAGGCTCGTCCTCGTCTGCGTTCCTCGCCGTCTCGGGCGAGAAGGCCTTCTCGCAGACCTGCGTATCTCCCTCATCCTCTTTGACGTCGGGCGCATCCGCGGCCAAGGCTTCGAGTTCGCTTCTTTTTTCCATAATGCGGCCTCCATGGGGAATCCGTCTGGTTCCTCGAAGATTGTCGGGAACGGGAATCGAGCCGGGGCGCAACCTTTCGAGGAAAGGTTTCTCCCCGGCGTCCCCTCTTCCAAAATATACGGAAAAAAGGCGCCAAAATGCAAAAAAACATATATTATATTGTAAATATCCTTTAGTCCGAACCATGGAGGTTCGCATGGCGGAACTGTCTATCGTTCTCTCGGGCGAGGCGGGGCAAGGCATACAGTCCATAGAGTCGATGCTCACGGCCTTGGCGAAGCGGGCCCGCTTCCATGTATTCGCCACGAAGGAATACATGTCCCGTGTGCGCGGCGGCTGCAACAGCACCGAGATACGCATATCGCGTCAACGCGTCACGGCGAGGGTCGCCCGCATCGACCTGCTCATCCCCCTGACCAAGGAGGCCATCGCCCACTTGGGCGACAGGATCGAGGACTCGACCCTCGTCATCGGCGAGAAGGCCATCGTCGGCTACGACCGCATGATAGACCTGCCCTTCTCCGCGATAGCCGCCGAAGTGGGCGGAGCCGTCTACGCCAACACGGTGGCGGTGGGCGCCATCTGCGCCCTCCTGAAGATCGAAGCCGGGGAATGCGAGCGCGGCGTCCGAGCCTTCTTCGAGAGGAAGGGCGCCGAGGTCCAGGAGGCCAACGCCGAGGCTTTCCGCCGGGGCTATGCGCGCGGCCTCGCCCTCGGCCCCGGGCTCGCCGCCGCCATCGAGCCCGATCCCGCCGTGGCCGGCGAGATCATGCTGACCGGGGCGGACGCGGTGGCCCTCGGGGCCTTAGCGGGGGGCTGCGACTACGTCTGCGCCTATCCCATGTCCCCCGGCACTACGGTGCTGACGGCGATGGCGGAATACTCCAAGAGCTTCGACGTGATCGTCGAGCAGGTCGAGGACGAGATCGGCGTCGCGAACATGGCCATCGGCGCCTGGTACGCCGGCGCGCGCGCACTGGTGACGACCTCGGGCGGCGGCTTCGCCCTGATGAGCGAGGCGGTGAGCCTCGCGGGCGCCATCGAGACGCCCTTCGTCGCCCACCTGGCCCAGCGCCCGGGGCCAGCGACGGGCCTCCCCACGAGGACCGAGCAGGGGGACCTCGACCTCGCCATCTACGCCGGCCACGGCGACTTCCTCAAGATCGTGCTCGCGCCCGGGGACCTCGAGGAGGGTTTCTCCCTCGCCCGCGCCGCCTTCGAGCTGGCGGACCGCTTCCAGTCGCCCGTCTTCATCCTGACCGACCAGTACTTCGTCGACTCGTACTATACGACGCCCGCCTTCGAGCTTCCCCTCGCGCCGCCCACGAGGCAGGTCGTCGAGACCGCGCCCGGCTATCGCCGCTACGCCCTCGGCTCGTCGGACGGGATCTCCCCGCGGGGCATACCCGGCCTGGGCGAAGGCATCGTCTGCGTCGACTCGGACGAGCACGACCAGGGAGGCTACATCACCGAGGACCGGGCCATGCGCGAGGCCATGGTGGCCAAGCGCCTCGCGAAGATCGCCGCCGCGCGCAAGGCTGCCATCCCGCCCAAGCTCTTCGGCGACCCGCGCTACAAGACCCTCCTCGTGGGCTGGGGCTCGGTCAAGGCGCCGGTCCTCGAGGCCATGGCCGCCCTGGCTCGCCCGGGCCTCGCCTACCTGCACTTCCCCTGGGTCCACCCCATGCCCCGCGGGGTCCGGGAGTACCTGGAGGCGGCGACCACCTGCGTGGCGATCGAGGGCAACGCCACCGGCCAATTCGCCGACCTCGTCGAGCTCGAGACGGGCCGGCGCTTCGATTCGCGGATACTCAAGTGCGACGGCTACCAATACACCGTCGAAGAGCTGACGGAGCGGATCTCCGCTCTCCTGTGAACCCGGAGGCGATCTATGGCGACTAACGCGTTCGATTTCGAGTCCAAGCCCGACATCTCCTGGTGCCCGGGCTGCGGCGATTTCGCGATCCGGCGATCCCTCCTGGCGGCGCTCCAGGAGCTGGGCATCCCGCGCGGGAAGTTGGTGATGGTCTCGGGCATCGGCCAGGCGGCCAAGATGCCCCAGTACGTCAACTCGAGCTTCTTCAACGGCCTGCACGGCCGCGCCCTGCCGGCCGCCACGGCCATCAAGGCCGTGGCCCCGGACCTGACCGTCGTCGCCGAGGGCGGCGACGGGGACATGTACGGCGAGGGCGGCAACCACTTCCTCCACGCTGCGCGCCGCAACCCGGACATCGCGCTCTTCGTCCACGAGAACATGGTCTACGGCCTCACCAAGGGCCAGGCGGCGCCCACCAGCCGCGTCGGCATGCGGACGCCCGTCCAGGTCTTCGGCGTGACCAGCGAGCCCCTCAATCCCATGGCCCTGGCCATAGCGATGAACGTCGGCTTCGTGGCGAGGGCCTTCAGCGGGGACATCGAGGGCACGACGAGGATCATGAAGCGCGCGATCCTCCACCGGGGCTTCGCCCTGGTGGATATCTTCCAGCCCTGCGTCTCCTTCAACAAGCAGAACACGCTGCAGTGGTTCAAGGAGAACACCTATCCCCTCGAGGAGGGCTATAAGGCGGACGACCGCGCGGCGGCCTTCGCCCGCGCCCTCGAGGAGAAGCCCTTCCCCCTCGGCGTGCTCTACGAGAGCGCCGAGCGGCAGCCCTTCGAGGAGCTCCTGCCCGCGTACCGGGAGGACAAGCGGCCGCTGCGCGAGCGGGCGCACGATATGGCCGCGCTGCGGGCCGCCGTCATGGCTAAGGCTTAAGTCGGCGCTCCACGCGGCAGCCAAAGGGCGGCAGCCCGGCGGACGGGACCTCGTTGAAGTTCATGAGGAAGGCGTAGTCCGTCTTCCCGTCCGTGCGGAGCCGGGCGTTGACCCCGGGAGGCAGCTCCTCGGGCCAAGCCGAGGACAGGCCAGCCTCCTTCGCTATGGCGCGCATCGCGTCGTCGAGGAAGCGCTGCTCGGTCCTGGCCGCGAGGTAGTAGACGAGGCCCTTGCCCCGCCGGGCCCGCGTGAGCAGGGGGCGGCCGGCGTACCAGTCGTCGCCGTAGGTCGCGAGGACCTCGGTGCCGCCCTCCGCGTGGATGAGCTCGCAGAAGGCCTCGACCCGGTACTCTCCCGAGAGGCCCAGGGAATTGCCCGCCGCGGGGAGGGCCCGGTTGGACTGGCCCTTCCATAGAGGGTCGAGCTCCTCGGCCCAGACCCCGGCGAGGCCGCGCAGGGGGCCGGGGAAGCCGCCCTCGAAGCAGAGATCGCTCTCGTTCACGTAGCCCGAGAGGAAGGTGAGGACCAGGGTTCCGCCTGACTCGACGAAGCGCGTCAGGCGCTCGGCCGTGCCCT
>DBTW01000157.1:10075-12907 GCA_002307245.1 Spirochaetaceae bacterium UBA1306 | reverse complement strand
ACCAAGGTCACGATCGCCGGCCCGACTGGCTACGCGGCTTCGTACAGCAACTCCTTCGCCAACGCCCAGAGCGCCGGCGGCGTCCAGCTGAGCGCCACCGTCCTCCCCGCCGAGGCGAGCAACACCGCGGTCACCTGGAGCTCGGATAAGGAGAGCGTGGCCACGGTCAGCGCCACCGGCCTCGTGACAGCCGTTGCGATCGGAACCGCCACCATCACGGCGACCACGGTAGACGGCGGATTCACCAGTACCTATGCCATCGAATTCACCGACGGCTCGATCAAGGTCGCGAGCATAACCTTGAGTGGTTCCAGCACTCTATACCTCGGCACCTACAGCCCGCTCACCGCGACGATCGCCGGCGTCGGCGGAGCCACGCCCACCGATCCGAGCCTCACCTGGACGAGCTCTGCCGATAGCGTCGCCACGGTCAGCAGCACGGGCAAGGTAACGAGCGTAGCCGCCGGCAACGCCACTATCACAGCCGCCGCGAACGACGGTTCTGGCGTTAAGGGCATCTTCGACGTGACAGTATCCGCCGCTCCCTCCGTCCTCTGGAGCTGGACTGCCGGAACCGACGCGGCCTTCGATCTCACGTCTGCAACCGCCACTGTCAATGGACTAACCCTCGTCAAGGGAGGTGGAACAGTGACTGGCGGCACCGAGATATCTCTCGCCAATTCCCGCTTCAACGTCGGTAGTGCCAGCACAAACTCTGATCTGACTGCAAGCATTACCGGTTCAATCTTCAAGGCCACTACAGGCACCGTCAATGTCGCGGATGGGCAGCTCAACTTCACCCAAAAAGCGACCGTGAGCGTTACCTATAGTTCGCTAGTGGGTACAGGCTTCTCGGTCTACGTCAACAACAATGGGACGGGCGAAACCGCTTCGGTCCTGTATCGCGCAGCTTCCGGGACGACAGTAACCAAGATTACGCCCAAGCTGAGTCCCGCGACGGCCTTGGCCGCGACGGCAGCTACGACCACGTCGGTCTATACCATCGATCCGACGACTTACTTCGTAGTGAACACGGACTCACTCGCGACCGCCTTTCTACAATTCAGGGCAGATAGTTCGACTACTATCAAGATCACAAGCATCGTAGTCGCCTACGCTCCCTGATCGATAAGGTTAGGGAATAGACGAGAGGGGCTGTCCCATTGGGACAGCCCCTCTTTTATATCCAGGATTCGCTGGGCGCAAAAAAGTTTCCGGGTCTAGTCCTCTTTCGGCTATACCAAGTCCACCTGCCTTAAAACCCCGCCTGACCCGCCGGCTCTTTCCGCTGCGAGGTCTTGCGGTCCATGAAGGACAGGATGGTCTTCCTGATGCGCACGGACTTCGGGGTCACCTCGACCATCTCGTCGTCGCGGATGAACTGGATGGCGCGCTCGAGACTCATGGCCTGGATGGGCGTGAGGGTGAGGGCCTCGTCTTTGAGGACGGACCTCATGTTCGAAAGCTTCTTAGGCTTCGCGGGGTTCACGTCGAGGTCGCGGTCGAGGCAGTGCTCTCCGATCACCATGCCCTCGTAGATGGGGTCGCCCGGCACGACGAAGAGCTTGCCGCGGGGCTCGAGGTGGAAGAGGCCGTAGGTCACGGCCGAGCCGCCCCGGTCGGAGACGAGGGAGCCGGTGAAGCGGTCGATGAAGTCGCCGCGGTATTCCTCGTAGCCCGAGAGGTAGGAGTTGAGCATGCCGGTGCCCTTGGTGTCGGTGAGGAAGAGGTCGCGGTAGCCGATAAGGGAGCGCGCGGGCACGGAGAACTCGAGCCTGACGCGGCCGCCCGAGTGTCCGTGGTAGGCGAGCATGCGGCCCTTGCGGGACGACAGCTTCTCGGTGACGACGCCTGAGTACTCCTCGGCGCAGTCGACGAAGAGGTGCTCGATGGGCTCGAGCCTCTTCCCGCCCTCGTGCTTGTAGATCACTTCGGGCCGGCCCACGCAGAGCTCGAAGCCCTCGCGGCGCAGGGTCTCGATGAGGATGACGAGCTGGAACTCGCCGCGACCCTTCACGCGATAGCAGCCGGCGAGGCCCGTCTCCTCGACCTGGATGGACACGTTCTTCAAGGTCTCCTTGCGCAGGCGCTCGAGGAGCTTGCTCGTGGTGACCTGGGTGCCCTCCTGCCCCGCCATGGGCGAGGTGTTGACGGAGAAGCGCATAGCGATGGTGGGCTCGTCTACCTTGATGCGCGGCAGGGCCTTGGGCGCGTCCTTGTTGCAGATCGTGTCGCCGATGCGCACGTTGTCGATGCCGGCGAGGACGACGATATCCCCCGGCTCCACGCAGTCGGTCTCGACGAGCTTGGGGCCGGAGTAGGACTGGAGCTTGGACACGCTCAGCGACTTCATGACGCCGCCCTCGGCGATGCACACGAGGCCGTCCTTGGAGCGGACGGAGCCGTTCATCACCTTGCCGATCGCCTGGCGGCCGAAGTAGTCGGAGTAGGTGAGGTCGGAGACGAGCATCTGGAAGGGCTCGGACTCGGAGTGACGGGGCGCGGGGATGCGCGTCAGGATCGTATCGAGGAGATAGGAGAGGTCCGAGGCGCCCGAATCGAGGCCCGCCTGGGCTATCCCGTCGCGGCCGATCGCGTAGACGACGGGGAACTCGAGCTGCGCCTCGGTGGCGCCCAGGTCGATGAAGAGGTCGATCACCTCGGAGAGGACCTCGTCGGGGCGGGCGTCGGGGCGGTCGATCTTGTTGATCACCACGACGAGGGCGAGGCCGAGGCCGAGGGCCTTGTCGAGGACGAAGCGCGTCTGGGGCAGGGGGCCTTCCGAGGCGTCCACGAGGAGGATTGCGCCGTCGACCATGGAGAGGGCGCGCT
>DBTW01000157.1:0-9781 GCA_002307245.1 Spirochaetaceae bacterium UBA1306 | reverse complement strand
CGCCGAAGTCGGCGTGGCCCGGGGTATCGAGGATGTTGACCTTGACGCCCTTCCAGACGACCGAGCAGTTCTTGGCGGCGATGGTGATGCCGCGCTCCCGCTCGAGGTCCATGCTGTCCATGAGCCTCTCCTGGGTCAGCTGGTTCTCGCGGAACACGCCGCTCTGCTTGAACATGGCGTCGACCAGGGTGGTCTTGCCGTGGTCGACGTGGGCGATGATGGCGATATTCCTGATGCCTTCGTTGGCTGTTTGTCCTGGGTTCATTATCGGGGCCTGTCCTGGGTTTTTATCGCAAGGGGATGTTTCGATAATAGGCCAAACGGAGGTTTTAGGCTACGGGTCGTTAGTGTTATGAAGCCTTGAGGTCCGGATGAGCCTAATGCCTGTGGCAGTATAGAAAAGCGCTTTCGCACACGTACTTTTCGGAACAAATCGATTAATTGTTTTCCGTAAAACAACTAATAGCATTTTATCTACAAGGTTCATAACACTGAAAGGCTTTGGAAGGGTGGGGCGCGGGGAGAGGGAACCTTTGGCTCAAAGGTTCCCCTCCCCGCTCGTTTCCCAACAAGCTTGGAGTAACCAGCTACTTCTTCTTGGGCAGCACGAGGTCGCAGGCTTCCGGCGGCATCCAATGGGCGTCCTGGCCCTCCCACTTCACGTTGCAGCCGATGGGGTTGGTCAGGGACACGCGCAGGCTCCGGCCGGCCACGACGTCCTCGAGGGCGTTGGAGAGGTCGTTGACGGTCATCTTGTCGGCTTCCTTGGGGTTGTCGACGCCGCGGCCGGTGTACACGAGCTTGCGGTCGGTATCGAAGACGAAAAAGTGGGGCGTGCGCAGGGCGCCGTAGGCCTTGGCGACATCCTGGCCCTTGTCGCGCAGGTAGACCCAGGGGAAGTCGTGCTCCTTCATCCGGGCGACCATGTGCTCGAAGTCGTCCTCGGGGTGGGTGGCCTCGCTGTTCGAGTTGATGCCGACGAAGCGGACGCCCTTGGGGGCGAAGCGCTTCACGGTCCTGCGCGTGGTCTCGTCCGAGCCCAGGACGTAGGGGCAATGGTTGCAGGTGAAGAAGACCACCAGGGTGCGGGCTTCGGCGAAGTCGGCGAGGCTGTAGGTCTTCCCGTCGGTGGCGGGAAGGGAGAAATCGGGAGCCTTGGCTCCCAGATCGAGGGTAAAGGACATGGCGCGCTCCTCGGGGAGGATCGATACGCAGGTGGGGATGGAGAGATGGAACGTCTCATTATACAGCATCCCTCCCGCAGCGTCTCGCCTTCAGCTCCTTGGCTTGCCCGGAAGCGCTCGCGGAGCTACTCTTGGGCTTGCGGCTATCCGCGGGGAGGATCCATGGGCGGCAATCCGGTCATCGGCATGTTGGGGCGCAGGCTCAGGCTCGGCGTGGTCGGAGGAGGCCCCGGTTCCTTCATCGGCGGAATGCACAGGATGGCTGCGCGGATGGACGACCGCTACGAGATAGTCGCGGGGGTCCTCTCCTCGAAGCGCGAAAAGGCCCTCGCCCAAGGCCTGGAGATAGGGCTGCCGCAGGACAGGGCCTACGCCTCGGTCCCCGAGATGCTGGAGGCCGAGCGAAAGCGCCCCGACCGCATCGACGTCCTGTCCATCATGACGCCGAACGACAGTCACTTCGAGTACGCGAGCCTGGCCCTCGAGGCAGGCCTCGACGTGATCTGCGACAAGCCCATGACCAATCGCGTGGAGGAGGCCGAGGCCTTGCATCGCCTCGTCGGAAAGACGGGCCTCGTGTTCTGCCTCACGCACAACTACACGGGCTACCCGATGGCCCGGCAGGCGCGGGAGCTGGTGCGCGCCGGCGCGCTCGGGACCATCCGCCTCGTGCAGGTCGAGTACGTCCAGGGGGGCAAGGCCTCCGAGGAGGACCCGCCGGCGGGCCCGGAGCGGCCCTGGCGCTTCGACCCGCTGCGCGGGGGGCCCTCGCTCGTCCTGGGCGACATCGGGACCCATGCGCACAATCTCCTGCGCTTCATCTCGGGCCTGGAGGTTGTCGAGCTCGCGGCCGAGCTCGGGGCGGTGGTTCCCGGCCGCCTGGTCCACGATTTCGCGGGCGCCCTTTTACGGCTCTCGGGCGGCGCGCGCGGCTCCTTCTGGGTCACGCAGGCCGCCGCGGGCGTGGAGAATTGCCTGCGCATCAGGGTGAGCGGCACGAAGGGCAGCGTCGAGTGGGAGCAGGAGACGCCGCAGCGCCTCCTCTGGAAGCCTCTCGTAGGCCCGGCCATGGTCTATACGCCGAGCGGCCCCGGATGCCTCCCGCTCGCGGCGCGGTCCTCGCGCATCGTGAAGGGCCATCCCGAGGGCTTCCCCGAGGCCTTCGCGAACATCTACTCGGACGCCGCCGAGGCGATAGCGGCCCGCATCGCGGGAGTCGAGCCCGATCCCCTGGCCCTGCACTTCCCCGGCTCGGCCGACGGGCTCGCGGGCCTGCGCTTCGTCGCGGCGGCCCTCGAGTCGAGCCGTCGCGGCGGGGCTTGGGTCGCGCCCTAGGCCTTCGAGGCTTCTCCGGCGGCCGCCGCCTTCAAGGCCTCGTCGGCCATGGTCGACAGCTTGGCGGCGAAGTCCCGCACGGCCCGGTCGATGTCGGGCACTTCCTCGCGCACGATGCGGAAGCCGACGGCGCCGGGATGGCCGCCGCCGTTGGTGACGCCGAGGGCGGCGAGGGCGTCGCGGAGGTCGAGGGCGGTGAAGGCCTGGCTGCGGCGCAGCCGGAACTGGGCGAAGGGCGAGAGGGCCGGGTCGTCGTAGTAGCCCACGAGGCCGAGGCGGCCATTGGTTTCGGCTAACCTGTCCACGAGGGCCTTGGACACGACCACCACGGTATCGTTGCCGTAGGCCCCGAAGAGGGCGCGCGAGGCCTCGGCGTCCATGGCTGCGAAGCCGACCCCGCCAAGGGTCCCGGAGTCCCGGGACATGAGACGGTAGCAGGCGTCCTCGTCGCTCGAGAGGGCGGCGAGGGCGCTGAAGACCTGCTCCTTGCTCGAGAAGTTGCCGGAGCCCGAGCGGGTCTTGCGCTCGAGCATGCGCTCGAAGAGGGCGCTAAAACGGGCGTAGAACCACTTCTCCCTCGGGGTTTTCAGGTAGCGCCCCATCTGGGAGTCGCCGATCATGCCCGACAGTATGGCCAGGACGAGGTTGCGCGACAGGAGCTCGTCGACCTGGTACTTGTACATGAGCTCCTCGTCGCCCTCCATCTTGAGGGCGAGGCGGCCGATGATCTCGCAGCTGCTCGAGGCCTCGTAGATCAGCCGGAAGCCGGGGTCGCCGAAGTAGCGGCTGTCCGCCTCGAGGTGATGGTCGATCTCGATCTTGGGGACGGAAGGGTCGGCCCGCAGGGCCTCGTAGAGCCCGACATGGTCGATCATCTCGGGCTTCGGGGTGTCCACGAGGACGAGGGCGTCGGGTCGCCCTATCCGCGTCGCGGCATCGCCCCGGATCACGTCGATGGAGTTGTAGCGGCAGATGTTGATGAGGTAGGCGTAGTTGTCCTGCACCGAGGCGCCGAGGACGATCGCGGGCTTCTTGCCCAGCTTGTTCACGATGAGGGCGAAGGCGACCATGGACGAGACGCAGTCCTCGTCGGGGTCCTTGTGGCCGATGATCAGGAAGGACTCGAGCTCGTCGAGGGCGCGGATCACGTTGGCGGTGACGCGGTTCTTGCCCGAGACCGTGGGGATGTCGCGCTTCGATTCTGGGGGCGGAGGCTCTTTCCACGCCACGGCCCGGTCGCGGCCGCCCTCCTTGGCGAGGTAGAGGGCCTTGTCGGCCCTCTCCTTGAGCTCGTCGGGGTTCCCGCCGCCCTCGGGGAAGTGGGCAAGTCCGATCGAGCAGCTGATCCGGAGCTCGGGATGCCCCTCGAAAGAGAGCTCGCGGAGGGCCTCGCAGACGCCCTCGCATTTGCGCAGGGCCTCGTCCGGCTTGGCCCGGATGAGGAAGCAGAACTCGTCGCCGCCGTAGCGCACGAGGACGTCGTCCTCGGAGAAGACGCGCCTGAAGGCCTCCGCGACCTCCACGATGAGGGCGTCGCAGAACTCGGGGCCGTAGGCCGCGTTGAGCTTGCCGAAGCGGTCGAGGTCGAACATCGCGAAGGAGAGGCCGGCCGACTCGCGCTTGACCTGCGCGAGGATGGGCCCGAAGGAGTCCTCGAGGTAGCGGCGGTTGAAGAGCCCCGTGGCCCCGTCGGTGATCGCGCGCTTGCGGGCCGCGTCGCCCCACTGGACCATCTGAGAGAGGAAGGATCCGGTCTTGAGCAGGCGGCCCGCGGCTATGCCGAGCATGCGGTCGAGGACGCCGACCGCGACCTCGGGCGACTCGACCACCAGGGCCTCGAAGTCGGCCGCGGCCAGGACGAGGCAGTCCGTAGGCTCGACCGCCTTGCAGGTAGCCGAGCGCGGCGCGCGCTCGAGGATGGCCATCTCGCCGAAGAAGGCGCCCCGCCCCACCCTCGCGAGCTCGATCTCCTCGGCCTCCTCGCCGCGCACGGAGACGGACACGAGGCCCGAGGCGACGACGAAAAGCTCGGCGCCGCTCTCGCCCTCGCGGAACATCGCCTCGCCCGGGGCGAAGGAGCAGCTCCGCATCTTGGCCGAGACAGCCTTCATCTCGGCCTTGGACATGCCCGAGAAGATGTCTATGCCCTCGAGGACCGAGGCGCCCGGTCCCTTTCCGCCCGGCTTCTTCATTGGGCATCCTCCGGGAACAGGATGAGGGAGCCGCCCCTGGCCCGGGCGGCTAGGGGCAGGCCCGAGGAGGCTTTCACGAGGGCCTCGGCGTCCGCTCCGTGCTCGGGATAGAGGGCGATGCCGAGGCTCATGCCGAAGCGCAGGCCGGGATCGCCAGTCGGGGCCGAGAGGTCGAGGGCCGAGAGCCTGGCCTGCAGGGCCTTCGCCGCCTCGAGGGCCGCCTCTCGGCCCTTGCCGGGATAGATCACGGCGAGCTCGTTGCCCATGTAGCGCACCGCCGTGCCTTCCTTGCCGACCGCGCGGTCGAGCTCGCCCGCGAGGAGGACGAGGGAGGCGTCGCCCGCCTCGTGCCCGTAGCGGTCGTTGATCTCCTTGAAGTTGTCGGGCTTCATCATGACGAGGGCCAGCGGCGCCGCGTCCGAAGCCGCGCGCTCGGCGAGCAGCTTGGGCAGGTTCTCCTCGAGGTAGGCCTTGTTGAGCAGGCCGGTGAGCTTGTCGCCGTAGACCTGGCGCCTGAGCTCGCGCACCCAGGGCGAGTTCTCCTTGACGAGGGCGTTGGCCTTGCGCGTACGGCCCGACACGACGAGGAGGAAGGAGCGCAGGATGCGGGCGGCCAGTTCGGGCCTGCCGGAGAGCGCCTCGCGGAGGCCCTTCCCCCCCGCGGGAAAGGCGAGGAGCCGGGCCCGCCCCTCGGCCCGGGCCCTGGCGTTGCGCTCGGCGCGCGTGAGGAGCTCGAGCTCGCCGAAGGAATCGCCGTGGACGAATTCGGCTAACGTGGAGCCGTCCGCCGGGGACGACACGAGGACGGCGCCCGAGGCCACGAGGTAGAGGCGGTCGCCGGGGCTGCCCGCCTCGAACACCGTCTGGCCGGCCTCGAAGGAGAGGAACTCGGACTTCTCCGCGAGGAAGCCCAGCTCGTCGGCCGAGAACGAGGAGAAGAGGGCGGAAGTCGCCAGCAGTTCCTGGGCCGAGGAGGCGGCGGGGGCGCCTGCCGCATGTGCGCCGGACTTTTTCATGGATTCATTGTAGCGCGACTAACGCCATTTAGGCCAATGGCTTTTCAAGCTTGAGGCCTCGCATGGCCGATCGACTAGGACAAGCTTCCAGGAACTCAATAAATGCTTATATTAATAGCAATAACAATATTAATTCCGATTCACCTAGGCTTGAACCCCGCGATGGGAAGCCGAAACGATTCGCGCGGCTCCATTAGCGGCTGACGGCGGGGAAGTTCCCTGCTACACTTCCGGGCCATGGAAACCGCGCTTCGCTATGATCGCCCGGCCCGCGAGTGGAACGAGGCCCTGCCCATCGGAAACGGGGTCTTGGGCGCCATGGTTTCGGGAGGCGTCGGCCTCGAGCGCTGGCAGTTGAACGAGGACTCCCTGTGGTACGGCGGGCCGAGGGAGCGCACGAATCCCGACGCCCGATCCCAGCTCGGGGAGCTCCGTCGCCTCATCTTCGCGGGCAAGATAGCGGAGGCCGAGCGGCTCGCGATGCTGGCCTTCGCCGGCGTGCCCGAGCACCCGAGCCACTACGTCCCCCTGGGCGACCTCATCCTCGACTTCGAGCCCGACGCGCGCGGGGACGGGGTCTACGGCTCGGCTCGGCGCGGCGACGCGGGAACCGAGGGATACCTCCGAAAGCTCGACCTGGCAGAGGCCCTCCACTCGGTCGTCTATCGCCGGGATGGGGTCGAGTACCTGCGCGAGTGCTTCGCGAGCGCCCCGGATCGGGCGATCGTCGCGCGCGTCTCGGCGGACCGACCGGGGGCGATCAACTTTTCCCTGTCCTTCGGACGCGGCCGTTACGCGGGCTCGCTCTCGCACCCCGACGCGCGCACGTTGCGGATGACCGGATCGGGCGGCGGCGAGGGCGGCGTAGCATTCAGCGCGATGGCACGAGTCCTGGCCGTGGGCGGCGCCGTCGCCGCCTTGGGCGAGACTATCCTCGTGGAGGGCGCCGACGAGGCCGTGGTCGTCCTCGCGGCCGCCACGAGCTACAGGCCCGGCGACCCCGACGAGCGCTGCCTCGCCGCCCTGGGCGCCGCCATGAGCCTCGGCTATGGGAGGCTCCGCGAGCGCCACGTCGATGATTACCGTTCCCTCTTCGGCCGCATGTCCCTCCGCCTCGGGCCCGAGACGGCCGGGGACGACGAGGCGGGGCCGCCGCCGGCGACGGACGCCCGCCTAGCGAAGCTCCGCTCGGCTGGGGGAGAGCGCGACGAGGCTTCCCTCGCCCAGCTCTACTTCGACTTCGGCCGCTACCTCCTCATTTCGTCGAGCCGCCCCGGCTCCCTGCCCGCCAACCTGCAGGGGCTCTGGAACGAGGACTTCCTCCCGCCCTGGGGCAGCAAGTACACGATCAACATCAACGCCGAGATGAACTACTGGCCAGCCGAGGCCTGCGGCCTCGGCGATTGCCACCTTCCCCTCTTCGACCTGACCGAGCGCATGCTGCCGAACGGCAAGAGGGTCGCCCGCGAGATGTACGGCTGCGGCGGCTTCGTCGCCCACCACAACACGGACCTCTGGGGCGACTGCGATCCGGTGGACCGCTGGGTACCGGCGACGCTCTGGCCGATGGGGGCCGCTTGGCTGTCCCTGCACATCTGGCAGCACTTCGAGTACTCAGGCAGCCTGGCCTTCCTCAACCGCTATTATCCCGTGATGCGCGAGGCCGCCCTCTTCATCCTCGACTTCCTCGTGCCCGGCCCCGGGGGGCGCCTAGTCACCTGCCCCTCCGTATCGCCGGAGAACACCTACGTCCTGCACGGCGGCGAGAGGGGCTGCGTCTGCTACGGCGCGGCCATGGACAACCAGATTATCCGCGCCCTCTTCAAGGCCTGCGCCGCCGCGGAGCGGGCCCTGGACTCCGATCCCGGCGCGAAGGCCCTAGGCCCGGGCTTCCTCGGCGAGCGCCTCGCCGCGACAGCGGCCCTCCTGCCCGAGGACCGGATCGGGGCGACGGGAGGGCTCATGGAATGGGCCGAGGACTACGAGGAGGCCGAGCCCGGGCACCGGCATATATCCCAGCTCTTCGCCCTCTATCCCGACGACGCCATATCGTTGCGGGGCAGCCCCGAGCTCGCCCGCGCGGCGCGGACCACACTCGATCGGAGGCTGGAGCGCGGCGGCGGCCACACGGGCTGGAGCAAGGCCTGGATCATCAACCTGCGGGCCCGGCTCGGCCAGGGCGACGAGGCCTGGGCCGAGCTCCTCGGCCTGCTCCGGGACTCGACTCTGCCGAACCTCCTCGACACGCACCCGCCCTTCCAGATCGACGGCAACTTCGGCGGCGCGTCCGGCATCCTCGAGATGCTCCTCCAGTGCGTCGGCGGCGAGATCCTCGTCCTGCCCGCCTTGCCCCGGGCCCTGAGCGAGGGCGAGGTCAGGGGCGCGAGGGCCAAGGGAGGCTTCGAGCTGGATTTCCAGTGGAAGATCGGCCGCCTAACGCGGCTCCGCGTGAGGTCCGGCCTGGGCGGGACCTGCAGGCTCCGGGTCGGCGGCGGCGCGCCGATCGCCTTCGAGACGAGGGCCGGCGAGGCCTGCGAGCCGATCGCGGCCCTCGGCTGAAGGAGGCCGGGTCACAGGGAGTTGTCGAAGTTCCGGGACTCGATCTCGTTGAAGTAGCGGGCGGTTCCGACCTTGAGCTCCATCGTGGAGTCCTCGTCGCAGACGAGGATCGCCCTCGCGTGGAGCTGGAGGCAGCTCACGGTCCAGAGGTGGTTCACTCCCTCCTCTATCGCGTGATGGAGGGCGCGGGCCTTGTTGATCCCCGAGACGAGGATGAGGATCTCGCGCGCGTCGGTGATGGTGCCCACGCCGACGGTGAGGGCCGTAGAGGGCACCTTGTCGACGTCGCCGCCGAAGAAGCGCGAGTTGACCTTCTTGGTGTCCTTCGTGAGGGTCTTCACCCGCGTGCGCGAGGACAGGGACGAGCCCGGCTCGTTGAAGGCGATATGCCCGTCCTCCCCGACTCCGCCCATGAAGAGGTCTATGCCACCGAGCTGCCTCATCGCGGCCTCGTAGCGGGCGCACTCGGCCTCGAGGTCCTTCGCGTTGCCGTCGAGGATATGCACGTTCTCGCGCTCGATGTCGATCTTGGAAAAGAAGTTGTCCCACATGAAGCTGTGGTAGCTCTGCGGATGGCCCTCGGGCAGGCCGACGTACTCGTCCATGTTGAAGGTGACGACGTTCTTGAAGGAGACCTTGCCGGCGCGGTTGAGGGCGGCCAGGGCGGCGTAAGCCCCGAGGGGAGAGGAGCCCGTGGGCAGGCCCAGCACGAATTTCCCGCCCGGGGCCTTCGCGGCTTCCTCGTTGATGCGGCGGGCGATGTAGTTAGCCGCCCAGGTCGAGACGGCGGCGTAGTCCGGGCGGATGATCAACCTCATTGCATATCCTCCATGGAAAACCGATCAATAGATTAGCGAAAAGCCCGGGATATTGCGAGCCCTCTCGCCCGTGGGCATGACGCCCCGGCAGTACCGCGCCTCCGCGCCGGGGAAGGGGCCCGGCGCCTAGAGCTCGTTCTTGACGAAGCGGCCGCCCACGATGGCCGCCATCACGCGGAAGTCCTGGCCGAAGACGACGATGTCAGCCTCGTAGCCGGGCACGAGGAGGCCGCGCTTGCCCAGGCCCAGGATGCGCGAGGGATTGGCGGCGGCCATCTCTGCGGCGTTCTCGATGGGGACGCCGTACGAGACGAGGTTCCTGACGCCGTCGATCATCGTGAGGGCCGAGCCGGCGATGACGTCGTCGGACTTGCGGTGGAAGACGCCGTCGTGCAGGACGACTTCTTCGTGGTTCGCGAAGAGTGGGCACATATGCTGCTCGGTGGGCTTGAGGCTGTCGGTGACGAGGACCACGTTGCCGACGGGCTTGTCGCGCATCAGGAGCTTGATGAGGTCGGGGTGGACGTGCTTGCCGTCGGCGATGATCTCGCAGGACAGGGCCGAGTGGATCATGATGGCGCCCACCGCGCCCGGGTCGCGATGATGCAGGCGCGACATGGCGTTGAAGAAGTGCGTGGAATGGAGGATGCCGGCCTGCATGCCCTCGAGCATGTTCT
>DBTW01000183.1 GCA_002307245.1 Spirochaetaceae bacterium UBA1306 | reverse complement strand
GCTCCGCTCTTTTGGGCCAGGACGGTCCAGGTCGCTATGGGCATCAGGAAGAGGGCTTCCACGGCCGCGCGATCAAGGCCGCCGGTCTTCGCGACGCATTTGACGAAAAAGACCAGGAGGGGGAGACTGGAGGCCGCGAAGGTGATCTGGATCGGGGAGATGCCTAGGGCCAGCGGAGTGGCCCAGAAATCGTAGCCGAGGATGCCGACGGCCAGCATCAGGAGAATGTTCAGGAAGACTCCCTCGTCGATCCCGAAGGAATCGAATACCAGCACTCCCGTCCTGCGGACGGCTTCCAGGGTCAGGAGGTCCGAGGCGAGGAAAAGGTAAATGAAGAGGACTGCCAATACGGGAGGAAGCACCGGAAAGGCGATGACGAAGCCGAGGGGAAGGATGAAAGTATTGAAGGAATCGAACCAATGGTCGACGAATTCTCCCAAGGGGCCCGAGGCTCCCGCCCGACGGGCCTGCATGCCGTCGATCGCGTCCAGTGTGTGATAGAAGGCTACGCAGATGGCGGCTACGATGAAGAGCCAGGGATTATGCCGAGCCGCCGGATTGATTCCGGCTGTTACGAGGAGGGCGAAAGCCGTCCACGACCCGACGTTCCCGACGATGCTTACGAGGTTTGCGGGAACGCCTTCAGGCAGGGCCTTGAAGGCTATCGCCCACCAATGGCGAAGCAAATACTTGTCTATCAAAGATTTATTAATGCTTGAGTAGGTGTAGTGCAATGGCCGATCAGGATCCGAGTACTTATCCATACTTTTCATGTCCTCTGGAAGGATTAAGATAAAAATACATCGATACGACATCAAAAGCAAGATGTCGTCTGGATGGGCTCTATCGTTGCCAGACTTCGAATACCCCGTCCTTTTCGAGCGTCTTGATCAATGTCGCCCTTTCGGCGTCGCCTATCTTGATGAACTTGAAGGAACTCTGCGATGAGCCTTTCCCCAGGTCAACGATCTTCTGCGTGAAGACTAAGTCGGCGATCACCGCGCATCCAGGCCGGTAGGGAAGGGCTAAATCAAGGGGATACGATACCGTCCCACCCTGGTAGCCCGTGGTCGTGACCCTCGTATAGATCTTCGTGACCCGCACGGCCGGTTCCTTGATTAAAATGGCCTTATAGGATGTGGCGTTAGGCAGATCCCTGGTCATGCCGCCGCTGGAGAGCTCCAGTGTGTATACCCGAGCGGCCGGCACCGTGGTCGGCTTGTCCATCCTGGTCCTGATGATCACCAGGCAGTCGGTCGGATCGCTCGGCTTGGGGAAGCTCGCGCAGCCTGAGAGGAGCAGGATTCCGGCGATCGTCGCGAGTAGGGGAATTGCATAGGGCTTTCGTTTCATGGCGGTACCTCTTGGATAGTCTTATTGCTCCAACAGACCTGCAAAGGCATATTTTTGACTCGAGTATTCGAGGACTAAGGAGCCGATCGGGCCCCTGAGACCGATATCGATGCTCGTGATCCGGAGGCATCGGTCGCGGCCGAGGGCAGGAATGAGCACTGGAAAGGCGAAGATGAGCGGCGCGAGCCGTTTTTATCATCCGTTCTTCACTAAAACGACAACAGTATATGCTGGCCCGGGGCGTCGCGCAAGCGAGGCCGAGAGGGCGAGAACTTAAGGGGCGTCCTCTGCTATACTTCCCTTCCTGCGTGCGAATGGGGGACCGATGGATAGGATACGGCTTGGCCGGACCGGCCTGATCGTGAGTCGCTCGGGCTTCGGCGCGATACCGATCCAGCGGATCGGCTTCGAGGAGTCCACGGCCCTTCTGCGCAAGGCCTTCGAGGGCGGGATCAACTTCTTCGACACGGCTTACGGCTATTCCGACAGCGAGGAGAAGATCGGCCGAGCCCTATCCTTCGAGCGCAAGAACATCGTCCTCGCCACCAAGACGCCGGCGGTCAACGGGCGGGAGTTCCTCGAGCATCTCGAGCGGTCGCTCTACCGCCTTAAGACGGACTATATCGATATCTACCAGTTTCACAACCCGTCGGCCGTGCCCCGGCCGGGGGACGGGACCGGGCTCTACGAGGCCGCCCTCGAAGCCAAGAACAAGAGGCTCATCCGACATATCGGCATCACGAACCATCGTCTACCCGTGGCCCTCGAGGCCGTCCACTCGGGGCTCTACGAGACAATACAATTTCCCTTCAGCTCCCTCGCTTCCGAGGGCGACCTGGAGCTCCTCGAGGAGGCGGAGGAAGCCGGCGTCGGCTTCATCGCGATGAAGGGCCTCGCGGGCGGCCTCATCTCCAAGGCGGCCTCGACCTTCGCCTACATTAGAGCGACGGACTACGCCGTGCCGATCTGGGGCATGGAGAAGCAGTGGCAGCTCGAGGAATTCCTCGAGCTGGAGGAAAACCCGCCCGCGCTGGACGACGCGATGCGCGAAACCATAGCCCGGGACCGCGCCGAGCTCTCGGGCTCCTTCTGCCGCGGCTGCGGCTACTGCCTGCCCTGCCCCGCCGGCATCGAGATCCCCACGGCCGCGCGCCTGTCCTTCCTTATGCGCCGCTCGCTCTTCGAGCGCTTCCTCACGAGCGAATTCGGCGCGCAGATGGACCGGATCGAGGGCTGCATCGGCTGCGGGCATTGCCGGGATAACTGTCCCTACGGGCTCGATACGCCCGCCCTCCTGAAATCCCAGCTCGCCGAGTACCGGGAATTCGTCAAGGGACGGGGCGTCTGAGGGTCGAATCCCGGCGCCCGTCCTCACGCATTATTTCATTAACGTAGGCCGCATACATTTTTGAAGCTTTATTGTCGCAATCGTGTGCATTCCGTAACAATTCCGCGTTGACACCGTGTAATGCCGGCGTATATCCTGTCCCCCTGCCTCGGAATATCCTCATCGATTTTACAGGGAATCGCGATGAACAAACGGTTCGTGCTTTTCGTGTCGCTCTTCGCGGCAGGCTTCGGTATCTTCGCGCAGGATAAGCCCGCTTCTCCCGCTTCCATGTTATCGGGCACGCTTACGCTCGGGGCCGGGGAGACCAATCTCCTGGACAGCCCCTACGTGTCCGACATACCGGGACTCTCATCGAGCCTTTCCGCCGCCTCCGTATCGCTCAAGTTCGGCGATGGGGCGGCCTATTCCTACCTCGACCTCTCCGAGGAGGAGGAAGTCATCATGCGCTCCACGCGCATGGGCTACGAGGCCTCGGTCGTCTTCGACGCCGCTAATCTCTATACCTACGTCGCGGCGACCACCAAGACGAGCGTCAACGGGGACTCGTCCTTTTATAGCCTGCTCCAGCCGATGATCGACTGGTACGAGAACTACAAGGGCCGCTTCGGCATGGCCGCGAGCCCCTACTCGACGGGCTCCTGGCCCACCGACAACTACGACAGCTCGGCCAGCGGGCGCACGCGCTTCATCTACGGCAAGACCGTCGAGCCCATGGCCTGCGTCGCCTGGGACAGCACCAAGTGGTATGACGCCCAGAAGCTGGTGAGCGAGGTCAAGCTCAAGATCGAGGACGCGATAGACGCCATCAGCCCCGACGCCTCGAGCGGCAAGATCGTCGACCAATACGCCTACGCCGCCCTGCCTGAGGCGAAGCGTAACCTCGCGCAGAACGAGCTGCAGGCCTGGACCGACTTCCACGCCATCACCGACGGCACCGATAGCAAGGCCACGCTATCGGGTCCCAATGTCCAGTCAGCCTATATAAAATTCACAAACATAGGCGGCGTCCTCGACGCGAGGCTGGACTTCGCCGGGACCAGGCTCTTCAACGGAAGCCTTGTCGCCTCGTCCAGGATGGACCAGCCGGCCACGGGCCCCGGCCTTGCCCTCGCCCTGCCCGTCGGCCTCATTCCGGGCTTCAACCTCTCCGCGGCGACGAGCCTCGTCGGGGGCAAGGCCTCGGTGATCGAGAACTACGAGACCAAGAACTCCGAGGCCATCAAGGGCGAGGCCTCTTGGCTGGGCCTCAAGCTGAAGGCCGGCTATTCCATCATCGACTTCGCCTCCGCGACCGTCTCCCTCCTCTGGCCGGATCTCGCCCAGAGGCCAGGCACCTTCGCGGCCACGGTCGGCGCCAAGGTCGAAGACCGCGGCGAGCTCGCCTATCAGGCCGAGCTCGAGGGCAGCTTCCTCGGCTGGCAGGACCGCTACGACGACTCGGCCGATGACGTGACCGCCTACGCGGCGGGCTTCGACGGCCAGCTCACCGCCTTCGGCCTCACGCCGCGCCTCAGCGCCCGCTACAAGAGCGCGGGCTTCTGGGGCCAGGGCGGCAACGACGCCGAGGACCGCTTCGCCGGCGTCGACCTGCTCGGCGACTTCAACTGCGTCAAGGTCAAGGACGGCGCCGCCTTCGATTGCGGCCTCGCCTTCGACCCCGCGCCCTTCATCGGCCTGTCCCTCGGCTCGATCGAGGGCGGCTATCAGGCGCTCGTGTACGATCTCGCGGGAAGCCAGGCGACCCTGGGCGAGGGCTTCTACGCCGGCCTCAAGCTCAGCCTGCTCGACCTCGCCGACATACCCCTCTCCCTCAAGGCCCGCGTGTCGAACTACGAGAACTGGGGCATCTACGCCGGCCGCTACGCCGACTGGAACAAGGCTCCGACGGCCGGCCTGCTGACGGGCATATCGTGGACGGCGAGCCTTTGCTGGGACCCGAAGAAAGAGATCAGCCTGAGCCTCGAGGGCTCGGGCCGCGAGACCGGCTGGCGCATGGACACCGAGCGGCTCGTATCGCTCGCTGCCAAGGCGACGATCAAGTTCTAGCATAAAGGCCGGCCGCGGGACCGCGGGCGGCCATCCTTCGCGGAGGCTATCCATGAGGAAATTCGGTTATTCGGCCATCCTGGCCATAGCGTTCATCCCGCTCGCGGCCTGTCGGAGCGCGCCCCCGGCGTCCTACGGAAGCCTCGATCGCCAGGCCGTCGAGCTCCTGCAGAACGGCAAGGCGAAGTACGTCGACATCTACAGCTTCAACGACATGCATGGCACCCTCGCCGAGGACCTCGCGCTCTCGGAGGATCCCTCGCTCGTCGGCAAGAACCCCGGCATCGCGAAGTTCGCCCGGAGCGTCGCCCTGCTGCGGCAGGCCAACCCGAACATGATCCTCGTATCGGCGGGCGATAACTACCAGGGCAGCGCCCTCTCCATCCTCACCAAGGGCGCGGTCATGAGCGAGGAGTTCAAGGCGATGGGCCTCGCCGCGAGCGCGATCGGCAACCACGAGTTCGACTGGGGCGTCAAGAACTTCGAGCTCGCGCGCTGGTCGGTCGAGGGCGGCTTTCCCTTCCTCGCCGCCAATCTCACCGAGGCGGCCACCGGCGAGCTGCCGCCCTGGGCCCAGCCCTACGTGATCGTCAGCGTGGGCGGCCACCGCATCGCCCTCCTCGGCCTCGTCACCACCGAGACCCTCACGAGCACGAAGCGGGAGAACATCGAGTTCTTCGACTTCGCCGACCCCGCCGCCGCCGCCAAGCGCTGGATCGGGAAGATCAAGAGGATAGAGAGGCCCGAGGCCATCGTCGCGATCACCCACGTCCCCGCGGCCATGGACAGGATCGACCCTTCCCGCGCTATCGGCTTCGAGGCCGACAGCGAGCTGGGGCGACTCGCCAAGGTTCCCGGCCTCGACGCCATCGTCACGGGGCACAGCCATGCCAGCGTGAACGGCAAGGCCGAGGGCGTGCCCGTGGTCCAGGCCTACTACAACGGCCGCAGCCTCGCCAGGCTCGCCTTCACATTTAAGGAAGACAACACCTTCACGATCTCGAGCTCCCTCGTCGAGATCTACAAGAACAAGTCCTCCATTTCCGAGGACCCCGTCGCGAGGGGCATCTACGATCGGTACATGAACAAGTACGCCGGCCTTCTCCTCGAGAAGGTCGCCGAGGTCGAAGGCAACCTAGGCCACGAGAAGCACGGGAACGTCACGCCCATGGGCTACTGGGTCTGCGAGGCTCTGCGCGAGCGCTTCGGCGTCCAGGTCGCCGTAATGAACGGCGGCGGCCTGCGAAAGGGCTTTCCCGAGGGCCCGGTCACTGTGCAGGACTTCTGGGAGCTCATGCCCTTCGACAACACGGCGGTCACCTTCAAGGCCTCCGGCGCGACGCTGAAAAGGATCATCGACCACGGCATCGACAGCGCCGCGATGGGCAACGGCCAGTTCTCCGGCCTCGTCGTCAGCTACGACCCCAACAAGGCCTACGAGAGCAAGGTCCTCTCCATGACCCTGGCCGACGGCACTCCCGTCGAGGACGAGGGGGTCTACACGGTCGTCACGAACGACTTCATGTTCCTCACCGGCGGCGACGGCTACGCGATGATGCCGGCCAACGACAAGTCGGCCTATGTCGAGACCTACATCCCCATCCGCGACGTCCTCATCGAGCGGGCCAGGGCGGACGGGACCATGCGCGCCGCGACGCCGGAAGTCCTCATCCCGGTCTCCCGCTAGTATGGATCGAGCGATGACCACGGGATCAAGGATGCGCGTCGGGCTGGGCGCGGCGGCCCTCATCGGCCTCTTGCTCTGCGGCTGCCGCGCCCTCCACGCCGGCTACTCCGTGTCCGGCAAGGTGGTCGCCTACGGAGGCGCCGCCGCGGACATGGCAGGCTACGTCGTCTCGCTGGCGGATTCCGGCCTGGGCGAGCTCAGCACCGGGGCCGACGGCGCCTTCGAATTCAAGTCCGTGCCCGCGGGGGCCTACAGGCTCGTCGCCGCCAAGGCGGGCAAGGTCTTCAGCTTCTCCTATACGGCCTCGAGCGGCGCCCGTGACTCGCCGGAGATCGATCTCTACGGCGGCGATATCGACGACCTCGTCGTCACCGCCGTGGACGCGGACAAGATCACCATCGCGATGATCCAGGGCTCGGGGCCCCGCTCGCCCATCGAGGGCCAGAAGGTGGAGAACGTCCGCGGGGTGATCACGAAGGTCACGAGGCAGCATCAGAACGGGACCTATACCGTGACGCAGACCGACGGCGAGATCATGCCTCAGTGGATCGACGCCGACGGCTTCTTCATGGAGGCTCTCGTCCCCGACGGCGACCCCGCCACCTCCGACGGCATCTTCGTCTGCACGCACAACCCCAATTTCGAGGAGCCCAAGCTCCTCGACTCGGTGCCCACCGACCTCGCCGTGGGCCAGGTCGTCACCGTGTCCGGCACCGTGGCCGAGGTCATCCCCGTCAACCGCTTCGGCGAGTCCGAAGGCTACCTCTCGATCACGCGCATCGTGGAGCCGACCGTGCTCAGGATGGCGAGCGGCGGCGCCGCGATCACCCAGACGCCGCCCGACGGGGTCCTCCTCACCTACGATGAAGCCCCCGCCGGCCTCACAGCCGAGCAGTTCAGGACCCTGCCCTGGGAGGACGACAGCCTCGCCGCGCTCGGCAAGGCGATCAAGGCCTTCGAGAGCGTGGAGGGCATGACCGTCAAGGTCGACGCGCCTGTCGTCACGGGCTCGACCTACTACAACATCACGCCCATCCTCGCCGACGGCGGCCTCAAGGGCGGGGCGCCCAACAAGGACCGGACGGCCTATGGCGGCATGGTTCTCAAGGAAAACGACTTCAACGCCGAGCTCCTCTTCTGCGATTACGCCCCTCCCTCCTGGAAGACCTTCGTGGCCTTGCCGCAGACCGGCGACGCCCTCAAGAACACGGCCGGGCTCGCCCAGCTGCGCGGCGTTATGGACTACACGATAGACGGGATCTACTGGATCTCGCCCCTCGATTCCCAGGGCTACGGCTTCACGCCCGTGACGGGGCGCAACGACAAGACCCGGACGAGCTCGACCGACGCCTATAAGCCCTGGCGCATCGGCAAGGGCGCGAACGCCCAGTTCGTCGCCTCCTGGCCGATCCTGGCGCGCGGCAACGTCACCGACCAGAACCTCAGCGTCGCTTCGTACAACATCGAAAACTACTGCCTTGAGGAAGACAGCTACGAGAAGTACGCGGACATAGCCGATATCCTGCTCTACAACCTCAGGGCGCCCGACGTCGTCACCGTGATCGAGATGGGCGACGATCGGGGCTCCACGATCGTGTACGAGAACCAGGGCAACTCCTACGCCGTCCCCGACGGCGTCGTCTGGGCGACGAAGAACTTCCGGGCCATCATCGACTCGATCAAGGCGAAGTCCTCCGCGGACGCCCTATCCTTCGGCACGGGCGGGATCGACTACGACTTCCGCGAGATAGCTCCCGAGGAGAACTCCGACGGAGGCGAACCCGGCACGAACATCCGCGTGGGCTTCCTCTTCCGGAAGGACCGTGTCGAGTTCGTGAAGCAGGGCATCAAGGTCAATAACTACGACGATACCGCCGGGGACGCCTCGACCTGGCCCGTGCCGGGGGACGTCGGGGGAAACCCGAGGCTCCTCGAACTGGCGCGCAACAACGTCGCGATCGCGGGCGTCCAGGGCCAGGACGGCGTCGTGCGCCCCCACCTCACGCAGAGCCCGGGCCGCATCAACGCCTCGGCCTTCAGGGGCAGCCGCAAGCCTCTCGTGGGGGAGTTCCGCTTCACGCCCACGGGCAAGACCTTCTTCGTGATCGGCAACCACTTCGGCTCCAAGGGCGGCGACGCGCCATTGTACGGCTTCCAGCAGCCGCCCACGTTCAGCTCCGAGCCCAAGCGCACGCAGCAGGCCAAGGCCGTCAACGATTTCGTCAGGGCCATTCTCGGCATCGATCCGAGGGCGAAGGTCATCGTCACGGGCGACATGAACGACTTCCAGTTCACCATCGCTCTCAAGACCCTGAGCGGCGCCGACCGGGGCAGCGCGAGCCGGATCCTCTTCGCCCCCGCCGAGGAGCTCTTGCCCGCGAACCAGCGCTACAGCTACCTCTTCCGAGGCAACAGCCAGGAGATCGACCACATCTACGCGTCGAAGGCCCTGTTCGACAACCTCGATACGGGCTCCTCCGGGGCCAACGCGGTGTTCATCCCGCACATCGACTCGATCTTCTGCCAGAACAACCATATCGAGACCTCTGATCACGATCCCATCGTGTGCCGCTTCAACCTGGGGGGACTATGACCGTCGGATCGAGGCTCTCCGCCGCCTGGGCCTTGCTGGCCTCGGCCCTCGTCCTGGCTTCCTGCTCTTCCTCCTCGGACGAGGGCGCCGCCATCACGGCCTTCTCCTTCGCCAAGGCCGAAAACGCGGCCGCCCTGTCCGCCCTGGGCTCCGACGCCCAGGGCGTCATCGACCCCGAGCTGCATACCATCAAAGTCCTGCTCGACGGCGCCGTGAGCGATTACGGTGCCCTCGTGCCCGCCATCGCGATTTCCGGCTCGGCCGAGGTGTATCCGGCCTCCGGCGAGGTCCATGACTTCACCCAGACCCCGGTGCCCTACAAGCTCGTGGACTCGGGCGGGAAGACTACGGTCTACTACGTCTACTTCGCGGCCAAGCCCGCCCCGGCCGAGGCCGGCGCGCTGCGCATGACCGAGTACTTCTGCGGCACCGGCTCGGGTACCGCGACCACGGGCGAGCTCAACCGCTACCTCGAGCTCTACAACGACTCGGACGCGGCGGTGGACCTGTCGCAGTTCCGGCTCGCGCAGCGCAGGTCGCGCAACGGCGTCCGGGACTCCTCGCTCGACCAGGTCGTGAGCCTCAAGGGCAGCATCGGCCCAAAGGCCTTCTACCTGATCTACGCGGCTAGAATCAACGCTTCCCTGCTGGCCAACGCAAACGCCTTCGGCGCCAAGATCTCCGACTCGAGCTACAACGGGATCATGGATTCCAACGGCGCCTCGGGCTACCAGCTCATCCGAGACGGCGCCGTGGTCGATTCCATCGGGCCCAATGACGGCTCCTTCTACGCGAAGGATGCCTGCTACTGCCGCCGCAGCCTCGCGGCCGGTCAGCCGGGGCCGGCCACGCCTTCCTGGGACCGCGGCGCCTGGGTGGCGCTTCCCGTGGGCGGCCTCCTCGGCGACGACGTCAACGCGGGCAAGGCCAGCCCCATCGGCTCGGCCTTGCTGAGCTTGGTAGCCTCGAACGGAAGCCTTCATATGGCCGCTACGGTCGACGAAACGGGCAAGACCGCCACCATACTTCTCCCCGAAGGAGTGGACCGAGCTGCGCTCGACCTGAACGTGGGCAGCTTCGGCGTCTCCGTCACCATCGGGGGGATCCCGGTCGGTAACGGCTCCATTCACGCCGACCTTTCCGTCGCTCGCCAGTTGGCCATCACCGGGCAGGACGGCTCGAAGTCCACATACACGGTCTCAGCCATCGCCCGCTACACGACGACGAACTACGACTTCGACGGCGGCATCGCAGCCGTACTCGCCAAGATCTGGGCGGGCGGGAGCGTCGATACCGCATTGAACGGCACGGCCATAACCGGCGTCGTGACGGCCACGGGCATCTATCCCGCATCCTTCTCGATCCAGGACAAGAATGCCGGCATCTATTTCTACACGAGCGAGGGAATAAGCTTCCCCGTGGGATCGAAGGTCCGGATAAAGGTCAATACGGGCAAGGCGTATTACGGCCTACCCGAGATCACTGACTACGACAGCATCGAATCGGCCGGCTCGGGCCTCAATTCCCTTTATTACAAGACGGGGGATTACGCGAACAAGGACGCGATCTGCTGCGTCTACCGCTACGACGGGACGATCGCCGTCGGCGGCCTCTCGTACTATAAAGGGAAATTCGACGGAGCCCTGTACTTCCATTATCCGAGCGGCACTATCGAGGATCTCCTGGCGACCGGGAGCAGGGGGACTTTCTACGGACCGGTGACCTACACGAGGGACAACTACACGATGGAAATCGTGACGGCCGACCAGTTCTCGATTAGGTAGGCTGGATCGAGATGAAGCTCGGCAGCCTGGCCGCGACGGCGGCGCTCACCCTATCCCTCCTCTCCTGCGGGAACGCGGGCTCGGCTTCGGTGCCCGGGGCGAGCTTCGAGCCCGATGTCATCATTCCCTTCAGCTCGAATGTCGACGCGAAGGAGACGGTGACCATCGCAGCTTGGAACGTCGAGGGCTGCGACCTAGGCAAGACCGGCTCCGCCGCCTCTGCTGGCATCGCGAGCGCCCTGAAGGAAAACGGGGTCGAGGTCGCGGCCTTCGAGGAGATCGAGGCGGACG
>DBTW01000144.1 GCA_002307245.1 Spirochaetaceae bacterium UBA1306 | reverse complement strand
ATCGCGGGCATCCCCTGGTGGACGACGGACATCGGCGGCTTCATCGGCGGCGACCCGAAGGACCCGCATTTCCGCGAGCTCCTGGTCCGCTGGTTCGAGTGGGGAGCCTTCTGCCCGGTGTTCCGCCTTCACGGCGACCGGGTCCCCTACGTCCCGCCCGAGCTCGAGCAGCGCGGCGGCATCAAGCAATTCGGCACCGGAGCCGAGAACGAGGCCTGGAGCTTCGGCGACGCGGCCTACCCCATCATCGAGCGCTACCTGCGTCTCCGCGAGCGGCTCAAGCCCTATCTCGCGGAGCAGATGCGCGCGGCGCACGAGCGTGGGGCGCCGGTGATGCGACCCTTGTTCTACGACTTTCCCCGGGACGCGGCGTCCTGGGAGGTCGAGGACGAGTACATGCTGGGGCCGGAGCTCCTCGTCGCGCCCGTGATGGCCGAGGGGCAGCGCGAGCGCGAGGCCTATCTGCCCAAAGGGGCGCGTTGGGCGAACGCGTGGACGGGCGAGCGCCTCGAGGGGGGCCAGCGCGTGCGCGTCGACGCGCCCCTGGACCGCATCCCCCTCTTCCTCCGCGACGGGAGGGAGCTGCCCATCCTCGCGTGATCGGGGACGGCCGCCCTACTTCGCGAATCCGAGGCTCAGCTTCCAATCCCCGCCCGAAGCGACGGGGCCCTCGTCGTCGGAAAGGTCGTCGTTCCATTCCATGGCCCGGACCAGGCCGATCTTGGGCGAAAGCCCCGCGACCTTCATGAAGCGGAAGATCGCGCTCCCGCTCAGCTTCAAGGTCTGCGCGCGGGAATCCATGGTAGAGGCGATGCCAAAGGCATTGAGATAGCCGTACTTGATCGAGAGATAGTCGTAGCTGGCCTCTATGCCGGGCTCGACGAAGGAATTCCGGAAATAGACGGACCCCTCGAGCGAGAAGGCGCTGTTCGCCGACTGCGTGCTGACGTGGTGCTTGTCCGTGGGCAGGTCGAGGGGAAATGCCGGCGTCGTCGAGGTGCTGAGGGTCTGATCGAGCTTGACGAAAAGCCAGGGCGAATACTCGCCGCCGAGGCTGGCCGAGAAGGGACCGACCCAGAACTTCGAGTCGAGGCGCAGCTTCGGGAGGGCGAGGTCGATGACGCGGTCGTTGGCGAGGAAGAAGCGGTAGTCGATCGGGTTGGCGATCGCGTCGTCGGTGAAGTCGCGACTGACGTCGGCGTAGCCGAGCTCGGAGATGCTCATCCGCGTCCAGCCGAGGTCGAGTGACGCGCGCAGCGTATTGGGGCCCGATCCGAATTGCAGGCCCAGGGGCGCGAGGGCGGCCGCGAAGTCCCGTTCCGAGCCCATGCTGCGGCTCGTCGAGTCCTTGTCGGTCGAGGAAGCAGAGCAGCTCGTAAGCGAGGCCGCGGAGAAGAAGGGGCCGTTCCCGTAGGACCACTCGTGCTTAAGGCTGAAGTCGAAGCTCCCGTCGGCATTGGGGGATAGATTGAAATCAAGGGCTGCGATCGGAAGGGCTACGAGGAGGGCAGCGATGACGACCGCTAATTTGCGCATATGTCCATCCTTTATGATGATTATTGGAGCGGAGTATATAGCGCAGTCCCGCGAGCGCGCAATGGATACCCTATCAGGGCCTTGCGCATGGAAGCGCGCGCATGTATGGTAGAAAAAAATAATTAAATCATCAGGGAGATAAGGATGAAGCCGAGCTTATGCCTCCGGGCGCTAGGAATAGCCGCCCTCTTTTTTTCAATGCTCGCATTGGCCGACTGCAAGAATTCGGCCGGCTCGGGGCCAGCGGGGGGCGAAACCGACGGCTCGGGGATGAGCCACGTCCGATTCTCACTCGAAGGCCTGGCCGCCCGCGGCATCGCGCCGACCCATATCGTCTACATGGACGCGCTGTCGGCCTCGAGGTGCCTGGTAAGGCTGCCGGTAACCGCGGGAACGCAGGATATCGCCCTGCCCAAGGGCGGCTATTACGTGCTGGGGCTCGTCGAGGAAAAGCCCGCGGCCCGGGGGCTCGCCGCCCGCGGCATCGCCAATTCCATCAGCATGCTCGGCAGCATCAAGGTTCTCGCGAGCGGACTCGACTCGCTGCCGCTCAGTTCCTCCGCGGCGGCGACGATCGAGCTCGGCAGCCTCGAGGCGCCTGCGGCCGGCCCGAGCTTCGCCGCGACGATACCCGAGGACTCGGCGCCCACGGCCATCGGCCGCCCGGCAGCCGAGCTCGAGACCATAAAGCGCTACGACGACGGGCTGCTGAAGCTGCTCAATCCGGATATCGACGGGAACGGAGTCTACGACGACGCCGAGGGCCTGAGCTGGTCCTTCGCCTGCCGCTATTCCTACTCGCTACGCTACACCGTGCGGGACGGGACCGTGGCGGATTCGGACATCCGACTCGAGCTCATGGGCGTCCAGCTCAGCATCGATATCGCGGACCCCAAGGCCTCGCCCTCCGATCCGACCCGCGAGCTCATCCTGCCCGTGGAGTTCGAATACATCGACGCCTACGGCCTGCGCGTGAGGAAGCTGCAGGGCGTATCTGCCGCGACGCTGACGGGCGGCGACTCGGGCCCCGAGACCAGGACCGTGTTCACCGACTTTCCTATATGCTCCGGCGATTTCGGCTTCGCTTACGGAGGCAAGTCCTACGCCTTCCGCGGCGTGAATTTCTTCAACGCCAAGTCCGACCTGGAAGGCTGGGTCTTCCCCGTGCTGAACGGGAGCCGGAACGCCTCCGGCAGCTTCACGTCCCTGTCCGCGGCGTGGAAGAAGGTAGCCGCGGGATATGCCGTCGACGCGAGCGCGGAGGAGGCCCGCATGACCATCAAGAGCCTCAACCTTGTCGCCGGCGGCTACCAATACGCCCTCGATAGCTCGAACGGCTGGTCCGCGGGCAGCCTGCGATCGCCCACGGCGCCCAACGCCCTCTACCTCTCCTCCATGGGCCTCGATGGGGCCCAGTCGGTCTACGCCGCGGCGATAGCCTTCAATGGCAGCCCTCCCCGCATCCTCGCCAAGGACTGGGAATTCCGCGCGCCCTTCGGCGTCGGCAATTCCCCCTTCGCGGTCCGCAGCAGCGGCGCGCTCGCCGCGGTCCTCACGAGCGGGGCGGGCGGCGGAATCGAGCTCGTAGACATCTCCGATCCCTCCTCGCCCCGAGCCCTCGGGACCATCGCCAAGACCAATCCCTTCGACGATGCGGCCTTCTACGCGTCCGGCTACCTCTGCGCGGTCGATTCGCAGGATTTCTTCGTCTACGACGTGCGCAACCCTTCGCAGCCCGAGCTCGTGAAGAAGATCAATACGCCCAACATGATGGGCCGCAAGGTCGCCGTGGACGGGACCAAGGCCTACGTGATCTCGGACTATTTCCGCAATGTCTACGATCTCGCGGACCCGCAGCGCCCGAGCCTCGTCGCCAGCTCCGAGGCCTCGATGCCCATGTGGGGCTCCGCCACGATCAAGGGCGGTATCGCCCTCATCGGCGATTCCTTCTATGACATCGCCTCCGATCCCGCCGCCTGGAAGAAGCTCGGGGCCCTCCCCGTGCCGGCGGGGGTCGAATACTATTCCACCACATGGGAAGGCTCCACGGCGGCGCTCGCCTTCTACTCGAGCGGCATCTCGAGCGCCGTGTTCTACGATGTCTCAGACAAGGCGGGCCCGCGGCAGATCGCCCGCGACGATTTCGGCGGCGTCGTGGACATTAATTACGAGAGCTCCCTCGCCGGCGCGAACGGGAGCATCTTCCTCTCCTACAGGGGCGCTACGCATATTGTCCGGCGCTATTCGGCGAGCGACCCGAGCCAAGCGCCGAGCCTGCTGTCCCTGCCCTGCTGGTACGGCGGCGTCGGCATCGGCCCGAGGGCCGACGGCGGCCTCCTCGCGGCCTGCGGCGGGGTGAGCAACAGCGCCGCCAACAGCCCGGCCGAGCTCCTGGCTTACGCGCCGGCGGGCTCGGGCTACTCCCTCGCCTCGCGCTGCCCCTTCGAGCTCAAGCTCGGCATGGCCCTCTTCGAGGCAGGGTACGCCTTCGCGGCCGCGGGAGCCCTCGGCATCGCCGAGCTCTCCTACGACTCGAGCGGCATGACCCTCTCGGGCTTCGCGAGCCTCGACGCAGGCGAGGCGGCGAGGGGCCTCTTCAAGGTCGGGGAGGTATTCATGGCCGTCTCGGACAAGGCGGCCTACTCCTTCGACCGATCCGGAGGACGCCTAACGCGCCGATCGCGCACGGCCGGGGTCTCGCTGCCCGGGAGGATCGACTCGGTCCTCGTGGACGGCGGCGTCGCCTACCTCTCGGGCGAATACACCGACCTAAGGGTCATCGACGTCTCGAACGTCGACGCGCCGCGGCTCCTCGCCTCTCCGTACTACGACGGCCGCGGGCTCGTGAAATACGGCGACTACCTCTACCTCGGCAACGGCTCAGAGGGCGTCACGATACTGTCCGTCGCCGACCCCTCGGCCCCGAGCCTCGCGGGCGCCATCAAGGACATAGGCGCCGGCGGCACCGCGGCCGTCGTTAGCAGCGCCGACGCAATAGCGGGCTCGGGCCGCTATCTCTACGTGGCCAATAGCTACTACGAGATCGTCTGCTACGACTTAGGCTCGAGCCCGACCGCGCCGGCGAAAATCCTCCACGCCGAGGGCGACGGTGGCTCGGCCCTGCTCGTTTCGGGCTCCCGGCTCTACGGGGTCTCCTACGGATACGGCAACCTGCCCAAGCTGAACGCGCTGTCGCTGGACGATCCCGCGGCGCCTACGCTGATCGATCGGATCGCGGCGCCGGAATTCGAATGGAAGGGCATCGCGGCGCAGGGCGACTCGGTCTTCCTGAGCTCGGATACCGGAGTCATCGCGCGCTACGAGCTCTGGTAGGGGCCCCTCGGCCCAGCGTGGCGTCCAATGCGGCGGAGCGAAGCGAATTGGGCGCCACGCTAGCCCCGCTCGATCCTCTCCTTGCACGCCAGCCCCGTGGGCGTGGTCGCCAACCCTCCGAGGGAGCTCTCGCGCAGGGCTGCGGGCATGGAGTCGCCGATCGCCTTCATGGCGCCCACGACCTCGTCGAAGGGTATGGCCGAGCGGATGCCCGCCTCCACGAGGGTGGCGGCCGTGAGCGCGTTGGCGGCCATGAAGGCGTTGCGCTTCACGCAGGGCACCTCGACGAGGCCGGCGACGGGGTCGCAGGCGAGGCCCAGGCAGTTCTTGAGGGAAAGGGCCGCGCCGGACAGGCAGTCCTCGCCGCCCCGTCCGAGGAGGCACAGAAGCCCCGCGGCGGCCATCGCGGCGGCGGCGCCGCACTCGGCCTGGCAGCCCCCGGCCGCCCCGGCGAGGGTGGCCCGCGAGGCGATGACCATGCCCACCGCCGAGGCGACCACGAAGGCGTCCTGGAATTCCCTCGAGTCCGCGTCAAGGTCCTTCCGCCTAACGTCCCTATACGCCCATAGGACGCCCGGCACGACCCCTGACGATCCGGCCGTCGGCACGGCCACGATCTTGCCTCCGCAGGCGTTTACCTCGTTCACGGCGAGGGCGTAGGCGAGGGCCAGGCGGAAGAGGGGATCGGCCACCGCGGGCGCGGCGGCTCCCGGGGCGGCGGCGAAATCGTGGAGCTTCACGGCGGCGCCGTCGGTCAGGCCCGAGAAGGAGCGCTGGGGCCGGGCGAGCCCCGCGTCGAGGGATTGCCGCGTTATGCGAATACGCCTGGCGATCTCGGATCTCGTGGCCTCGGGGGAGGCCGAGGAGTAGAAGGCCTCCCTCGCGACGAGGTAGTCGGCGACGGAGAGCCCCGCTTCGGAGGCGCGGGCCAGGAGCTCCGCAGCGGTGGTGAATAGCCAGCTCAAGATAGCCCCCTTGTCACGATCGTATGGACGGCACGTGCACGACCTGGCGCACGGCCGCGAGCGAGGAGAGCGAGTCGATCAGCCGCGCGTCGACGCGCCCGTCGACCTCCGCGACGAGGAGGGCCTCGTCCCCCCGGTCCTTGCGCCGCGAGGCCAGCGAGGCGATGTTGATGCCGGCCGAGGCGAGCAGGGCGGCCACGTGGGCGATGACCCCGGGCTCGTCGTGGTGGAGCACGAGGAGGGCGTCCAACCGGCCGTCGAGCTGGGCCTCGAAGCCATTGACCGACTGGAGGAGGATCTCCCCCCCGCCGACGGAGGCGCCGCGGACGCGGAGCTTCCGCTCGCCCGAGCGCAGCTCCAGCACGACGGTGTTCGGGTGGTAGCGCTCCGGGCCATCGTAGACGGGCTTGATCTCGACTTCCAGGCCCTCGCGCGCCGCGAGCTCGGGGGCGAAGGCGAGGCGCTCGTCCTCGGGCAGGATGCCCAGGAGCCCGGCTATGGCGGCCTTGTCCGAGCCGTGGCCGCGGTAGGTCCTGGCGAGGCTGCCGTAGAAGCTCACGCGCGCCCAGTCCAGGCGGCCGGGCAGGATCCTGCGGGCGAGGAAGGCGATACGAGCCACGCCGGCGGTATGCGAGCTCGAGGGACCGATCATCACCGGCCCGAGGATGTCGAAGAGCCCTATCTTCCTGTCGTCCATTCGATCAACGCCCCCAGGCCGACGGATAGTATCACGACTTGAGCTCTTCTTCGAGGCGGGCCTCGGCCTCGGCAATGGCCCGCTCAGCCTCGGTTATGGCCGGAACGATGCCGGAGGCCGAGACGAGGGCCGGGCCTATCGGGGCCGATGGATCGACGGACTCGGCCTCGCGGATCGTCCGCTCCGCCCCCCGGAGGAGCTCGAAGGCGCTCTGGGCGCGTCCGGCGCCCATGATGTTCACGAGCGAATGCAGGGCGGAGAGCAGGATCTCGCGCGAGGCGGTCTCGGGCTCGGCGACGGAGCGGAGCTCGGCGACATGAGAGGTCCCGTCCGACACGAAGGCCTTGAGGATGGTCTTGAAGAAATCCCGGTCGCCGCGGTAGGCCTCGAGGAGGCCTTCGTAGTCGAGGAGCGTGGCTCGCGCGGGCAGGGGCGTCTCCTTGTAGGCCAGGGCCGAGGCCACCGTCTCGCGGAGCCGCTCGGGGGAAGCCGGTTTCGCTATATAATCGTCGAAGCCGGCCAATATCTGGGTTTTCCGGTCGTCCTCGGTCGAGGAGGCGGAGAGGGCCACGAGGTAGGGGCGGCGGCGGCCCGGCCGCTCCGCGCGGAAACGCTCGATGATCTCGCGCGCGGCCTCCCGACCGCCCAGGCGCGGCATGCTGAGGTCGAGCAAGGCTATATCGAAGTCGGAGGCCAGGGCGGCGTCGACGGCCGCCCGCCCGTCGGCGGCCTCCTCCACGCTATGGCCCGCGTCCTCGAGGTAGCGGCGGGCCAGGGCCCGATTGATGCGCTGGTCGTCGGCCACGAGCGCCTTCGCGCTCGCGCAGCCCTCGCGCGCTCCCGCGGGGACGGGGGCGTCCAGGTCGGTGCAGTCCCAGGCGGCGAGCGCGGTCGGCGACTGATCGGCACGCTCGACGATCGCGAGGCCGAGCTCGAAGCCGAATCGCGAGCCCTTGCCGAGCTCGCTCTCGACGCGAAGCTCGCCTCCCATGAGCTCCACGATCTCGTCCGCGATCGCCAGGCCCAGGCCCCGGCCTTCCACGTTTCCAAGCCCCGAATCGTCCCCGGCCCGGAAATAGGGCTCGAAGACGCGATCGAGCTTGTCGGCGGAGATGCCCGGGCCGCTGTCCTCGACCGCGAAGCGGACGAAGGCCCGGCCCCCTTCGATGCGCGAGAGCTTCACCGAAACGCGGACGAAGCCGTTCTCGGTGTACTTGATCGCGTTGCCGAGGAGGTTGCCTACCGCCTGGTACAGCCTCGCCCGGTCGCCCACGACGTGGCGAGGTATCTGCTCGTCGAACTCGTTGGCGAGCTCGATCCGCTTCCTCACGGCCAGGGAGCGATAGGCTCGGACGACGCCGTGGACGAGGAGGCGCAGGTCGAAGGGGGAGTCGCGCAGCTCCATGCGCCCCGTCTCGATCGCGGCCCGGTCGAGGAGCTCCTCGACGAAGTCCCGGAGCTCGACGCCGGCGTCCTCGATGAGCAGGGCGTGCTCGCGCGCGGCCCGGCCCTCGAGCTCGCCTTCGAGGACCCTGGCCATCTCGATCATCCCGCTAAGCGGGCCTCGGATGTCGTGGCTCACCGCCTCGAGGAGCCGCTCCTTCTCGGCGCTCGCCTTCTCGGCCTCGATCATCGCGGCGTAGGCTTCCCGGTATCGCCGGATGATGAGGGCGGCCGCGGCCGTCATGGTGCGGGAGAGGCTCGCGACCTCGGCCACCTTGCCCTGCGGCAGGACGATGGCCTGGCCCGTGTCCGCCCGCTCGACCAAGCGGTCGGCGGCGAGTCGCAGGCCCTCGATGGTGCCGACCAGGAGCTTGCTCGATATCAGCGAGGCGACCAGGATCACCGCGGCCATACCGAGGGAGAAGAGGGCCATGACGAGGCCCGTGGCGATGACGGGGATGCGATAGGGTTCGACCGAGACGGAGAAGATGGCCTGCCAACCCGAGCCCAGGCCGGAATCGCATTCGTAGTAATAACCCTCGGCCTCGATGCCGCGCCGGCCGATCTCCGAGATGCCCACGTAGCCCACCGGCATCGGGTAAGCGGCGAAGGCCGGCTTCGAGCCCGCGCTCGAGGCGAGGACGCGCCGCCCGGAGTCGATGATGACGGCCTCCGCCCCTTGAGGCAGGGTAAGTCCGGCGAGGAGGTCGGAGAGCGGCGAGGGATCGACGGCGATGAACACGGCCCCAGAGGCCAGGCCCCCGGCGAGGGCCTTCAGGACGATCAGGCGAGGCATGTCCCCGTCGACGGCGGCGACGCCGAAGGAGGGCTCGCCCGAGGCGAGGACCGAGATATCGGCCTCGGTCCGCGACAGGTCGATCCTCGGAGGGCTCAAGCCGCTCGAGCCGGGCTCGGCGCTCGACCGGATAACGCGCCCGCTCGAGTCGAGGACCCCGGCCGCGAGGATGCTCGACTCTGAGGAGCGGAGGCTCTCGAGCCTAGCGCCGAGGCCGGGCCCCGAGGCCGCCGCGGCCGCGATGGACGAAAGCTCGGATTCCTTCTCGTCGACCCAGACTTCGGAGACCATGGCGTAGGTATGGGCCAGGATCTTGAGGCGCTGCCCGATCTCGACGCCGAGGCCGGTCATCCTCGAATGGCTCGCTATGACGAGGAGGGCGAGGAGGGGCACCAGGCCGAGGACGACGCTGCTCTCGAACACGATGCGGCGGAAGGGTATCTCGCGAGCCGAATCCAAGCCGGCGGCGGAGAGGACGCCCGGGACGGCCGCGCGCAGGTAGTCGGTGGTCAGGCCGGCCAGGGCGGCGGAAGCTAGGCCGCAGATCGAAAAGCAGGCCGACGACAGCAAGGCCTCCTGGAAGACGGCTCCGCCGGCGAGCCGCGCCGCGAGGGCGATCCAGAAGCCCGCGCCGAGCCAGTAGGCGGCGTCGAGGATGGCGACGCTGCGCCTGCGCCCGCCGAAGGCGACGCAGAGAAAGGCCGCCTCGGCCGAGGCGCAGGCCAGGTAGGCCCAGTCGCCGCGGATGGCGACGGCCAGGACCGCCGCCCCGAGGGCCGCCCCGCCGCCGGCCCTGCCCAGGAAGAGCAGGGCGAGTATCCCGAAGACGCTCCCGAAGTAGAGGCCCTGGCCGAAGAAAATCGTGAATGGGTAATAATTCGCGAGGAAGCCGAGGGCGGCCGAGGCTAGGACGAAGGAGAAGGCGAGGACGCTCGGCCTCCACATACCGTCACCAGCCTTGCCGCCCACGATCAGGCTATCCTCCCCGCCTTACCGAGGGCTTCCCAGAGCCCGTTCAGATAGGCGATGCCCAGGGCCCGGTCGTATAGGCCGTAACCGGGCCTACCCTTCTCGCCCCAGATCATCCGGCCGTGGTCGGGCCGTATGTAGCCCTCGAATCCCAGCTCGTGATAGGCCTTCATGATCTCGTACATGTCGAGCGATCCGCAGCTCGAGAGGTGCGCGGACTCCTCGAAATGGCCGGGCGAGTGGCGCTTCACGTTGCGCACGTGGGCGAAGTGGATCCTTCCCATCGAGCCGAAACGGCGGATCATCCGCGGGATGTCGTTGGCCGCGTTCGCCCCGAGGGAGCCCGAGCAGAGAGTGATGCCGTTATAGGGACTGTCTACCAGGGAAAGGAGGCGGGCGATGTTCTCCTCGCAGGTCACGAGGCGCGGGAGTCCGAAGATGGACCAGGGCGGGTCGTCGGGATGGATGGCCAGCTTGACCCCGGCCTCCTCGGCTACGGGGACGACGGCCTCCAGGAAATAGGCGAGGTTCTTCCAGAGCGCCTCCTCGTCGACGGAGGCGTAGCGCTCGATGAGGGCGCCCAGGGCCTTGAGCCGCTCAGGCTCCCAACCGGGCATGTCGAAGCCCTCGAACTCCGAGCCCATGGACTCGAGGAGCCGAGAGGGATCCATGCGCGCGACCTTGTCCTCGTCGTAGGCGAAGGCCGTGGAGCCGTCGGGCAGGCGGCGGGCGAGCTCCGAGCGGATCCAATCGAAGACGGGCATGAAGTTGTAACAAAGGACCTTGACGCCGGCGGCGCCGAGGACTCGGAGGGCGTCGCGGTAGTTTTCGATATAGCGGTCGCGGGAAGGCAGGCCGAGCTTGATGTCCTCGTGGACGTTGTAGCTCTCTATGACCTCCATCTCGAGGCCGTGGCTCTCCACCTTCGCCTTGACGGCCAGGAGTCGCTCGAGGGGCCATTTCTCGCCTGCGGGGATGTCGAGGAGCGAGGTGGCGACCCCGCTCAAGCCCGGAATCTGCCTGATGTGTTGGAGCGGAATGTGGTCGGCTTCCTCGCCGAACCACCGGAATACCATTTTCATGAAAGAACCTCCTTGCCAAGTGTAACGATCCGATTGGGGAAACGCCAGCGGCGGCGCGCTTTCCGGCTGGAAAGTGCGGGCGACTCCGTTAAACTAAGAGTATGCAGCCGTCCAAGGGCGATGGGCCCGTCGACTCGGGCGATCTCTACGCCCAAGCCTTCATGCATAGCCCCGTCGCCATCGCCATCACGAGGAATTCCGACCGCGCCATACTCGAGGTGAACGAATCCTACTGCAGGATGATCGGCTTCGACCGCTCGGACATCATCGGGCGAAGATCGGTCGATCTCGGTCTCTGGGAGGATCCGGCCGAGCTCGAGGCCCTCGTCGCGAGGCTCAAGGCCGACGGCAGGGTGAGCGGCGCCGAAGTCCGCTATAGGCGCAAGGACGGCTCCCTCCTCATCGGAGTGACCTCCTACGAATACCTCGAGGTCGGGGGCGAGAGCTGCACCCTCGCCCTGGTGGAGGACGCCACCGAGCGATGGAAGCTCGACCGGGAGCTGCGCGAGAGCGAGGCTCATTACAAGGTCCTCTTCGACACGATGTCCAACGCCGTCCTGGAGGAGGATTTCTCCCGCGTCAAGCGGCGACTCGAGGAGATCAAGGCCGAGGGGGCCGGTGACATCGGCGCCTACCTCGAGGCCAGGCCCGACGAGCTCGCGCGATGCATCGGCCTGGTCCGGATCAAGCGCTTCAACCGCGAATTCTCCCGATACCTCAACCTGCCCGAGAAGGATTGCGTCGGCCCGAACGCGGAGCCCTACATCCCCGAGGGGACGCGGGAAGTCTTCCGGCGGGAGCTGGTTGCGCTCGCCCGGGGGGAGCCCGGTATCGAGATCGACTTCCCGAACCTCATTCCCGGGGCGGCCGCCAGGCACCTGCGGATGCGCCTGGCCGTCGTGCCGGGTCACGAGGAGGATTGGTCGAGCGTCCTCCTCTCCTTCATCGACCTCACAGGGGAGGCGGAGGCCCAGGAGGCGCTGGCCGAGCTCGTGAGGCAGAAGGACGTCCTCATGCGCGAGCTCGAGCATCGCGTGAAGAACAACCTCAACATCATCTCGAGCCTGCTCAGCCTCGAGGCCGCCCAGGTGGACGGCTCGAAGGAGCGGAAGATACTCCTGGACGCTCAATCGCGGATCAGGTCCATCTCCCTCATCTACGAGCTCCTCTCCAGGTCGGCCCAGGGAGCCGAGCTCAGCTGCAGGTCCTACATCGAGTCCCTCGCCGCCCTGCTCAAGGAGACCTACACGGCGGAGCGGGCCGACGTGACGCTGAGGACCGAGGTCGACGACATCGCCATCGACGTGAAGCGCGGCGTATCGCTGGGCCTCGTCGTCACCGAGCTCCTCACGAACGCCTTCAAGTACGCCTTCCCCGGCCGCGAGGGAAGGGTCAAGGTCGAGCTGCGCGCCGTCGGCGACCGGATCGAGCTGAGGATCTCCGACGACGGGGTCGGCGCGCCCCTGGGCTTCGACGCGCTATCGCCCTCGAGCCTCGGCCTCCAGCTCGTCGGGATGCTCGTAGAGCAGATGCACGGCAGCCTGCGCATAACGCCCTCGCCGGGCTTCCGCGCCGAGATATCCATCCCCGCGAAGCCCTGACTCCAGCTCAGAATCCCTTGACCCTCAATTCCGACACGATGGAGGCGAAGAAGCCGGGCGCGTCGAAGCGGCGCGACGATCCCATGTCGTGGATCTCGTCGTGGGAGATCGAGAGATCCTTGCCCGCCCCCACGACTCCCCGGAAATCGCCCCAGCGCGCCGAGGCCACGGAGACGAGGCCGTCGTTCTCTCCCTCGAGGGGCAGGAGAATCTTGCGGGTGGCTGAATAGAGGGGCTCCGGGCAGCCCTCCCCTAGCACGCTCGTCCAGCTCTGGTAGCGCACGCGCGGGTCATCGGGGTTGGCAGCGTTGAACAGGGCGCAAAACGAGGGGCTAAGCTGGCGCACGGCGAGGTAGAGGTCCGGGCTCTCATCGCCCAGGACGCCGCGGGAGTAGGCGTCGACGAGGCGGGCCAGGCCGGGCTTGATGATCGGCAGGTCCTCGAGGAAGTAGTCCGCGATGGCCGTGCCCCGATGGGGGGTGCTCAAGGTCGTGAGGCTCGCGACGAGGCCGCCGCGGCCGAGGCTGGAGATATAGTAGCGCGCGTCCAGGCCGCCCATCGAGTGCGCGATGATATTGACCTTGGCGGCGCCCGTCTCGGACAGGACCTCGTCGATCCTCCGCTCGAGCTGGGAGGCGCAGTCCTCGATGGGCGCGAAGCCGTCGATGTCCGTGAGGAAGACCCGTGCGCCCCTCGCGCGGAGGAGCTTGGGGATATCGCCCCAATAGGGCACGGGCCCCTCGTCCCTGCCGGCTATCCCGTGCACGAGGACGAGCGGGTACAGCGTCGCGCAGTCGAGGCGGGGCTCAGTATCCTCGCGCTCGGCCTGGGGCCGCGAGGCGCAGGAGCCCAGGCCGGCCAAGGCCCCCGAAGCGAGGCCAAAGGCCACGACGCGCCACAGGCGGGCGCGGCCCACGATCGACCGGAGCTTCGAGAGCATGCCTTAAGTATAGCCCGGAAGTGCGCCTCGCGCGCGGGAGGGCTCGGGCCGGCGCCGGCTATCCCTTGGCCTTCCTCATCGCCCGCTCGAAGCCGGGCAGCGCCCCAGAGATGACCTTGTCGTCCACGCAGTAGGCGATGCGGAAGTAGCCGGGCGCCCCGAAGCCGGAGCCCGGGACGACGAGGATGTTCTCTTCCTTAAGGAGCTCCACAAAAGTGCCCTCGTCCGCGAAGGGGCTCTTGGGGAAGAGGTAGAAGGCGCCCTCCGGCATGGCGAAGTCGTAGCCGGCGGCGCGGAGGCCCGCGGCGAGGGCGTCGCGCTTGCGCTCGTAGAGGGCCACGTCGACACAAGCCTCGCCCAGGCCGGCGATCACCCGCTGCATGAGGCTCGGCGCGTTCACGTAGCCCAGGATCCTGTTCGCGAGGGAGAGGGCGCCCATGAGGTCGCCCGCATCATCGGCCGCGGGGTTGACGGCGACGAAGCCGATGCGCTCGCCGGGCAGGGAGAGGTCCTTGGAGTGCGAGGTCGCGATGATCGAGCTCGAGTAGCTCGCGAAGGGGCTGGCCACCTCGGCGCCGCCGTAGGCGAGCTTGCGGTAGGGCTCGTCGGAGACGAGGTAGATGGCGCCGCCCCGCTCGCGGGACTTGCGCTCGAGGGCGGCGGCGAGGCGCGCGAGGCTCTCGGCCGAGTAGATGCGGCCCGTCGGGTTGTTGGGCGTGTTGACGAGCATGACCTTGGTCCGCGGGCCCATGGCCGCCTCGAGGGCCGGCACGTCGAGGGAGAAGTCGCCCAGAGTCGGCACGGCCTTGAGGACGCCGCCGTGGTTGTCGGCCATGAAGCCATACTCCACGAAGTAGGGCGAGCTCACGAGGACCTCGTCGCCCGGGTCGAGCAGGGCCTTGAAGATAATGTTGAGGGCCCCCGCCGCGCCGCAGGTGACCACGACATGCCTGCCCTCGACGGCGACGCCCTGCTCGGCAGAGACGCGGGAGGCGATGGCGGCGCGGGCCTCCTCGAGGCCGGCGTTGGGCATATAGGCGTGGAGGCCGGGCTCGTCGGCCTCCACGACGGCGCGCAGCCGCTCCTTGAACTCGGGCGGCGGGGGCAGGTTGGGGTTGCCGAGGCTAAAGTCGAAGACCTTGTCGTCGCCGTGGATCTTCCGAAGCCGCGCCCCCTCCTCGAACATCTTACGGATCATGGAGCCATTCTCCACGAAGCCCTTCATCTTCCTCGCTACAGCCATCGTTCGCTCCTATCGCCCGCCTGGGGGTACAGGCCGAGGGTCCTCGCCCGCAGCCTGGCCAAGCCGAGCAGTATGTCTATGTTGGGGGTCGCCTCGCCGAGGAGGCCGCCGATCTCGCGGACGGAGGCCACGATGGCGTCGAGCTCGACGGGCCTTCCCGCCTCAACGTCCTGCAGCATGGAAGTCTTGAAAGCCCCCAGGGTCCTGGAGATCGCCATGCGGTCCTCTTCGGTCTGGTCGATGGGGCAGCCGATCCGCGCCCCGATACGCTTGGCCTCGCCCATGACATCCATGCAGAAACGCTCCACCAGGGGATCGTCGATGATGCGGTCCATCGTCGCCCCCGTGAGGGCGGAAACGGGATTCATGGTCATGTTGCCCCAAAGTTTGTACCAGATCTCGCGCTGGATGGCGTCGGTCACCTCGAGCTCGAAGCCGGCCTCGGTCAGGGCGCTGGCGAGGGCGGCCAGCCGGGGAGTGCGGAGGCCCGAGGGCTCGCCCACGATGAGCCGTCGAAGCGGCAGGGTCTTCACGAGGCCGGGCTCGGGGCAGGAGGAGCCGAGGTGCACGACGCAGCCGATCACGCTCGAGGCGGGGATAGCGGCGGCCAGGGCGCCTTCGGGATCGACTGCGCGCAGGGACGCGCCCGCGAGCTCGCCCCCGAAGCCGGGGCGGCCTCCCTGGAAGAACCACCAGGGCACGCCGTTCATCGCCGGCAGGACGACCGTCCCCGGGCCGATGAGGGGGCCGACGCCGGCGGCGGCCAGGGGCAGGGCCGGGGCCTTGACGGCCAGGATCACGAGGTCCTGGGTCCCGAGCTCGCGAGGGTCGGAGCTCGCCGCGATCGGGACCGAGTCGACGGAGCCGTCGGCGAGGGCGAGGCGGAGGCCTCGCGCGCGCAACGCGTCCAGGGTAGCCCCCCGGGCGACGCCCGAGAGCTCGCAGCCCGCCTTCGCGAGGCCGTAGCCCAAGGTCCCGCCGATCGCCCCCACTCCGTATACGCAGACCCTCATCCGAATCCTCCGCGGCGGCCTTAAGGCCCTTCGAGGGAACCGCCGGCGTGGCATGATATACCGAAAGCCCCCCGTGGACAAAGCCCCGGAAATGCCTTTGTATATGGCGCATGAATCAGTCCTACCCGCCCGTCAATCCCCGCCTCCCCGGCCTCTGGCACGGCGGCGACTATAACCCCGACCAATGGCTCGGCCGCCCCGACGTCCTCGACGAGGACTTCCGCCTCTTCCCCCTCGCCCGCTTCAAGGTCGCCTCGATAGGAATCTTCTCATGGGCCAGGCTCGAGCCCGAGGAGGGCCGCTACGACTTCTCCTGGCTCGACGCCCTCATGGACCGGCTGGCCGCGGCGGGCATGAAGGCCGTCCTCGCCACGCCCACCGGGGCCAAGCCCGGCTGGATGGCCGCGAAGTACCCCGAAGTCCGACGCGTGAACGAGGCCCGAGTGCGCGAGCTCCAGGGCAATCGCCACAACCACTGCTATACCTCGCCCGTCTATCGCGCCAAGGCGGTCGAGATCAACGCCCGCCTGGCCGAGCGCTACAAGGACCATCCGGCCCTCGTCCTCTGGCACGTGTCCAACGAGTACGGCGGGGAATGCCACTGTCCTCTCTGCCAGGAGGCTTTCCGCTCCTGGCTCGAGAAGCGCTACGGGAGCCTCGAGGCGCTCAACGCGGCTTGGTGGACCGATTTCTGGAGCCACCGCTATTCCGACTGGCGGGAGATCGAATCGCCCGCGCCCCACGGCGAGACCTCGCAGTCGAGCCTCGCCCTCGACTGGAGGCGCTTCGTCGACCATCAGTCCCGCGACTTCTTCCTCGCCGAGTCGGCGCCCCTGCGGGCCATCGCGCCCGGCATCCCGATCACCGTGAACATGATGGGCACCTATCCCGGCCTCGATTACCGCAAGTGGGCCCCCCACGTCGACGTGGCCTCCTGGGACTCCTACCCCCTCTGGCAT
>DBTW01000203.1:40714-40895 GCA_002307245.1 Spirochaetaceae bacterium UBA1306 | reverse complement strand
GTGCCGGCCGACAAGGTCGACGCGCTCTCCGCATTCATCGAGCCCATACGCAAGGCGCGCATCGCGCGCACCGCGCGCATGGCCGCCTCGGCGTCGGCTCTCCTCCGCGAGGAAGGGATCGAGGGCCTCGACATGGATCGCGACGTGCTCGCCCGCTCCAAGTCGAAGGAGGGCGGCGGGG
>DBTW01000203.1:36439-40454 GCA_002307245.1 Spirochaetaceae bacterium UBA1306 | reverse complement strand
AGGGCGGCGGGGTCACCGAGCGCCACCTCCTCGCGGCCGTGGCCGACCGGATGATCGGCCGCTACGGGCGGGGGCAGGCCCTCCTCGACGGCATCTCGAAGGGCTTCGGCATCACGCCTCCCAAGAAGCCCGCCGCGCTCATCGCCGATCCCGCGAACGCCATGGTCGCCTACGACCTTCTCGGCGTCCTCAAGTCGGGCTTCCTCGACAGGATCTTCGAGCAGCCGGGCGACGAGGAATGCCCGAGCGCGGCGAAGGTCGTAACCTTCGCGCGCTCCATCGGGGCGATCCCCGCCTACGCCTATCTGGGCGATGTCGGCGAGTCGCCCACCGGCGACAAGAAGGCGGAGAAGTTCGAGGACGACTTCATCGAGGAGCTCTTCGACGCCGTCAAGGCGACGGGCTACCTCGGCGTCGCCTACATGCCTCCCCGCAACACGCCCGAGCAGCTCGCGCGCGTTAGGCGACTCTGCGACGAACGCGGGCTCCTGCAGATCTCCGGCGTGGACATCAACAGTCCGCGCCAATCCTTCAACTGCCCCGAGCTGCGGAGACCCGAGTTCTCGAACCTCCGCGACGCCACCTGGGCCCTCGTGGCCCACGAGAGGCTGGCCTCCGTCGATCCCGGCGCTGGCTTCTTCTCCGCCGCCAATCCCCTGGCCGCCCTGCCCCTCGAAACTAGGCTTGCCGCCTATGCGAAGGCGGGCCGCGCCCTCGATCCCGCGCGCCCGGGCGATCCGGGCCTCGTCTTGAACGATCTTCTCAAAGGCAGGTTTACGCGATGAGCGATATCGATCATGCATTCGCCTCTCCCCTGGTCCGGGGCCTCTATCTCGAGGCTTTCGGGCGGCCGGTAGTCCTCGTCTCGGCCGAGGCCGATCCCGTTCCCGGTCAGGCCCTTTCCGTCGACCTCGGCGCCGAGACCGAGGAGAGCTCCGCGGCTTCCGCCCTCAAGGATGCCCTGGCGGCCTGGCGCGCCAAGAGGGGCGGGGCTGCCATGCCTGGCTGCATCGTCCTTCTATCGGGCGGCAAGGCCTCGGCCTACTGGCCCGGCCTGGGATATGATGACGCGCTTCGCCGCGCCAAGGCCCGCGACGCCTCTCCCCTGGCCGTTCCTGCCGCGGCTCGCGCTGACGCGGGCTCCGCCTCCAGGCGCTCGGCGGTCGTCGAGGGCAGGATCGCCCTTGTGACCGGAGGGGCGCAGGGCTTCGGCGAGGAGATAGTCCGCGGCCTCGCGGCCTCGGGCGCCCTCGTCTTCGTGGCCGATCTCAACCTCGCGGGAGCAGAGAAGCTCTCGGCCACCCTCAATTCCGAGGCCGGAAAGACCGTCGCCATTCCCGTAGCGGTCAACGTGGCCGACGAGGCCTCGGTCGCCGCGATGTTCGCCCTGACTGCCGAGAAGGCCGGCGGCATCGACCTCGTGGTGAGCAACGCCGGCGTCCTCAAGGCCTCCTCGGTCCTCTCTCAGGAGACGAGTTCCTTCAAGTTCGTCACGGACGTGAACTACGTGGGCTTCTTCCTCATGACCAAGCACGCCGGTCTCCTTCTTCGCAGGCAGTCGAGGACTGCCCCGCGATGGGCGACGGACATCATCCAGATCAACTCGAAGTCGGGGCTCGAGGGCTCGAACAAGAACGGCTCCTACGCGGGCTCCAAGTTCGGCGGCATCGGCCTCGTGCAGAGCTTCGCCCTCGAGCTCGTCGAGTGGAAGATAAAGGTCAACGCGATCTGCCCCGGCAACTTCCTGAACGGCCCCCTCTGGTCCGATCCTGTGAAGGGCCTTTTCGTGCAGTATCTGCAGTCTGGCAAGGTCCCGGGAGCCAAGACCGTGGATGACGTGAGGAAGTCCTACGAAGGCAAGGTTCCCATGCGCCGAGGCTGCGAGGGGCCGGACGTCATGCGCGCCATCTACTATCTCGTCGAGCAGGAATACGAGACCGGCCAGGCCTTGCCCGTAACGGGCGGGCAGGTCATGCTCAGTTAGCTGGAAGCCCCTAAAGCGCTTTTCGGCTAACTTCGCGATTGCTCCGAAAGCTAAGGCTTCCCGAGCAGTTGTATGGCATTATAGGGGATTGTATGGATACTGTAATCGCGGTCATTGATATAGGGATGACCAACAAGAAGGTGGCTATCTACGATCGCCACCTCCGGATGCTCGATTCGGTTTCGAGGACCTTCGCCCCGATCATGGAGGGGGATCTCGAGACGCACGATCTCGCGGGGATGGAAGCCTGGTTCCTCGACACGCTCGCCGCCTTCGGCAGGCGCTTTCCCATAAGCGCGATAGCCGTCACGACCCACGGAGGGACTTTCGTCTGCGTGGGCGAGGACGGAAAGTGCTGCGCCCCTTGCGTGTACTACACTCACGAGCCGGGAGAGGAATTCCAGGAGCGCTTTTACCGGCGCATGGGCGACAGGCGCGAGCTCCAGGTCTCTACGGGGACCCCTCCCCTGTCCGCCATGATCAATCCCGCCAAGGGTCTCTTCTTCCTCGAAGAGCGCTTCCCCGAGGCCTACGCTCGTTCGCGCATCGTGCTCAATTACCCCCAGTATTGGGGCTATCGCCTTACGGGCAAGGCTGGGGCCGAGGGCACCTACACCGGTTGCCATACCTATTTCTGGGATTGGGAACGCTCCTGTTATTCCTCGGTCACGGAGAAGCTCGGCGTGGCCGCCAAGATGCCCTTTCCCCTCCGGGACTCCTGGGATGTCCTCGGGCGAATCAAGGGCGAGCTCGCCGAGCGGACCGGCCTCTCCCGCGACGTCATCGTGACGATGGGTATCCACGATTCCAACGCATCCCTTCTGCCCCATCTTGCGAAGCGCTCGGGCAGGGACTTCGTCCTCAACTCGACCGGCACCTGGTGCGTGCTCATGCACCCGCAGGAGAACTTCGGCTTCTCCGCCGACGAGCTCGGCAAGATCGTCTTCTTCAACCGCTCGGCCTACAACAAGCCCGTAAAAACGGCTATCTTCCTCGGCGGCATGGAGTACGAGGCCTGGACCAGGGTCGGCGCCAAGGCGGCGGGCCACGCGCTCGCCGAACCGAGCGCGGCCGACTATCGCGCCGTCGTCGAGGACTGCTCCGCTTTCATACTGCCGGAGGTGGTGCCCGGCTCGGGCCAGTTCCCCGGCTCCGTCTCGAGGGCGGTCCAGGACGGCGTGGCCTACGCGTTGACCGATATCGAATCGGGCTCGAGCGTCCCGGACTTCATGAGGGACGGCCGCAGGACCATGGCGGCCCTCAACCTGTCCCTCGCCTTCCAGACCCTCGTGGCCCTGGAGCGGGCGGGGCGGACGAGCGGCACCGACGTATTCACCGAGGGCGGCTTCCGCAGGAACGCCGGCTACAATTCGATACTGGCTTCCGCCCTGGGCCGCGACAAAGGCTCAGGCGGGGTCTATCTGACGGATATCTCCGAGGCTACGGCCTTCGGCGCCGCCATGACCGCGGTCGCGGCCTTGGAAGGCACGACGCCCGACGCCCTGGGCTCTCGCTTCGATATAGACTACAAAGCCGTAGGGCCCATGGAGGGTCTGGGCGATTTCGAGAAATACCGGGCGGCTTGGCTCGCCCAGGTCGCGGAAAACGGAGGGAAAGCGTGAAGACAAAGGCTGTACGAATACACGGCGTGGACGACCTGAGGCTCGAGGAGTTCGAGCTTCCGAAGATAAAGGACGACGAGATCCTGGCGCGCATCGTGTCCGACTCGATCTGCATGTCGAGCCACAAGCTCGCGATGCAGGGCGACAAGCACAAGCGCGTCCGCGCCCCCCTGGCGACGACGCCCACGATCATCGGCCACGAGTTCTGCGGCGAGCTCGTCGAGATCGGCGCCAAGTGGAAGAAGCAATTCAAGGTCGGGCAGAAATTTGCGATCCAGCCCGCGCTCAACCACAAGGGCACGCTCTGGGCGCCCGGCTATTCCTACCAGTACATAGGCGGGGACGCCACCTACGTCGTGATCCCCGCCGAAGTCATGGAGCTGGGCTGCCTCCTCGAGTACAAGGCCGA
>DBTW01000203.1:0-36112 GCA_002307245.1 Spirochaetaceae bacterium UBA1306 | reverse complement strand
GCCCAGTACCACACGAAGGGCGGCTCCTACGTCCACGAGATGGGCATCAAGGAGGGCGGCTCCGTCGCCCTCCTCGCGAGCGTCGGCCCGATGGGCATGGGCGCGATCGACTACGCCATGCACGCCCCCCGCAGGCCCTCCCGCGTCGTCGTCACCGACATCGACCCGGCTCGCCTCTCTCGCGCGGCCTCGATCTTCACCGTAGAGGAGGCGAAGCGGAACGGCGTCGAGCTCCACTACGTCAACACGAAGGACATCGCCGACCCCATCGCCCACCTCAAGGCCCTGAACGGCGGCAAGCTCTTCGACGACGTCTTCGTCTTCGCCCCCGTGAAGCCCGTGGTCGAGATGGGCGACAGGCTCCTGGGCCCCGACGGCTGCCTCAATTTCTTCGCGGGCCCGACGGACACCGCCTTCTCCGCGTCGTTCAACTTCTACGATGTCCACTACGAGTCCCACCACCTCGTCGGGACCTCGGGCGGGAACACCGACGACATCAAGGAGTCCCTCGAGATGATGGCCGACGGCCGCCTCAACCCCGTCGCCATGATCACCCACGTGGGCGGCCTCGATTCCGTGCCCGAGACGACGATCAAACTCGACAAGATCCCCGGAGGGAAGAAGCTCATCTACACGCACAAGAAGCTTCCCCTCGTGGCCCTCGTCGATTTCGAGGAGAAGGGCAAAACCGATCCCCTCTACGCCGAGCTCGCACGGATCGTGAGGAAGAACAACATGCTCTGGTGCAAGGAAGCCGAGGACTACCTCCTCAAGCACGCGCCGGAGATCTGAGAGTGGTCGAAGCCGTACTCTTCGACATGGACGGGGTCCTCGTGGACTCCGAGCCCTTCATCGCCGAGGCGGCCATCGCCATGCTCGCCGAGCGCTACGGGGTCCTCGCGTCGCGCGAGGACTTCCTGCCCTTCGTGGGCATGGGAGAGAACCGCTTCATCTCGGGGGCGGCGGCGCGCCACGGCGTGACCGTTGATATCGAGAGCGACAAGGCCAGGACCTACGAGCTGTATTTTGAGGTCATCAGGGGCAAACTTCGCGAAATAAAGGGTGCCTGCGCCTTCGTCCGTGAGTGCCGCTCCCGGGGAATCAAGACCGCCATAGCGACGAGCGCGGATAGGCGCAAGCTCGAGGCTAACCTCCGCGAGATAGGCCTCGCGGAGGCCGACTTCGACGTTACGGTCGACGGGCTGATGATCGAGCGCAAGAAGCCCGAGCCGGATATCTACCTCGAGGCCGCGCGCCGCCTGGGCGTCCGGCCCGTGCGCTGCCTCGTGGTGGAGGACGCGGTGTCGGGCGTGAAGGCCGCCAAGGCGGCGGGCATGGCCTGCCTAGCCCTCGCGGGGAGCTTCCCTGAGACCGAGCTGCGCGCCGCGGGTGCCGACTATTTCGCGCCCGACCTCGAGCGGGCGGACCGCGCTATATTGAAGGCCTGACGGGCGGGCCCGCGCCGCGGAGCCGCCTGAGCCCATTCGAAGGAGACTGCCATGCTCAGAGGAATACCCGACGTCATCTCTCCGGAGCTGCTCAAGGTCCTGCACGAGATGGGCCACGGAGACGACCTCGTCATCGGAGACTCGAACTACCCGGCCGCGAGCAACGCGAGGATCCTCGTGCGCGCCGACGGCCACGGAGTGCCCGAGATGCTCGAGGCCATACTGAAGCTCTTCCCCCTCGACACCTTCGTCGATAAGCCCGTGACCCTCATGCAGGTGGTACCCGGCGACCCGACCCTGCCCGAGGTTCAGGACAGGGTCAGGAAGGTCGTGCGCGCGAATGATCCGCGCGGAGACGCCGCCGTCGGCACGATCGAGCGCTTCGCCTTCTACGAGCGCGCGAAGGCGGCCTACGCCATCCTGGCCACCACCGAGAAGTGCGCCTACGGCTGCATCATCATCAAGAAGGGCGTGATCCACTAGGAGAGCAGGACCATGGGAAAGGGCCCCGGTTTCGCGCAACGCGCAAAGCCGGAGCCCTTTACTTACTGCCTCGCCGCGGGAGGCCTATTTCTTCCGGAAGAGCTTCGAGCGGACCCAGGCCGCCGACTTCACCGCGTCCCCTTCCGCGATCAGGGCCCTGATTTCGCCCATCGCGCTGCCCTCGAGCATGGCCTCGAGTCCCATCAGGAACTCGACGCTCCCGCGCAGAGCCCCCTGGCCGTCCTCGCGGTAGGGGTACTGGTCCATGGAATACCAGCCGTCGTAGCCGACCTCCTTGAGCCAGAACATCAGCTCGAGGAATTCCACGAAATGGACCGAGCCGACGATCATGTCGTCGTCCCAGGTCCGGTAGTTGTCGTTGAAGTGCATGTGGAAAAGCTTGCGCCCGAAGTCGGAGATGATGACGGCCGCCTCGGCCATGTTCTCGCCGCCCGAGAGGGAGTGCCCCGTGTCGATGGTCACGCCCACGTTGGGCATCCCCGTCTCCTTCGCGACGAGGAGGGTGTCCGCGCCCCTCGCCCAGGTGGAGTGCGTGCGCGGCTCCTTGGGCTTGTACTCGAGGGAGAACTTGATATCGGGGTAGGCCTTCGCCGCGGCCTTCACGGCCTCGACCGTCCAGCGCCGCTCCTGGCGGAAATCGGATTGGAAGACGTAGTCGTAGCCGTCCTGGCCCGGCCAGAGATTGATGAGGGGGCACTTGAGCTTCCGCGCCATCTCGGCCGCGGCCATCGTCTCATCGAGGGCCTGGGCCCGGATCGCAGGGTCCTTGGCCGTGAACGCGCCCTTGCCCCAGCGCTTCTGCGAGAAGTGGTCCGGGATGATCGATACGCAGGAGAGGCCGTGCTTGTCGAGGAGCTCCCCGACCTCGTCCATGTTCTCCCGCGTCACGTCCCAGGTCCCGACGAGCTCCACGCCCTTCACGCCCGGGATGGCGGCGGCCTGGCGTATCATCTCGGCCTTGGGCACCGGGGCCTTGTAGCCCGTGGAGAGAAAACGGTCGCAGGTGTTGCCCAGGTTGCCGAGGATTATCGAATACTTGATCATGCGCTACCTCCTTCGTCGCCGTGAACTGGAATATCGCGTACGCTCTGCCGCTCGACGAGGCTGCCTCCGATGAGGACCTTTACGGGCGGGGAGAGAGCGGGACCGCGAATGCGGGTCACGAGGAGCTGGATGGCCATGCGGCCGATCTGCGCCTTTGAAACCTGCACTGTCGTGAGAGGGGGGTCGACGACCGCGGAAAGCGGAAGGTCGTCGAAGCCGATGAGCGAGATGTCCTCGGGCACGCGGAGGCCCGCCTCCTTCAAGGCTCTGAGGCATCCGCAGGCTATGATGTCGTTCGCGCAAAAGAGGGCGGTCGGAAGCTTCGGCCCCGATTGGAGTATTTTCCGCATATCCTCGTGAGCGCCGTGGAAGGTCGGGTCCACCGCGAAGACGTAGCGTTTTTCGAAGGAGAGCCCGAGACGCTGGAGGCTCGCCGAGAAGCCTTCCTCGCGGAGCTTGAAATTCCTCGTCTCGATGGTGCTCTTGACGAGGCCGATCTCCTTGTGCCCTCGCGCCGCGAAGTCCGAGACGAGCGTGAAGACGGAGTCCTCGTTGTTCATGTCGACGAAGTCGAAGGGCAGGAAATCGACATAGGTATCGATGAACACGACGGGAGCGTCGAGGGCGGAGAAAGCCTCCACGTCGCTCTCGGAGAGTTCCGTGCCGAGCACGATGAAGCCCGCGGACTTCCGCTCCTTCGCCACCTCGATGATCTTCTCTATGGGGGAGGTCTTGAAGGTGACGATCTCGAGGCTGAGAGACTCCCCCTTGGCCCCCTGGCCCAGGCCTTCTATGTAGTCGCTGATGAATACGTCATGGTCGCGGTTGACGGTATGCCCGTGGCGGCTGATGTGCAGAAGGCATACGGCTTCTCCTCCCGTGGAGGGCGCGGGCTTGGGAGTCTGATAGCCGAGCTCGCCCGCTATCTTGAAGATGCGTTCACGGGTCTCTTCTCCCACTCCGGGTTTGCCGTTGAGCACGAGGGAGACGGTCGCCGACGAGACATTGGCGGATTTTGCGATGTCCTTTATGGTGACGGCCATGCGAGAAGAACTCCTGCCGGGTAGAATTGAGTTAAATTAGTATGGTTCCTGGGATGTGTCAATGAAATACTTAATATTTTATTAAAACACGCGCGATGTTAAGTGGCTGTATAAGTATAAATGCGAAGACAAAGAGAAGAGATGGGATTTTTTTTGGTGTTTATCCTGATACTTCGCAATAAAAATGCAGGGTAAAATTCAAACCCTCTCAATTTGCACTTAATATGCGACTAAAATGATACTAAATTTTCTTGACAGTTTTAGAACTCACCCCTACACTCGACTCTATCGCGCATTTTGCGCACAGGAGGATCTCGGTTATGAAGAAAGGGCTCGTAAAGCTTCTCGCGCTTCTCCTCGTTCTCGCGGTAGCGACCCCGCTCGTCGCGCAGGTTGGCAAGTCTTCCAAGCCGTCCAAGGATTGGAAGATCGCTCTCGTTCCCAAGGACAGCACCAACGCCTGGTTCGTCCGCATGGAAGTCGGTGTCAAGCAGTACGCCAAGGACACCGGGCTCAACGCCTTCCAGAAGGGCCCGGCCAAGACCGATGCAGCCATGCAGGCTCAGGTCATCCAGGACCTCATCGCCCAGGGCGTCGACGCGATCTGCGTCGTCCCCGTCGACCCCGCGGCCCTCGAGCCCGTCCTCGGCGAGGCTCTCAAGAAGGGTATCGTCGTGGTGACCCACGAGGCTTCCTTCCAAGAGAACACGATGTACGACATCGAAGCCTTCAACAACGCCGACTACGGCGCCTTTATCATGGACAACCTCGCCAAGGCCATGGGCCAGAAGGGCCTGTACACCACGATGGTCGGCCACGTCACCAATGCCTCCCACAACGAGTGGGCGGACGGCGGCGTCGCGCATCAGAAGGCCACCTATCCCGGAATGACCCTCCTCGCGGCCGAGCCCCGCGTCGAGTCCGAGGACAATCTCGAGAAGGCCTACGAGCGCGCCAAGGAGCTCTTCAAGAAATACCCGAACCTCAAGGGCATCATGGGCACCTCCTCCAAGGACGCGCCCGGCGTCGCTCGCGCCATCGAGGAAATGGGTCTCAAGGGCAAGGTCTTCGTGTCCGGCACCGGACTGCCCAACGAGAACAAGACCTTCCTCAAGGACGGCACCCTCGCCGCCGCCACCCTCTGGGACCCCAAGGACGCGGGTTACGCCCTCTGCTCCCTCGCGACCAAGATCCTCAAGGGCGAGCCCATCGCCGACGGCCTCAACCTCAAGCTCAAGGGCTACGAGAGCATGCACTTCGCGCCCGGTTCCAAGAAGGTGCTCCTCGGCTCCGGCTGGATCGTGATCGACAAGAAGAACGTCGACTCCTTCGGCTTCTGACCATCAGCGAGGATCTCCGGCGATCACTGCCGGAGATCCTCGCTTCGCGATTCTCGCTTAGGGTGCGGGCGGGCGTTTCGTTGCGCTCGTCCGCGCCTTTCATTACAATCGGCTCATGAACTTGGGTTTTGGAGGAATGCGGCCATGTCCGATAACATCCTGAAGGTGGAAAATATCAAGAAATCCTTCGGAGGCGTCGAGGCGCTCAAGGGCGTCAGTCTCGAGATCCGAAAGGGGGAGATCCATTGCCTGGCCGGTGAAAACGGCTGCGGCAAGTCCACCCTCATCAAGATCGTATCCGGAGTGTACGAGGCCGACGAAGGCTCGATCGAGCTGGACGGGAAGTCCTTTTCCCGGATGAGTCCCATGGACGCTATCGCGCGGGGGGTCCAGGTCATCTACCAGGACTTTTCCGTATTCCCGAACCTGACGGTCATGGAGAATCTCGCCCTCAACATGGAGCTGATGGCCGAGCGCAAGCTCGTGAGCTACAAGCGCATCCGCGCGATCGCCTCCGAGGCCCTTGCCAAGCTCGGGGTCGACCTCGACCTGGAGGAGCGCGTGGAGAACCTCTCGGTCGCGAATCGCCAGCTCATCGCGATCTGCCGGGCCCTCCTCCACGACGCGAAGCTCGTCATCATGGACGAGCCCACGACCGCCCTGACCAAGCGCGAGGTTAAGGCCCTCTTCGCCATCATCAAGCGGCTGCAGGCCGAGGGCATCTCCATACTCTTCGTCTCGCACAAGCTCGACGAGGTCTTCGAGATTTCGGAACGTTATACGATCTTCCGCAACGGGCAGAACGTCGCCACGGGGGAGACCTCGGGCCTGGACCGCAAGGCCTTCGTCCGGTACATGACCGGGCGCGAGTTCAGCGAAGAATCCTACCGCCCGGCCAAGCAGGGCGAGGTCGTCCTCGCCGCGAAGAACCTCTCCCTCACGGGCGCCTTCAAGGATCTGTCCTTCGAGCTCCGCGCCGGGGAGATCCTCGGGATCACGGGCCTCCTCGGATCGGGGCGGACCGAGCTCGTGCAGACCCTCTTCGGCATCTACAAGCCGGACTCGGGCGAGGTCCAGGTCCGCGGCAAGCGCGTGCGGATCCGCGGCGTGAAGTCGGCGATCCGCATGGGCATCGGCTACGTGCCCGCGGACCGGCTCACCGAGGGGCTCTTCCTGCCCCAGTCCATCGTGCGCAATATCGTCGTCTCCAAGCTCGATCGCCTGTCGGGGCTCTTCGGCGTCCTGAAGGGCAAGGCCATCGGCGCCGAGGTGGAGAAGTGGGTGCGCGAGCTCTCCATAGCGACGAATGATCCCTCCCTGCCCGTGCAGACGCTGTCGGGCGGCAATCAGCAGAAAGTCGTCCTCGCGCGCTGGCTGGCCAACGATCTCTCCGTGCTCATCCTGAACGGACCCACCGTCGGGGTGGACATCGGCTCCAAGTACGACATCCACGCCCTCCTCCGCTCCCTCGCCGAGCGGGGGCTCGCGATCATCGTCATATCCGACGATCTCCCCGAGGTGCTCGCCTGCACGAGCCGCATCCTCGTGATGCGCGGCGGGGGCATAGCCGAGGTGCTCGACCCGGCCTCGACGACCGAGCAGCGCCTCGGCGAGATCTCTACCGGCGTAGCCTAAGAAGGAGCTAGCGATGATCAACATGCGGCGCATGGCGAAGAGGTCCGAGCCCTACGTATTCGGGGCGATAGTCCTGCTCTGCCTGCTCATACAAGTCCAATCCAAGCAGTTCTTCACGGGGAACAACCTCGTGGACCTGGCGCGTTCCATGATAGTGCCGGCCCTGTTCTCGATCGGCGCGATGATGGTGATCGTCTCCGGAGGCATCGACGTGTCCTTCCCCGCGATCGCCTCGCTCGCGATGTACGCCACCGATCGCATCCTCCTCAACGTGAACTATTCGGGCAACGTCATGCTGGCCTACGCGATGGCCGCCGGCTTCGGACTCGCCATGGGAGCGGTCAACGCCCTTCTCATCGGCGTGCTCAGGCTGCCCACCCTGGTCGTCACCCTCGGGACCTCGAGCCTTTTCACGGGCATCATGCAGGGCGCCCTCGCGGCCAGCGAGTCGCCCGTGCCGCCCTCCATCCTCGCGCACGGCAAGGAGAAGCTCTTCACGGCGACCAACACCCAGCTCGGCCTCACTTCGGACATGCCGTCCCAGATCCTCATCCTGCTGGGAGCCCTCCTCCTGGTCTTCCTTCTCCTGCGCTACACGATGCTGGGACGGGGCATCTACGCGATAGGCGGTGACGAGGCAGCCGCCCGCAGGGCCGGCTTCAACGTCGTCGGGGTGAAGGTCTTCATCTACTGCTTCGTCGGTGCCATGGCCGGCGTGACCGGCATGGTCCGCGCCTCGATGATGATGAACGCCCACCCCACGAACCTCCTCGGGATGGAGATGACCGTAATAGCGGCCGTCGTCCTCGGCGGCACCCGGGTGACGGGCGGCCTCGGGACCCTCACGGGCACGATGCTGGGCGTCGCCCTCATGATCATACTTTCCAACAGCCTCATCCTGATCGGCATCCCCACGTACTGGACGAGGGTCTTCACCGGCGCCGTCATCATCATCGGCACCGGGGTCACGGCCTGGCAGGCCGGCGGTTCCGGCCGCCGCCTGGCCTCGTCCGGGACCGGATTATAGAGAGAGGGGAGAGACAACAATGAGCGACAACAGCACAGCGACCGCCGCCCCTCGGATAGCCGTTCCGAGGGATCGCAATATCCTGAGACTTTCCATTTTCCTCGCCGCGGTATTCCTGTTGATGACGGCCCTCCGGCCCTCCATCTTCCTGATGCCGAGCAACTTCAATTCCATGATGAGGCAGTTCCCCGAATACGGGATCATGGCCATAGGCATAAGCCTGACCATGATCACCGGAGGCATGGACCTGGCCGTTGTAGGCACCGCCAACCTCTCGGCCATCATCGCGGCCAAGTTCCTCCTTGCCGAAGTGCCCCGCGGCGCGCCGCCCGAGCAGGCCCTGCCGATGATCATCGTGGCCGTCCTCCTCGCCCTCATCTGCGGCCTCGCCTGCGGGGCATTCTCGGGCTTCCTCATCGCGAGGATGAGAATCCCCGCCATCCTGGCGACCCTGGGGACGCAGCAGCTCTTCACGGGCATAGCCATCGTGATCACGAATGGCCGGCCCCAAAGCCGTCTGCCCCTCCTCTATTCGCAGATCGGCAATACCGAGTTATGGGATTTCATCCCGCTGCCCTTCGTCATCTTCTGCGCGGTGGCCATCATCATAGGCCTCGCGCTCTCGAAGACGCGCTTCGGCCCAAAGCTCTACATGCTGGGCACCAACGCGAAGGCCGCCCGTTTCGCGGGCCTCAACAATGAAGGCATCCTGGTACGGACCTACATGATCTCGGGCTTCCTCTCCTCGATCGCGGGGCTCATCATGATGGCCCGCGCCAATTCCGCGAAGGCGGACTACGGCGCCTCCTATACGATGCAGTGCATCCTGATCGCGGTGCTCGGTGGCGTGGACCCGAACGGCGGCTTCGGGAAGATCGGCGGCGTCACCATCGCCATCCTGATACTCCAGGTGCTTTCCTCGGGCCTCAACATGTTCGAGAACGTCTCCAACTTCTATCGGGACGTCATCTGGGGCGGCGTCCTCATCATCGTTCTCGTCATAAACCTCGTGGTCGACGGCAAGGCCCGCAGGAACGGCGCGCGCGCCTAGGCGGTGGGAAACATGCGCATCCTCAATATCGGATCCATCAACGTCGACGAGGTCTTCGGGGTCGAGCACTTCGTGAGACCTAGCGAGACTATCTCCAGCCTCTCCTACGCGCGCCACGCCGGGGGCAAGGGCTCCAACCAGTCGATCGCCCTGGGCCGGGCCGGAGCGTCGGTCTTCCACGCGGGCCGGGTCGGAGAGGACGGCGGCTTCTCCCTCGAGGCCCTGCGCGGCTCGGACGTCGACGTATCCCTCGTGATCTCGGGGGCGACGCCGACGGGCCGCGCGATCATCCAGGTCCGCGAGGACGGGCAGAACTGCATCTTGCTCCTGGGCGGGGCCAATGCCGAGATTTCGCACGCGGACGTGGACCGCTTCCTGGCGGGCTGGGGAGAGGGCGACGCGCTGCTCCTGCAGAACGAGACGAGCTCCACGGACTACATCCTCGCGGAGGCCGCCCGTCGAGGTCTCACGATTTTCTTCAATCCCTCGCCGATAAAGGACAATATCGCCACGCTTCCGCTGGGCGAGGTCGACTATCTTCTCTTCAACGAGGTCGAGGGCGCGGCGCTCGCCGGCGAGAGTGACAGCGACGCCATGCTCCGGGGCCTGCGCTCGCGCTGGCCAGGCACCAACCTCGTGCTCACCCTCGGCGAGGAGGGCGTGCGCTACTCGGGCGTCGACGGCTCTTCCTTATCGCTGCCCGCACGCAAGGTGAAGGCCGTGGACACGACAGCTGCGGGCGATACCTTCACCGGCTACTTCATCGCGGCCCTGCTGCGGGGCGAGGGCGCCGAGCTCGCGCTCTCCGACGCTGTCCTCGCCTCGGCCATCTGCGTGACCCGCGAGGGCGCCGCCTCGTCGATTCCCTGGCGCCGCGAGCTGTAGTCCTCCTCCGAATCACGAGGTGGCGCCGTCATCAAGAGATGGCGCCATCTCGTCATCTTCCGGTTTTCTTAGACAATTTGCGCAAAAATCGATCTGCCTAAAAATAGTAATGCGGGCCAATTTAAAAAGTCGGTTACTTATAGAGGCCTTCATTGATAAGGCGACACGACCAACGGGAGTGTCGCAATGAAGGCCTTGGTATGAAATTGACTTTGCAGTTTCTCGCGCCGCTTACTATATTGGGGCGGCGCTGCGAAATGTGCGCGAATCCAGGGTAGCTCTTTCAAAATGCGTCTGCATTTTAAAAGAGCCTCACACGATAAATAGAATATAAATAAAGCAGTTTCTGTTTTTTTTGTATTTTGTACGACAAGCACCTCCGTGTAAATTGCGGAAAAAAGTTGACACATCCCGAATTAGGATTGATGCTCATATTGATTCGGAAGAGGGTCGCATACCCCGCCTATGGGGGTATGCTATCCCTCATACAATCAATTTCCTTGCCGAACGAACGATACCTCGCAGCTGCGGGGTTCGTTCATTTCCCTATAAGGAGGTTCATAAGGTGAAAACTGGACGAATGGTAGGGCTCGCTCTGCTCATGTCCGCCGCCTTGGTCGGCTTGAGCGTCTCCTGCGGTGGTCCTGCGCAGAAAAAAAAGATCACGATGTGGCACATCCAGACCCAGGATAATCAGAAGAAGACCATCGACGATTCGATGGCGCGCTTCATGAAGGATCATCCCGGTTACAACGTCGAGGTCGTGGCCCTGCAGAATGATGCCTACAAGACGAAGCTCAAGGTCTCTATGGGCGCCAACGAGATGCCGGACATCTTTATCAGCTGGTCCGGCGGCCCGATGATCTCCTACGTGGACTCGGGGAAGATCGCGGACATTACCTCCTACATGAACAAGAAGAACTACAAGGACCGCTTCATGGCCGGGGGTATCGCCCAAGCCACGTATAAGGACAAGATCTGGGCCGTGCCCATCGAGAGCGTGTCCATCGCGATGGTCTTCTACAACAAGGAGGTCTTCGCCAAGTACGGACTCAAGGAACCCGCCACCATCGACGAGCTCGAGGCCATCTGCGCGACGCTCAAGAGCAAGGGCGTGACGCCCTTCTCCTTGGCCAACAAGACCAAGTGGACAGGCTCCATGTATTACATGTACCTCGTCGATCGCTATGGTGGGCCTTCCGTCTTCGCGGATGCCGCCAATCGCAAGAACGGCGGATCCTTCGAGAACGAGGTCTTCGCGAAGGCCGGAGCCAAGATCCAGGAGTGGGTGAAAAAGGGCTACTTCAACCAGGGCTTCAACGGCCTGGACGAGGATTCGGGCCAGTCCCGCGCCCTCCTCTATTCCGGCAAGGCCGCGATGACCGTGATGGGCTCCTGGCTCATTTCGACAGTCAAAAGCGAGAACCCGGACTTCCTCGCCAAGCTCGACGCTTTCCCCTTCCCCGCGGTCAAGGACGGGAATGGCGATCCTTCCGACACTGTCGGCACGATCGGCGACAACTTCTACTCCGTCTCGGCCTCGTGCAAGAATCCCGAGGCGGCCTTCACCGCGATCACCTATCTCCTCGACGACACGGCGGTCAAGGAACGCTCCGCCCAGGGAAAGATCCCGCCCCTCAATTCGACAACGGTTAGCGATCCGCTGCTTTCGAAGGTCCTGGCTACGGCTAAGGCCGCGAAGGCGAACCAGCTATGGTACGACCAGTATCTCTCTCCGGAGATGGGCGAGCTGCACAAGGACACCAGCCAGGAGCTCTTCGGGCTGACCAAAACGCCCGCCGAAGTCGACAAGATCATGGAAGAGAAGGCCCAAGCTACGGCAGGCAAATAGTCTCGAGCCGAAGCCGTCTGGAGCGGCGCCCGTCGCGTGACGGGCGCCGTTCCGATCTTCTCGCGCCAGGGAGGAGTCCGCCGTGATCTCCGCTTCGTATACGCTGGGGAGGGACAGACAAAGATCGACGCGCGTCACCGCCGTGCTGCTCTTGGCGCCGGCCTTTTTTTTCATCGTCGTATTCCTCCTCGTCTCGATCTTCAACTCGATTCAGCTGAGCGCCTTCGACTGGAACGGCGCGGACGCGGTTAAGGAATTCGTGGGCCTGGCCAACTGGGGGGCACTGTGGGGCGACGAGCGCTTCGGCCTCGCCCTCCTGAACAATCTCCGGATCGTCGCGTTCTCCATAGCCACCCAGCTGCCCATCGGCATGGCGCTGGCCCTCCTGCTCTACAAGGGCGGCGGGCGGGTCACCCTTCTCAAAGTCGTCTACTTCCTGCCGATGCTCATGTCCTCGGTCGCGATCGGCTTCCTCTTCCGCTCGATCTTCGATCCCGAATTCGGTCTCTTCGCCCCCTTGGCGCGGGCCTTGAGCGGCACAAGCCCGGACTTCCTGGGCGATCCCAAGATCGCCATCTACTCGGTCATCTTCGTGATCTGCTGGCAGTTCACGCCCTTCTACATGATCTACTTCCTCGCCGGCCTCAACACCTTGCCCGAAGACGTGCACGAGGCGGCGATCATCGACGGGGCGAGCGAGTCGCGGTACTTCTTCTCCTTCGCCCTGCCCATGATGCGCGGCATCCTCTACAACGCGATCGTCATGTCGATGGTCGGCTCGCTCAAGTACTTCGATCTCGTCTACGTGATGACCGAGGGCGGCCCCTCGGGCTCCACCGAACTCATGGCCACCTACATGTACAAGAACGCCTTCACGATCATGAAGATGGGCTACGGCTCGACCATAGCCACGGCGATGTTCGCGATAGTTACCGCCGCATCCCTCGGAACACTGTGGGCCCTCAAGAGAAACGGAAGGGGCGAGTCCTATGAGTGATAAAAAAATCGTCTCAAGGCTCCTCGCCTATAAGATCCTCGCAGGCGCCTTCGCGGCGCTGTGGCTCGTCGTAGCCGGCCTCCCTTTCTACTACATGCTGATCTCGAGCATAAAGCAACGCTACGAGATCCTCGGGCACGGCGTCTTCGCACTCCCGATGAAGCCGACACTGGTCAACTTCGCCTCGGTCATCAGAGGCGGATTCTGGCACTATTTTGTCAACAGCGTCGTCGTCATCGGCCTCTCTCTCCTCATTCTCGTGCTCAGTTCCGCGGCGGCCTCCTACGTCTTCGCCCGGCTGCGCTTCCGGCTGAACAAGCCCCTCTTCGGCTTCGTGGTGGCGCTGATGGCCATCCCCATCCACGTCACACTCATCCCGATCTTCATGCTGACTCAGCGCATGGGCATCTACGATACCATCTGGGCGCTGATAGGCCCCTATGTCGCCTTCAATCTCCCCATCTCCGTCTTCATCCTCACCGGTTTCATGCACGAGATGCCCAAGGAGATCGAGGAGGCCGCGGAGATCGACGGCTGCGACAAGCTGGCGACCTTCACGAGGGTGATCTTTCCCCTCTCCATCCCGGGCATGGCGACCATCGCCATCTACGACGGCGTGAATATGTGGAACGAGTTCTGCTTCGCCATGGTGCTGACCCAGTCCAGCGCGAACCGGACCTTGCCCCTGGCCGTGTGGGATTACCAAGGACAATACTCGTCCAACACCGCCTTGATCATGACCGTGCTGACCTTGTCTGCACTTCCCATGATCATCGCGTTTATCTTCGGACAGGATAAATTGATCCGGGGAATGATGGCGGGCGCGGTGAAAGGTTGACCGCAACCGCCCCGCCTCGGAGGAAAGGGGAGCACGATGGAAGAATATAAGAACGCCTCTATCCCGACGGTCCGTCGAGTCGAGGACCTCATAGGTCGCATGACCCTGCGCGAGAAGACGGCCCAGCTTCGCGGAATCTGGGTGTACGAGATCCTGAAGAAGTCGAGCTTCGACCCCGAGCGGGCGGCCGCCAGGATGGGCGACGGCCTAGGTCAAATAACGCGCCTGGGAGGGGCGGGGCTGCAGCGTCCCGAGGCCTCCGCTAGGCTGGCCAACGAGATCCAGCACTATCTCGTCGAGAGGACCAGGCTCGGCATACCCGCCCTGATCCACGAGGAGGCCTGCTCAGGCTATCTCACCCGGGGGGCGGACGTCTTTCCTCAGGCCCTCGGAGTCGCGGCGAGCTTCGATCCCTCGATCCCGGAGAGGATGGGCGAAATCATCCGCGAGCAGATGCTCGCCCTCGGCGCGCGGCAGGCCCTCGCGCCCCTCTTGGATGTAACGCGCGATCCGCGCTGGGGGAGGACTGAGGAGACCTTCGGCGAGGACCCTTACCTCGCCTCGAGGATGGGCGTCGCCTACATCAAGGGTCTCCAGGGAGGGGACACTAGACGCGGGATCGTGGCGACGGGCAAGCACTTCGTCGGCTACGGAGCCTCGGAGGGCGGCATGAACTGGGCTCCCGCCCATATCCCGAGCCGGGAGTTGGCCGAAACCTACCTGTATCCCTTCGAAGTAGCGGTGCGCGAGGGCAAGCTCCGCTCGATCATGCCGGGCTATCACGAGCTGGACGGCGTGCCCTGCCACACGAACGCCTGGCTCCTCGGCACGGTGCTGCGCGAGGAGTGGGGCTTCGAAGGGATCGTCGTTAGCGACTACTTCGGCATCAACATGGTTTTCGACTACCACCACGCGGCCGGCGACAAGGACGACGCGGCTCGCATGGCCCTGGTCGCCGGCGTCGACGTCGAGCTTCCCTCGACCGACTGCTACGGCGAGCCCCTGGTCGCGGCGGTGGAGAAGGGTGCCGTCGACCTGTCCGTCGTGGATAAATCGCTAGCCCGCGTGCTCACCCTTAAATTCGAGCTCGGCCTCTTCGACGAGCCCTATGTCGACCCCGACGCGGCGGCGAAGCACTTCCAGACCGAGGAGCAGCGTGCCTTCTCGCGCGAGGCCGCCGAGAAGTCCATAGTCCTCCTGAAGAACGACGGCATCCTCCCCCTCTCGCGCTCCAAGAAGCGGATCGCGGTCGTTGGCCCGAACGCCGACGACCTGCGCAACATGCTGGGCGACTATACCTATCCCGCCCACGTCGAGTCCCTGCTTGACATGAAGTCGGACAACTTCGCCAACACCTCCCTGCCCGACGACCTGGTGTCGGTACAGGAGGAGCTCCCGAAGATGGACGGGATACTGGCGGGCCTGCGGAAGGAGGCGCCGGAAATCGAGTTCGTTCACGCGGCGGGATGCCGGGTCATCGGCGGCGATAAGGAGCTTTTCGCCGAGGCGCTGCGCGCGGCCTCCTCCTCGGACCTCGTCATCGCGGTCATGGGCGACAAGGCCGGCCTCGTCGAGGGCTGCACTTCGGGCGAAGCCCGCGATCGCGCGTCGCTCGACCTCCCCGGCCTCCAGAAGGAACTCTTGCACGAATTGGCCGCGATCGGAAAGCCGATCATCCTCGTCCTCGTCAGCGGCCGTCCCCTCTCCCTGACCTGGGAGGACGAGCACATGGACGCCATAGTCGAGGCCTGGTTCCCCGGCGAGGAAGGCGCGGCCGCGGTCGCCGCAGTCCTCTTCGGCTCCGTCTCGCCTGCGGGACGGACGCCGATTTCTTTCCCGCGCTCCGTGGGGCAGCTGCCCGTCTTCTATGCGCACAAGCCCTCGGGGGGGAGGAGCCATTGGAAGGGCAACTACGTCGACGAAAGTTCCTCGCCCCTGTATGCCTTCGGCCACGGCCTCGGCTATTCAAGCTTCGCCTACTCGGAGCTCTCGGTGCCCGAGCGGGCCGATATCGGGGGGACGATCGAGGTCGCCTGCTCGGTAGCCAATACGGGGGGCCGCGCCTCCGAGGAAGTCGTGCAGCTCTACGCGCACGATCTCCTGGCCGACGTCACCCGCCCCGTCATGGAGCTGGTGGGCTTCGCGAGGTTCGGCACGGTACCGGGCGAGAAGAAGCGCATAACGTTTAGCCTTTCCACCGAGCAGCTCGGCTTCTACGACCGGGACATGAACTTCGCGGTCGAGAGCGGCGACGTCGAATTCCTGGTCGGGAGTTCCTCCCGCGACATCAGGCTCCGAGGGACCTGCTCCCTCCAGGGCGATCGCCGGGTCGTGAAGCGCTCGCGCTACGAGACGAAGGCCACCGTCACGCGATCGAGCCCGGCTTGAGCCGCTCGGCGTTGAGCGCGCCCAGCCTTGTGCCCTCGGCCACCGCCTCCGCGATGCTCGCGCCGTCCTCCAGCGCGGTCGCGACGCCTACGTTGAAGGAGTCGCCGGAGCCTATCGGGTTCAGGACCTTCACCGGCCGGGTAGGGCACTCGCGGAGCGCCTGTCCATCCCAGAAAAGCGTGGGCCGCGAGCCCCGGGTGACCACGAGCCAGGAGCCGTAGTGCTCCTGGTACTCCCGGCCCGCGCTCGCGACGAGATCGCGCAACGCGCCCTCGTCGGCCGCGCCGGAGCGCACGGCCAGGGCGAGCTCGGGGGCGTAGGTCTGGAGGAGCTCCTCCAGGTTGGGCTTCACCACTGCGGGGCGGTAGGGCAGGCTCCCGACGAGGTCCGCGCCCTTGATGTCCAGGATGAGGCGCTTGCCCGCCTCGGCCGCGAGGGCCGCCATGCGAGGCATGATATCGGGCGCGAAGCCCGCGGCCTTGGTGCCCGAGAGCATCACCGTGCCGCAGGCGGGCAGGAGCTCGCGGTAGGCCGCGATGATCCGCTCTCCCGTGCCCTCGGAAACGCTCCTCGCCTCCTCGACGAGCTCGGTGGCGCTGCCATCTGAGCTATCGATGACGGTCGTGCAGAAGCGTATGTCGGAGCCCGATTCCGCCCAGCGCACGCGGACCCCGTCGGTTTCGCACATCGCGAGGAACCAGTCCCTCGTCGGTCCGCCCAGCTGGGTCAGGTGCAGGGCTTCCCTGCCGAGCTGCCCGAGGACGCGGGAGCAGCATACGCCCTTGCCCGCGACATCGACGCGGTGCTCGGCAGTGCGGTTGACCTCGCCCTTGTCGAGGCGCGAATAGACGAGGGTCTTCTGGATTACCGGATTCAGGCAGACGACGAGGTAGGGGAGACGCTGTGGTGCACGCATGCGCAGACTATAGACCAAAGGGCGGTTTTGCGTCCACGCCGGGCGGCCCGGGGCGGGGGTACCATCGCCGCCCCGGGCCGTTCCATTAAAAATCGCGCAACGTGCGTGCTTAGGCCAGGGTTTCCCTCACGAATTCGAGCGCTTTCTTCGCCTCGACGTCGAGGTCGCTGCCCGGCATTATGTCCCGCCAGACCTTGATGTCCCGGCCGACTTCCCCGCCGGGCACGAGGAAGGGCTCCATGACGATCGTGCCGTCGTAGCGCATGTCCCGGAGCGTCTTTCCGATGTCCTTCCACGGGATGTGCCCGTAGCTCGGCGGCTTGCGGTTGTTCTCGCCTATGTGGAAGTGCCCCAGGCGCTTGCCCGCCTTCTTGATGGCGGCGCAGATGTCGTCCTCCTCGATGTTCATGTGGTAGGTGTCGAGGAGCATCTTCAGGTTGGGGCTGCCGACGCGCTCGAGATAGTCGCAGGCCTCTTCGCAGGTGTTGAGCATGAACTGTTCGAAGCGGTTCACGACCTCGAGGTTGAAGAACACGCCCTCGTCCTCGGCGGCCCGAATCGCCTGCTTCATGCTGTCGACGCTCAGGTCCCGGCGGCGGCCCTTGTCCTCGACGCGCTCGATGGTCGAGGGCCAGGAGCCGTAGAGGATGCCGGAGAGCTTACCGCCCCCCATTTCGCCTATCGCGCGGGCCATGTCCTGGAGGAAGGCCACGCCCGCGCGCCGTGTCGAGGCCGTCTCGCTCGAGACGTCGTGCTTCGCGGTGAGGCCGATGCAGTACGTGAGCGCGATGGAGCGCTTGTCGGCCTCCCGCCTCAACGCGAGCCTCTGTTCTTTGGTCATGGTCGCGATCGTCCCGCCGTTGACCTCGAGGATGTCGAAGCCGAGGTCGGCTACCTTGTTCACGAAGGGGATGAAGTCCACGTCCCAGTCGTGGGTCCAGAAAGCGTAGTAGATGCCGAATTTGTTCATCGCTTTGCCTCTCCGAATACCTCGGCCTCTATGCCGAGGATCTTCGCGAGCGTCAGGAACTCGCGGACGCAGTCGCCGTAGACGCCGTGGATGTGGTTGCAGGGATAGCGGCCGAGGAAGCGCTCCGCGCCGACCTCGAGGCGCGCGAAGGCGATCGGCCATTCGGGGGTGACCGTGGCCGCCTTGCGCAGGGCGATCGGCTTCGCGAATTCCACGAATTCGCCGGGCACTATGGTGAGGCCGTAGCGCCCGTTCCTCCGCGCGAGGCGCGCGAGGGTCACCTTGCCGGGGGCGGCGAAATGCTGCACCGAGGCGCCTCCGGCCGGGTAGTAGTTCTTCTCGGGATAGAAGGTCACCTTCTTGAGATTCACCGCGGGGTCCATCGAGGCGCCCGCGAAGTAGGTCGCGTGAGTCCCCGAGTTGGAGAAATACCAGATATCGTCCTCTCTCTCGTAGTGTCTGACGTCCGCGAAGAGGACGGGCTTGCCGGTGATGAGCTTGAAGAACTGCATCGTCAGGGCGCCGTCCATGTCCGCTTCCGTCGCGGCCACGATGGGTTCGTGCGGGCCGTCCCAATCGTAGGGGTCGTTGAGGAAGGCCTCGGCTATGTCCATCGTGGCGAAGTCCTCGGTCAGGTCGCCGTGGGCCTTGATCCCGATGAAGTCGAGCTTCTTCTCGGCGATGATGCGCCTGAGCGCGTAGTACGAGCGTATCTGGGTCCTGAGCTTGTCGCGCGTCAGGCCCGCGTCGTCGTACTTGATCTCGCCTACATATCTTTCAAGCCAGCCCAGGGCGGACTCGACCTTCTTGCCCTCGACCTCTGCCGAGTACGCGACGATGTCGTGCTGCTCCACGTGCTCCACGTCGAGGCCGAAGTCCCTCCTCCATTGGTCGAGGTTGCTCACCGCCGTGTACATTCCCATGGGGCGGCCGCCGAAGAGGCCGAAGGTCTGGCCCCGTACGCGGCCGACCGCCGCTGCGGTCCTGACGAAGGACAAGAGCTTGGCTACGACCTCGGGATCGCCCGAGTCGCCCCAGAGGCGCTCGTGCGTTATCCCGAGTTGCTCCAGCGTCCCCGCGGCCGCGAGCATGCCCACCATGCCCGGCTCGGAGGGGTTCACGTTGCAGAACAGGAGGTAGGGGCCGGGGGCGAAGTTGGCCGCGATGGACGTGAGATGGGGGTAGCACCATATCGCGTAGTTGAAGATCGTGAGCTCCACCCCGGAGTCTCTGAGCTTCTTTGATTCCCTGACCGCGCACTCGTTGTCGTTGATGATGCTCTCGCCCGCGACCACTTCGACGAGGCCCGAGGCCTCGAGCGCCGCCTTGAGGCCTTCCTGATAGCGCCTCGTCGTCGGAAGAAGCTCTTGGTGAAGATAGGGCCGTCCGTCCGAGAACGTGAGCAGTCCCACTTTTATCTTGGTCATTCCTTTTCCTCCTCCCGCGCAGCGGCGGGAAAGTCCGGCTTCATTCGGTGAGCAGCACCCTGGGCTTGCCGTTCCGTTTGAGCGAATCGGCGTACATCGCGACGAGGATTATCCCGCCCCGCACGAAGGGGTACACGTAAGGCGAGGCGCCGAGGTGGTTGAGCCCATTCTCGATGATGCCGAGGGTCAGGATGCCCAGCACGTAGTTTGGGAATATCGAGCCTTCGCCGCCCATGAGGCTGATGCCTCCGATCACTATCGCGGCGATCGCGGTGAACTCGAGGCCCGTGCCCATCTGGAGCGTGACCGCGCCGATCTGGAAGACCGAGAAGAGGCCGCCTATGCCGGCGCATAGGCCGGAGAGCACGAAGCAGGACAGGCCCACGGCTTTCACCCGCACGCCTACTCTGTCGGCGGTCTCCTTGTTGTTGCCCAGGGCCATGACGTGCCGCCCGAAGGGTGTCTTCTTATGCACGACGTGCATGACGACGAGGAAGGCCAGGCCGATGAGTATGTCGGTGTAGACCGGCCCGAGGCGGAAATTCCCGAAGGCCCGTAGGCCCTGCGGCACGCTTATAACGCGCGAGCCCGTGAGCTGGAGGGCGAGGCCGCGATAGATGAACATGGCTCCCATGGTCGTTATCAGCGGGTTGACCTTCAGGTACACCGTCACGATTCCGTTTATGAGTCCGCACAACGCGCCTATCGCGATGGTCGCGGGGACTGCGATCGCGGGCGACACTCCCTGCCTCACCATGAGGATGACCCCGACCGCGTTGGCGAAGAAGGCGACCGATCCGATCGATATGTCGAGGCTGCCGGTCATGACCACCAGGGCGAGGCCGGCTGCCCAGATGGCGAGGGGCACTGAGGAGTGCAAGAGCCCCGTGATGTTGGCCATCGACATGAAGCTGTTCGTCGACACCGAGAATCCCACGATTACCGCGAGCAGGATCGCGATGAACCCGTATTCGCGCAGGAAGGCTGCGGCCTTCGCGGCCGGACTTTCCGCATGCTTCATGGCTTTGCTCCTTGCCCCGCGCCGAGGGCTGCCGCGAGCAGCCGTTCCTTGCTCGCATCCGAGTCCAATTCCGCGACGATCCGTCCGCGGTCTATGACGAGGTAGCGATCGCTCACGCTCATGATCTCCTCTATCTCCGAGGAGATGACCATGATCGCCGCGCCGTCGCGGGCGAGCTTCACGATCATCTCCTGTATCTCGCCCTTCGCGCCGACGTCGAGGCCGCGCGTGGGTTCGTCGAGTATCAGCACAGGCGGGTTTTTCCTGAGCCAGCGGCTGAGGATCACCTTCTGCTGGTTGCCCCCGCTGAGGGTCCCGACGCTCTGCTCCATGTCGGATATCTTGATGTCGAGCCGCTTCACGAGGGCCGCGGCATCGGTCTTCTCCCTTTTCTCGTCGATGAAGGGCCACAGCTTGGACAGGAGATCGGGCAGGCTAGCGAGGGAGATGTTCGCCCTCACCGAAGAGGCGAGGAGGAGGCCGTCTTCCCTGCGGTTCTCGGTGACCAGTCCTATCCAGGACCGCGCCTCCCGCGGCCTTATCCGCTTGAGCGCGCCGCCCGAGTTCACGGCTATCTCGCCGCCGTCCACGGGATCGAGCCCCGCGACGCTCCGCACGAGCTCGGTCCGCCCCGAGCCGAGGAGGCCCCAGAGCCCGACCACTTCGCCCGAGCGCAGCTCGAAGCTCACGTCCTTGAAGACGCCCGTGCGGCAGAGGCCGCTCACCTTGAGGACCGCGGCGCCAGCCGATCGTCGCGCGCCCGACGCGCCGCGCTCCGGCGTCAGCTCGGACTTGCCGAGCATGAGCTTCACCACGGCTTCGTAGGTCATGTCCTCGACCCTGAGCGTCCCCGCGACCTCTCCATTGCGGAGAACGGCCGCTCGGTCGCACAACGTGAATACCTCGTCCAGGAAGTGCGTTATGTAGATGACGGTCTTGCCCTCGGCCTTGAGCTTACGTATGACTTCGAAGAGCCGGTTTTTCTCCTTCTCGGAGAGCGACGAGGTCGGCTCGTCGAAGATCAGTATGCGAGGATCGCCCAGGAGAGCCCGCGCGACCTCGACCATCTGCCGGTCTCCCGCGCCGAGCTCCTTGATTTTGGCCTTCGGCGAGAGCGAGAAGCCGAGGCTGTCGAGGGCCTCTTTGCAGTTCTGAACCGCCTTTCCCGAGTCTATGAGACGGACCTTGTTGAGCGGGAAGGAGGCTATGTACATGTTTTCCGCTATCGTCATCGTCGGGAGGAGAGCCATCTCCTGATGGACGAAGGCGATGCCGCGCGCCGAGGCGTCGAGGGGATCGCGGATGTCCACGACTTTGCCCCCGATCTCTATGCTCCCCGAGTCCATGCGGACGACTCCGCCTAGGACGTTCATGAGCGTGCTCTTGCCCGCTCCGTTGGCCCCTATGAGGCCGAGGACCTCGCCCGAATAGGCTTCGAGGCTGATGGCGTTCAAGGCCTTCACGCCCGGGAAGCTTTTCGAGATTTCAGTCAACTTAAGATACGGTGCTGTCATGGCCATACCCCTATTTGCCCTTCGACCGCGAATCGATCGCCACGACCACGACTATGACGAGCCCCTTCACGATCAAGGTCGCATAGTACGATAGGTGGGCCATGTTCATGATGTTGCTGATGAGCGTGATGACGACCGCGCCTATGACCGCTCCGACGAAGGATCCCGAGCCGCCGTAGATGCTCACGCCGCCGACGACCGCGGAACCCATGACGTTCAGCACGACCCCTTCCTGTCCCATGGTGGGAGAGGCCGACATGAGGCGCGCGGTCACGATGATCGCCGCGAGGCCCGCGAAGAGGCCCGCGAACATGTAGGTCCCCATGAGGACCTTCTTCTTCGGTATCCCGCTCACCCGGGCGGCCTCGGCGTTGATGCCGACCGCGTAGAGCCAGCGGCCGAAGAGGCTCTTCTTGGACAGCAGGGCCACGATGGCCGCCGCCACCGCGAGGGCCAGCACGGGGGTCGGCACGATCCAGACTTTCGACATGACGACGTCGATGAAGGACTCGTGGAGCCCGAGGATGCTCTGGGAATTCGTGATCATGACGCAGGCGCCCATGGCTATGGCCTGCGTCGAGAGCGTGACGACGAAGGGGATCATCTTGAGATAGGCGACGGCGTAGCCGTTGAAGGCCCCGGCGGCGACTCCCACCACGATCATGATGAGGGCGCCCGAGACGGGGTCCCCTCCCGAGCGCATGTACATGGACCCGAGTATTCCGCCCAAGGCCATCACCGCGGGGATGGAGAGATCCATTCCCCCCGTGATGAGGACGGCCGTCATGCCTATCGCCATGAAGCCGAGGGCGGCCGACTGCATCAGGATGTTGATGCCATTGTTGACGGTGAAGAAATTGTCTACGGTTAATCCGAGGGAGAGGATTATGCCGATGAAGAGCGCTATGGGGACTATGCGCGCCGCGGTCAATCGCGGTCGCCCCTTCCCGACCTTTCCTGCTTCTTGAATGACTATCGTCTTGCTTTCCTGGTGCATCGCCGCCCTCCGACTGCGGATTAATACCTGGCGTAGCCCAGGCCCGCGCCCGATCGGGGCGCGGGCCGATATACGGCTCCGCTTGCGCGTTAGTCCTTGTAGTCGCGGGCCCACATGTTGTCGAGCGTCTCGACGTTGGCGGGCGTCGCCACGCGCCCGGCAACCAGGAAGTCCTTGCCCTTGAGGTTCTCGCCGTTCGCGAGCTTAGCCGCGACCTTGACCAGCTCGACCGCGTGGAAGTAGCAGTCGTAGGTCGTGGCCACGTCGATGTAGCCGGCCTTCATAGCCTCGTAGCCCTGGGGGTTCACGTCCTGGGACGCGATGTACATGTGCTTGGGGTCGCCGATCGGCGCCCAGCGGCCCGCGTTCTCGAGGGCGGTCTGCACCGCGGAGAAGGCGAAATCGCTCGCGATGAACATGCAGTTGGCCTCGGGATGGGCCTGCAGGGCGTTGGCGGTGCCGGTCATGAACTTCTGGGCATCCCACTCGGTGGGCACCTGGATGACCGTGGTCCACTGCTTCTTGGATTTCTCGACGTCGTGCCAGCCCTTCGACCGCTGGACCGCGTTCATGTCGCGCAGGTCGCCCATGAGCTCGATGGCCTTGCCCTTGATGCCCTTGTCCTTCAGGATCTTCGCGAAGGCTTCGGAGGTGCTGATAGCCTGATTGAAGCTGTCGGCGCCGACGTGGGCGTCGGGCTGCACGCCGGAGGATTTCCGGTCGAAGGTGATGAACTTGACGCCGGCCTTGCGGGCCGCGGCGATGGACGCGCCGATGGCCGCCGCGTCATGGGGCCTGGCGATGATGACGTCGACCTTCTGATTGATGAGGTCCTCGATGTTCGAGGCCTGCTGCGATGGGTCGCTGTCCGCGACGTTCACTATCCACTTGATGGTGACGTTGTTTTCCTTGCCGTACTGCTCGCCGTACTTTTTCATGTAGTCTTCCCAGGCCTGGATCATGGCGTGCATCTTCTCATTCCACGAGAGACCGATCGTGATGGTCTTGGCCTTGGCCTTCTCGGCGGACAAGGACAGGGTGGACGACGCCCCTACGAAGAGCAGGGAAACCGCCAGGCAGAAAATAGCTTTGAGATTCATGGATAACCTCCTTGGGAGAATGCGATGGCCGAATTGTTCATCCCGTTTTCGAAAACGGGCTAGCGGCGAATTCCTGCACTTAGTTCGTTTTTATTTTTCGCGGCACTTTAAATTCCGCACTTTTGTTCATTCCTCGGCTTTTTCGCTTGTCCGCTCCTGGAGGCGGGCCTATCATTCGGCTAGATGACAGACCACGCGAAGAAGGTCCGTGCGCTTGATCGCAAGGGCTCCCTGTTCCAGATCGTCCTCCTCTGCAGCTCGGTGCTCATAGTCTGCCTCTTCGGCTTCGGTTTCTATGTCGCGCGCAATGTCACCACGCTCAAGGAGCTCTCAATGAGCGCGGTCGAGCTGCTCTCGAAATGGAACTCTCTCGGCTCCGCGACCAGGGACATCCTGATAAACCGCTCGAACCCGGCGGTGGACGACTCGCAGGGGCTCGAAGGCTTCAGGCGAGAATGGATACGGATGGCCGCCGATTTCGACTCGTCCTTCGAGGCCCTGAGGGCGAACGAGAAGCTCGCGTTGCTCAAGACCGAATGGCGCGACAAGATGGACTCGGCCTTCGTCCTCTGGACCATCACCGATCAGAAGCTGAAGGCTGCGGACAAGGACCTGGAGGAAGTCATCGCGTCGGGCCTGGAGAAGAAGGTGTTCCCTGGCTTCCTATATAATTATTACACGAAGAGGGAGCAGGGGAGGCTCAGCTTCGACGAAGTGGTCCTGCTCATGAATTTCAGCAATCAGATAGCCGTCTTCGATATCTCGAGCAACGAGTTCAACCGCGAGCTGAACGAGATCGCGACGGGGGTCAAGATCGAGGCCGAGGCCGAGAGCGAGCGCATCATCGTGATCTCCGCCTGCGCCCTCCTGTTCTTCCTCGTGGCGGCCGCGATGGCCTTCAAGATACTGCGCGAGTATTCGGTCCTTCGGGCGGAGAAGGGCATGATCGAGGAGGAATCGAGGCTGCGGGCAATCCGCGAGCTCCTCCTCGACTCGCGCGGCGGCGATGCCGGCTCGCCTTCGCCGCCCAAGGCGGCCGCCCTGCCCACTGATCCGTCGAAGGACATGGCCGTGGTGCTCCTCAGGGTAAACCGCTTCGCCGATTTCTGCGCCGGGCACAACAAGCGCGAGAGGGACGAGATCATGTCCTCCATCCTGAGGCGCATCGAGGAGGAATCCGGGCGCGCCTCGGTGCCCTGCGCCGGTACCGACTTCGAGCAACACCTGGCCCTCATCCTGAACCCGCCCGAGGGTGTCTCCTCGGCAGAGGCCAGGGTCTCCGCCGAGCGCCTGGTGGAAGGGATGCGCGGCCTCGCGCGCAAGGCCTTCGGCCTCAGCTTTTCCGCGACGATATGCCCGATCCCGGGCGGTACAGTCGCCTTGAGCGGGCATTATCTCCGGGCGGTCCAGGCTTCGAACTACCGCTTCACGCGCGGAGCAGACGCGATCATATGGGCCGACGAGACCGAAGCGCTCTCGCCTTCCTCGACCTACGTCTACCCGATCGAGAAGGAAGGCATGCTCTGCACCGCCATCAAGCTGGGAAAGTACGAGGAGGCGCGCAAAGAGTATAAGGAGATAGTCGGGACTGCCGTCGATTATCCCTACTACATCGCCCAATCAGTAGTCCTGCGGACCGCCCTCGCGGTGAGCTCGACCATCGAGACCGTCGAGCGGAACAACGGTTCGAAGATACTCAGCGATATCGTATCGCTCATCTCGAGAATCAACGGGCTCGAGACCCTCGTTGAGACGGACTTCGCCTTCTACGACGTCTTCAGGAGCGTCGCGGAGTGCATGGAGACGATACGCAAGGACAAGCACGTCTCCCTGGTGACAGGAGTCGACAAGCTGATCGAGGAAGGCTACAAGAATCCCAACTTCTCCCTCAACCTCATCGCCGACGAGCTTAGGCTCTCGCCGAGCTACGTCGGCCGCGTATATAGGAAACTGAGCTCAAGGTCGGTCGCCGAGGCGATCACGAAGAAGAGGCTCGATGTCGCCGCCGCCCTCCTACGGGATACCCGCCTCCCCGTCCACGAGATCGCCGCGGGCATCGGGATCAGCAACGGCGCGTACTTCTTCACGCTCTTCAAAAAGACCTACGGCCTCACGCCGAAGGAATTCCGCGTGCAGGCCCCCGCGTCGTCCTCGACGCCCTCAGTTCTCGAGTGTCGCGCTCCATAGGTCGTCCATCTTGTCGATGTTCGCGGCGGTGACGACGCGTCCCGGCACGAGGAAGACGCTCTGGCTCATGGCCCTGCCGTTGCCGATAGTCAGGATGGCCTGCATGAGCATGGTCGTCATGGGCCAGATGTCGAAGGCAGTGTCCACGTCGATATAGCCCGAGCGGAGGAGCCGCGCGCCGTTCGGGAACACATCCTGGCTCGCGAGGGGAAGGTGCCGGGGATCGCCCGAGGGCTTCCACCGGTCATGCTTTCGGAGGCTCTGTTCGATGCCGTCCATGAGGCAGTCGGAGGCGCAGAAGATCGCGTTCGCCTCGGGGTGGGCTTGCAGGGCAGCGTCGAGTCCCGACTCGGCCTGGAGCGGCGTCCAGTCGGTGGGCACTTCGGCCACGATGCGCGCTCCCATCTCGGCGGCGGCCCTGCGCAGCCCCTCGTTGCGATTGAGCGCGTTGCGGTCGCCGAGGTAGCCCATCACGTTTATGACCTTGGCAGCCATCTTCGCTTCCTTCATCCGGGTGAAGAGGGCGATGCTTGCGGTGTAGGCCTGATCCGCCGTATCGAGGCCCACATAGAGGTCGGGACGGCAGTCAGGATCGCCGGCGGGATCAGTCTCCCGATTGTAGACGATCACGCGTATGCCGGCCCTGTGCGCCTCTCCTATGAGCGGCAGCACGGCCTTCGAGTCCTGGGGCATGATGACGAGGATGTCGGGTTTTTTCTTGATCGAGTCGCGTATATAGGAGATCTGCTTTTCCGTCGAAGTGAGGGCGTAGGTGAAGGAGACGGCCACGTCCTGCTTGGAGCTGGCGATGGCCTTGCGCAGGGATTTCTCCATGGCGTGGTAGAGGTCGATGTCCTCGGCGCCGAAGGAGAACTCGACGCGGATCCGATGAGGCCCCGAAGACCGCTCCTTCGAGCAGCCCGCAGAGAGCAGGGCCGCGAAGAGTAAAACGAATATGCGAACTGCGTTATCCGACTTCATGTCTGCCTTTGCCTGGCCAGTATAGCATGGATTGAGGCGGGCTTGGCGACTGCGCGATTAGACCGAGGCGTCCGCCCCTTCGTCTTCGGCCGGGGCTGCGCAGGGGAGGGCGCTGAATCGTACGGCCCTGTACTCGAGCGGGCTCAGACCGACGATCCGCCTGAATGCCCGGCTGAAGTAGCATTGATCCGAGTAGCCCAGCTCGGCCGCTATTTCCTTGATTTCCTTGGCTCCCTTTTCCTCGAGCATCTTCCTGGCCGCTCCCATCCTCAAATCGAGGGCATAGCGCCCGGGCGAGACCCCGAGGGACTCCTTGAATGCCCGAGTCAGATAGGCCGGGCTCACATGGAAGCTTTCGGCCAGCGCGTTTATAGAGGGATGTTCCCGAAATCGCCCGCGCAGGAGCTCGGCGACCATCTCCACCATCCTGCCTCGGGCCCCTGCCTCGAGCGTATCGCCGAGAGGGGATGCGAAGTTTTCCTCCTCCTTGGATAGCCTGAGGTAGGCGCGCGCGAGGGCGGCCGCGAGATCGGGCTCCTCCACGGGCTTGAGTAGGTAATCGCTCACTCCAAAGCGTATGGCCGTCTTCGCGTAGGCGAAGTCTCCATAGCCGGAGACGATGATGAGAGCCATGGCCGGATGGAAGCGATAGCAGCGTTCTATGAGCTCGAGGCCGTCCATCACCGGCATGCGTATATCGGTCACGAGGAGGTCCGGGGAGAGTTCCTCGGCGAGGTCGAGGGCCGCTCGGCCGTTGTGCGCCTCCCCGGCCACGACGAAGCCCGGATGCGCCTCCGCGATGTCACGGCACAGGCCTTCCCGGATCATGGGCTCGTCCTCGGCCACGATCGCCCTGTATTTTCGAGGGTTATCCATATCTTCCCCCTATGGTGACCCGAGCTCCTCCGGAGTCTGGGTTCTCGATTTCGAATATCGCGTCTTCTCCGTAGAAAAGCCTGAGCCTTGCCGCTATGTTCCGCAGCCCGAGGCCGCCGATTCCCTCGCCCCCCTCGATGGATTCGGCCAGGAAGGCGGAATCCGCCGAAGGGGCGAGGCGCTCCCTCAATGAGCAGAAGGCTTCTTCCGAGAAGCCAGGCCCACTGTCTTCCACCGCGATCGTCCACGTGCCCTCGCCCTCGGCGCCGATTATCGAGATTCGCCAAGGAGGCTCGCATTCGATGCCGTATTTCATGCAGTTCTCGACGAGAGGCTGGATCGTCAACTTTGGGACGGTGATTTTCGCGAGTCTCTCGGGCAGTTCTATCGAGTATAGAAGGCCTTCCTGGAAGCGGGCCTTCATGCAGGCCAGGTAGCGCCGGGCGTACTCGACCTCCTCGGCGAGGTCGACGTATGAAGAGGTCCCGGAAGTGATGTAGCGTAGGAGATGTGTCATATTCCCGATCGCCTCGCGGATTCCATCGTACATTTTCCGATCGGCCATGATGCCTATGGTGGCGAGCATGTTGTAGACGAAGTGCGGATCCATCTGTGACTGGAGCGCGAGCATCGTGGCGCGCAACTCGTGCGTCCGGGCCGCGAGCGCCTCGCTCATTGATTCGCGCAACTTGTCATGCATTTCCACGAAGGCGGCCTCGAGTTCTTCGAGCTCGTCGAGGCCGGAAGCCGAGGGGATCTGCCCCTCGGTGAGAAGCCCATCCCAATCCAGGCGCGAGATCGCGGCGCGGATGTTGCCGATGGGCGTGGTGATCTGTCTCGCGAGCCTCGATGCCACGAAGGTCGAGGCGGCGAGTATGGCGAGGCCCGCGAACGCGGAGAGCAGGGCGAATTCCGTCACAGGCCTCATGAGCTCGGCGTCGCGCCGTGCGACCACGACTCTCCAGCCGATCTGCCTGCAGTCGCGAGAGACCGCGGTCGCGCGGCCGGAACCCAAAGGCGAGAGGATGGACGCCGGACCGCCCGCCTTGAGCGCGAGCGAAGAGCTCCATGACGCCACGCGGTCGGAAGGGAAGGGGAATATCTGGCGGTTCTCTTGATCGAGAACTGCTATGAACTCCTTCCTTTCCGTGAGGTCCTTGAATACCTCATCGTAGAATTGCTTGATCTCGACGACCCCGAGGAGCTTTTTCGATCCATCGTAGAAGGCCCTGCAGAGCGATATGTAGGAACGCTCACGGTAGAGCGGGAAGGTGCTCTCGAGGAGTTCGTCCTTCCTCGGCGGGCTGATGATCTTCGCGCCTGACCTGAGATCGAGGTCCGGCAGCCATTCCATCGAGTCGAGGGACCTGCGCATCTCGCCCGAGGCGATTCCCGCCCCGATGGCCGTGCCATCGAGGCCGTAGAGGTAGACCTGGGGCACCGGCTTGAGCGGCCCGATGATGGTCACCACTATGTCCGAGATCCTTCTCGCCCTGAGGTATCGCTCCAGCTTCATTCCAGAGGAATCGGAGGACTGGGGAAATTCCGAGCGTTCGGCGAAGAGGAGCTTGAGCAGCTCTGAACCCGATACGTTGAGCGAAATATTATTCATCTTGGATATTTCGGCATCGATCGACCGCGCGAGGGACAGGGAGGAGTCGGAGAGGGCGGCCACCGCACGGTCGCGCAGGATTCTTGCGGTATAGAAGTAAAAGAACGAACAGAAGATGGCGACCGCCGCGAGGATGAGGATGAGATAGGACCTGAAGATGCTCGCTTGGACGCTTTTCTTCGTTTTCACTCGCAAAGCTTAGGCGCCGATATCGCGAGCTGTCAACGGAACGTAAAAAAAATCCATACCGTCGGTTGTAAGCGTCCATATACGGGGTTCCGGAATGCCCTTACGATCGCTTCGGAGCTTAAGAGCATGGAAACAAGGCGCGTACGCGGAGTACGCAAGATCGAACATTCCGGTCTCATCGTGGCGCTCGCGGTCCTTCTCGCCGCGGGCGCTCTCTACGGCGCGCTCGGCGGGGTCAACTTTTTCAAGGTCGGCAATCTTCTCAACATCGCGCGCAGCTTCTCGATGCTCGCGATCGTCGCCATGGGACAGACCGTGGCCATAGTGGGCGGCGGCCTCGATCTTTCGGTCGCCGAGACGATCTCGAGCACGAACGTTCTCGCAGCCGCCGTAATGGCGGGCAGCGATTCGCACCTCCTGATGGCCATCCTCGTGGCCTGCGCCTTCGGCGCTCTCGTCGGGGCCTGCAACGGCCTCCTTGTTGCGAAACGAGGCGTGCCGCCCTTCATAGCTACGCTGGGCGTGGCGACCATCGTGAAGGGCCTCCGCCTCGTATGGACGCAGGGCCTGCCCACCGGGAAGATCGCCCCCTCCCTCATCGAGCTTGGGATAGGCTCGACCTTCGGTTTGCCCAACTTGACTTTCGTGCTCGCCCTCGCGGCCCTAGTCTTCGCCCTCCTCCTCCGACGCACGGGTTACGGCCGGAGGCTCTTCGCCGTCGGATCGAATCCGGCGGCGGCCTCGCTCTGCGGCCTGCGCTGCGAGGCAGTGGTGATCGGATCGTACGTCATCTGCGGGCTATCAGCGGCCATCGTCGGCCTCCTCCTCGGAGGATACACCGGCATGTCCGATCAGCTCGTGGGCGAGGGCTACGACACGGACTCCATCGCGGCGGCGGTACTGGGCGGGGCCTCGATAGGCGGCGGTTCGGGCGGAGTAGGCGGCACCCTTCTCGGGGCATGCATGATGCTCGTAGTCACCAATCTGGCCGTGCTGGCGCATTTCCCCATCCAGAGCCAGATGCTCATGAAGGGCCTGCTCATAGTCGTTGCCCTCTGGATCGATTCGCGAAAGAAAGCTTGAGACGACGCCCGCGTCGCGGGCGCATAACGCGGAAGAAGAAGGAGCTGGTGATGATGAAAAGGAAAGGCATAGTGGCGATCATTGCCATCGCGGCGGCGGTCGCGATGGTCCTGCCCTGCTGGGCAGAGACGAAGAAAGGCGGCTTCGCCATCGGTTGGAGCAATGCGGGCATGGGAGATTCCTGGCGTCTCTTCCTCGATGCCAATTTCAGGGCCGAGGCGGCTCAGCATCCCGAGATCACGAAGCTCTACGTCACAAATGCCGACGAGAAGCCGGAGAAGCAGATCGCCGACATAGACGACCTCCTGACCAAGGGCATTGACGCTCTCATCGTCTATCCCACGGTCGGGGATGCGATCGTGCCTGCAATAGAACGGGCTTACGCGCAAGGCATCCCCGTCGTCGTGTTCGGCGGCACCATCAACACGGACAAGTACACCTGCCTGGTGACCCAGGACCTCAAGGACTTCGGGCGCGCCCAGGCCGAGTGGCTCGCGAAGGAACTCGGCGGCAAGGGCAAGATCGTGCTTCTGAGTGGCATCGCGGGCAACACCACGGCCGAGGACAGGCTGGCCGGAGCGCGCGAGGCCCTCAAGAAATACCCGAAGATCGAGATTCTCGACCATCAGTATTGCGATTGGTCGCCCCCCAAGGCCAAGTCGATCATGGAAGCCATGATCCAGGCCTTCCCGAAGATCGACGGCATCTGGGCCGACTCCGGGCTCATGTCCTGGCCCGCGCTCCAGGCGCTCAAGGAGGCCAAGCGTCCCCTGGTGCCCTCTACGGGCGATCAGCTGAACGGCTACGCGAAATTCCTCGTCGATAACAAGTGCCGCGGCTTCGTTTTCCCGATGACCACGAGGCTCTCCGGCGACGCGCTCAAGATCGCGCTCAAGGCCCTCAAGGGCGAGAAGGTGCCCAAGAACTACAGCATCGAAGTCAAGGGCCTCGGCCCCGACAAGATCAAGGAATTCGTCCGCCCCTCCCTCTCCGATTGGTGGTGGATCGGCGATGACCAGATGCCCAAGGAGTTCCTGCCCAAGCTTTGATGCAGGGTTTTCGGTTAGCTATCGCGAACGAGTTGTGTCGCATAACTCGTTCGCGGCATCCCCGCGGGGGAAAGGGGTAGATTTGTGAGCGACGATGGCAACTCCGGAACTGTCCTCGAGGTGCGCGACGTCACCAAGGAATTCGCCGGAGTCAGGGCTCTCGACGACGTCTCGATGAGCTTCGCCTCGGGCGAGGTTCACGCCCTCGTCGGGGAGAACGGGGCAGGCAAGTCTACCCTCATGAAGATCCTCTCTGGCGTGTATCACCCGACCCGCGGAAGCGTGTTCCTCGAGGGAGCGGAGCGGAGCTTCAAGAGCCCGAAGCAGGCGCAGGAGGCGGGGATCAGCATCATCTTCCAGGAGTTTTCCCTCATCCGCAACTTCGAGGTCGCCGAGAACGTCTTCCTGAACCGCGAGCCAGTCGGTCCCGGCGGCCTCGTGGACAAGAAGGCGATGAGACGCGACGCGAGGCGCCTCTTCCAGGAAATCGGCTTCGACATGGATGTGGAGCGGCGAGTGGGCGAGCTGTCGGTCGTGGAACAGCAACTCGTCGAGATCGTGAAGGCCCTCTCGGTCACTGCTCGCGTGCTGATAATGGACGAACCTTCGGCCGTGCTCTCCGATCTCGAACTCAAGCGGCTGTTTCGCATAATCCGTTCGCTCAAGGCGAAGGGCGTGACCATCATCTACATCTCGCACATGCTCGACGAGGTCTTCGAGATCGCCGACCGCGTGACCGTCCTCAAGGATGGGAAGGTCGTCGGTACCATGGGCATCGGGGAAACGGACAAGGATGGCCTCGTTCGGATGATGGTCGGCCGGGACATCTCCGACTATTTCCCCGGGACGCGGCGGGCGCGGGGCGAGACCCTCCTCGAGGCGCGGGGCCTGTCCTCCCCTGGGCGGCTTTTCGGCGCGAGCTTCGAGCTGCGCTCAGGCGAGATCCTGGGCGTCGCGGGCATGGCGGGATCGGGGCAGGCCGAGCTCGCGAGTGCCCTCCTCGGAATCGGGAAACAGAGTTCTGGCGAGGTCTTCCTAGAAGGCGAAATGGTGCGCATACGCTCCTTCCGGGAGGCCATGTCGCATGGAATCGGCTACATAGCCGACGATCGAAAGGCCCTCGGGATACTCCCCACGCTGAGCCTTCGCGAGAACCTCACGTTGGCTGCCCTCGGTCGCTATCTCGCGGGAGGATTCCTCAAGCCCGCCTGCGAAAAATCGGCCGCGTTGCGCGAAATAGAAAAGCTCGGCATCAAGGCCTCGGGGCCCGGGCAAAGGATCGATACCCTCAGCGGAGGCAATCAGCAGAAGGCCCTCCTGGCTCGATGGCTCCTCGTCGAACCGAGGATCCTCGTTGTGGCCGAGCCGACTCGAGGCGTGGACGTCGGCGCGAAAATGGAGATTTACCGCATCATGCGCGAATTCGTCGATGGGGGGAGGGCGATCCTCATGATCTCATCGGAGCTGCCGGAGGTGATCGGCCTCTCGGATCGGATCATGGTCATGCGCTCGGGACGGATCGAGGGAACGATAGACCAGGCGGAATCGCTCTGTTCCGAGGAGCGCATAATGTCCCTCGCGGTAGGGCACCACTACTCCTTCGGAGAGGCGGCGTCATGAAACTCAAGCCCGAACGGCTGGTGTGGTTCATCCTCCTTCTCCTCCTGGTCGCGTGCAGCCTTGCCTCGCCCCTGTTCCTGAGCGTCCGTAATCTCAGGAACGTCCTCCTCGTCCAGCCCATCGGCCTCGGCCTCGCGGCGCTCGGGGAAGCCTTCATCGTCATATCGGGGGGCATCGACCTCTCGGTCGGCTCCATCATCTCGCTGTCGGCCTCCGTGGCCGCGGGGACCTTCGCCGCCAATCCGGACTTCCCCCCCGCCCTCATGGTCGTCCTCCTCCTGGCGATGGGCGCCGGGATGGGCGCCCTCAATGGCCTCGTGGTGGCTCGGCTCCGCGTGACGCCCTTCATGGCCACCCTGGCCATGATGCTCATCTACCAAGGCGCGGCCCTCTTCTACCTGAAGAAGACCGTCGGAGGCATCCCGCGGGACTTCCGCTTCATCGCCGACGGCAGCGTCGCCGGCGTGCCCGTCAGCATCCTCCTCTTTGCGGTCGTGCTCGCCCTCGTCTGGCTCGTGCTCAACAAGACCCGTTTCGGCCGGCACGTCTACGCGGTGGGCTCCGACCCCCAGGTCTCGGCCATCTCCGGCATCAACGTGGAGCGGACGCGCTTCCTGGCGTATGTGGCGGGCGGCCTCTTGGTCGCGCTATCCGCCATCTTCCTTTCGGCGAGGATGGGCGGCGGCGGGCCAAAGGTCGGCGTCGGCTACGAGATCGACGCGATCACCGCTATCGTCATCGGCGGTGTATCCCTTTCCGGAGGCTCGGGCAGCGTGCTGGGCGCCTTCGGCGGGGCTCTCATCCTGGGGGTCTTCTACAACATCATGAACTTGCTGTCGCTCAATTCATTCATCCAGATCGTTCTGAAAGGCATAGTGCTGATACTCGCCGTCGCATTCTACTCGAAGAAAAAGGCCTAGCGCCCGAGAGGACGGAAAGGCCGAGGAGGTATCTATGGTAACTAACGCGTTGGCGCGCAGCGTGAAGGTCGGCGGCTTTTCCGCGCCGAACAGGATCGCCGCCCTGCCTACCGAAGGCAACAACGCCGAGGAGTCGGGGACTCCCAGCAAGACTACGATCGACCGCTACCGGGCCCTGGCGGAGGGCGGCGCGGGCATCGTCTACGTGGAGGCCACGGCCGTGCATCCCGAAGGCCGGGCGCGGAAGAGGCAGCTCCGCATCGGCGACGATACATCCCGAGGCTTCGCCGCCCTCGCGTCGGAGTTCAAGCGGGCGAATCCCGACGCCCTGCTCCTGTTCCAACTGGACCACGCGGGGCCGCTCGCCGATCCTCGCTTCTCCACTCCCGTAGCGGTGGGGCCCAGGCCAGGGGCCGGCCCTCGCCTCCTCACAGATGCGGATATTGCCGAGCTCCGCAGTCTCTTCGTCCATGCCGTGGAGATCGCGGCGGAGGCGGGCGCCGACGGCGTGGAGTTCAAGCTCGCCCACGGCTTCCTGCTGAACGACTTCCTGCGGCCGGGCAATCAGCGTTCCGGCGCTTACGGCGGCAGCTTCGAGAACCGCATCCGCTTCATTATCGAGCTGCTGGATGGCGCGCGCGCTGTCCTCAAGGGCAAGCGCTTCATCCTCAGCGCGCGCATCTCGGCCTACGAGGGGGCGGTCGGGGGCTTCGGCTCCCCAGGTCCCGAGGGCGTTGTCGAGGCCATCGAGGAGCCTCTCGCCTTCGCCGTGGCCGCCGCTGCCGCGGGGCTCGATCTCCTGTCCGTCTCGGGCGGCAGCTCCTCAGCGAACCTGGAGATCCTCCTGCCCACGAGCCGTTATCCCGAGGGCGTGTACAGGCATTTCGGATGGACTAGGCGGCTTAAGGCCGGCGCGGGCATCCCCGTGATCGGTGCAGGTTACAGCTACCTCCGCGACGGTCACAACGATCTTCCGGGCGACAATCTCGAACTCAAGAGTCTGGCCTACTGGGCCCGGCGCAACGTGGAGGAGGGCTTGACGGATATCGTGGGCTTGGGCAGGCAGGTCATAGCCGACCCCGCCTTCCCCCGCAAACTCCTAGCCGGCGACTTCGGGGCGATGGACTTCTGCACGACCTGCTCCGGTTGCGGAGTACTGCTCGGCGCGCAGAAGAATGTCGGCTGCGTCGTGTACGATAAGCACTACAAAAAACTTTTCGAGGAATGAGACCGTGAAAAAAGAGAGGGCCGCACGGGGGAGCATCCCGCGCGGTCCTCTCTTTTATACGTTATGCGATTTACAGGACCTCGGTCCCGAGGCCGAAGGCTTTGGCCGCGATCTTGAGCTCCACGCTCTTCTCGCCGGTGGTGAAGATCTGGTGATGCGAGTAGGGCCGGTCCATGAGGGCGCGTCCGTCGCGCACACGCACGATACCGCCGTTGCGGCAGTCCGAGCCGGGATAGGCGGCGTAGCCCTCGAGCACCGAGGGCAGGATCTGGAGCCGCTCGACGTGCGGGTCGAGCTTGGCCATGGTGATGGGGCCGATGGGTAGCCTGGCGTTGATGGCGGTGGCGTTGTCGTCGACGATCGCGAGGAC
>DBTW01000211.1 GCA_002307245.1 Spirochaetaceae bacterium UBA1306 | reverse complement strand
CCCAGCTGCGCCTCCGGGGATCGGGGGTCCTCGGCAAAGCGCGTTAGGCGATGCACAAGCCAGAAGGAGAGGGCCTGCACGGCGTAGGCCAGGCGGCCGAAGAAGGCGCGGAAGCCGAGGTAGATCCCGTCGTCGCGGACCCCGGTCCTGGCGACGATCTCGTCGATCACGTCGGCCATCGCCGGGGTCATCATGAGCCAGAAGCCGCCGAAGGAGAGGCCCCAGCCGAACATGGCCGCGACGTAGGCGGGATAGCTCCCGGCGAAGGCCAGGGGCAGGCACAGGATGGACATCGAGGCGGCGGCGGCGGCGAGGAGGGCTTGCCGGCTCTTCACCTTCCGTCCTATGCCGAGCCAGATCGGCACCGAGGCGAGGGCCCCGGCGAGCATGCCCGCAAAGATCAGGGTAGTGCTCCTCCCGACGATGTAGTCGCCCACGTAATGGATCGAGGCCGTCATGGAGAGGCACGCGCTCTGGTAGAAGAAGTACAGAAGTATGAATGCCATGAAGTCGCGGACCTTGAAGGCCTCCCGGAGAAGCTTCCAGAATGAGGGCGCCTCGGCCCGGCCCTTTTCCTGCTCGAGGTAGCGCTGGATCATCGCGGGCGTCTCGCGGACGCCGGGGACGAGCAGGAGGGCGAGGAGGATCGCCGCGCCGGCGAAGACTGCCGCCGTCGTGAAGTAGGTCTCCGGCCGACCGTACTCGATGATGAAGGTGGGGACGACGGCGCCGGCCGCGATGCCGAGGACCCCGATGAGGGTACCGATGCCGGCGGCCTTGGCGCGCTCGGCCTCGCCGCGGAAGCGGTCGGGGAAGACCGACTGGTAGTTGAGCTCCCAGGTCGAGTAGAGGGCGTCGTAGACGCAGATCGTGACGAGGAACCAGAAGAAGAGGCCCAGCTGCGAAAGACCCGCGGGCGGCGCGAAGACCAGGAAGAACACGAGGCCGCAGGTGGCCGAGCCGAGCAGGATCCAGGGAAAGCGCCGCCCCAGTCGGGCGGAGAGACGCAAGGGGCGGGCCGTGAAGAAACCGATGAGGGGATCGTTCACAGCGTTCCATAGCGAATAAAGGACGATGACCAGGGCCACGAGGCCGGAGCTCAGGCGGATCTCCGTCTCGTAGAATTTGAACACGAGGGAGGCGATGCCGCCCGTGAGGAATTCGGCGAGGAATTTCCCGACGCCGTAGCTCATCATGATTCCGGAGCCGGCGCTTCCGTCGATCTTCTGCTTTCCCATGGCGATGGAGGATAGCCGCAAGCATCGCGCGATGCAAGGCGCGCCGGGCGAGGCCCGATGCCGCGTTTCGCGATTGCGGGAATCACGGCCCTCGCTTACACTAGCCGAGGCGCTCCCGGAAGCGGGCGCGCGAAAGAGGAGGAGTGCATGAAGCGAGTCGCGCTTGTTCTTTCGATCATTGCCTTCGTATCCGTCTCGTCCTTCGCCGACCCGGTAAGCATCGAATTCTGGCACGCGATGACGGGCAAGAACGGCGAGATCACGCAGGCTGTCTGCGACAAATTCAACGCCAGCCAATCCGACTATAAGGTGATCCCAGTCAACAAGGGCTCCTATCCCGAGACCCTGAACGCCGGCATCGCCGCCTTCCGCGCGGGCGCCGCCCCCGCCATCATCCAAGTCCAGGAAGTCGCCACGGCGACCTTCATGGCCGCCAAGGGCGCCGTGAAGCCGGTCTACCAGCTCATGGCCGAGAACAACGAGAAGTTCGACCCCTCGGTCTACATGCCCGCCGTCAGGGGCTACTACTCCACCGCCGACGGCAAGATGCTTTCGATGCCCTTCAACTCATCGACGCCCGTCATGTACTATAACAAGGACGCTTTTAAGAAGGCGGGCCTGGATCCCGAGAAGCCGCCGGTCACCTGGCCCGAATTCTTCGAGGACGCCAAGAAGATCAAGGCCGCCGGCTACCAGGGCGGCTTCACGACGAACTGGATCTCCTGGATCCAGCTGGAAGCCTTCTCGGCCTGGCATAACCTGCCCTTCGGCACCAAGGCCAACGGCTTCGGCGGCCTCGACACCGAGCTCGTCTTCAACAAGGAGCTCCAGCTCCGCCACCTGACCAACCTATATAACCTCAGCAAGGAAGGTGTCTTCGTGTACGGCGGCCGCGAGAACAAGGCCAACCCCCTCTTCATCGGGGGCCAGGTAGGCATGCACTTCGAATCGATCGGCGGCTACGGGCTCATGAAGTCCAGCTGCAAATTCGACTTCGGCGTCGCGCGCCTGCCCTACTACCCCGACGTCAAGGGCGCGCCCCAGAACACGATCATCGGCGGCGCGAGCCTCTGGGTCTTCAACGGGAAGTCCAAGGAGGAGTACAAGGCCGTCTCGGAATTCTTCGCCTTCCTCTCCAAGCCCGAGACCCAGGCCTTCTGGCACCAGAACACCGGCTACTTCCCCATAACCCAGGCCGCCTACGAGCTCACCAAGAAGCAGGGCTTCTACAAGGATAACCCCGCCCTGGAGCTCGCCATAGGACAGCTCAACAACAAGACGCCGACCGACAACTCCAAGGGCGAGCGCTACGGCAACTTCGCCCAGATCCGCGAGATCGAGGATCAGCAGTGGGAGGACATCCTCGCCGGCAAGACCAGCGTCAAGGACGGCCTCGACAACATGGTTCGGCTCGGCAACGAGCAGTTGCGCTACTTCGAGAAGGCGAACAAGTAATCGAGGATCCGCGGGGAAGGCGGAGATGGCTAAACAATACGAATTCCACCACCACGGGGCCCTGCCCTATCTCCTAGTCCTGCCCCAGATGATCATCGTGGTCATATT
>DBTW01000067.1 GCA_002307245.1 Spirochaetaceae bacterium UBA1306 | reverse complement strand
GGCGTCCGCAAGTACGCCGACAAGTCCTGGGCCGAGGCCGAGGACGCCTTCAAGGCCGCCCGTACGATGAATCCGACGAGCTACGTGCCCGACTATTATCTCGGCCTGATAGCCTATGCGCAGAACCAGTTCGATTCCGCCGACATCCTCTACAAGCTGGCCCTCGAGCTCGGCTGCGATCCCGCGATTACGAACTACGCCCTCGGCGTGAACGCCTATGCGCAGAATCGCCTCGACGACGCCAAGGGCTTCCTCAAGACCGCCAAGGACGCCGCTCCGGACCGCTACGGCGAGAAGGTCGACTCGCTGATCGCCAAGATCGGCAAGTAAAAGACCATCGCGCCGTGGAAAAGGCCGTCCTCCCAGGAGGACGGCCTCTTTTTGCGCTTAGGGTTCATTCCATAGGCATAAAAAATGCCGCCCTTAAGGGCGGCAGTCGCATGATGGGCCTGAAAGAGCGAACGCTATCGATGTGTCCCGAGATGCCGCGTTCTCGCAGGCTGTACCCAGGGCCGATCGCCAGAGCCGCCTTATGGCGCCCTGGGCGATCGCTTAGCGCTTCAGGACGGCGAGGATGCGCTCGAGCACTTTCTTGCGATCGAGCGGCTTGACGATATAGCTCTTGGCGCCGAGGAGGAGGGACTTTTTGACCACGTCCTCCTTGCCCAGGGCGCTCACCATGACGATGCAGGCATTCTTGTCGAATTCCAGGATCTTCTCGAGGGCGGTAACCCCGTCCATCTTGGGCATGGTGATGTCCATCGTGACGAGATCGATGTTCGGGCAGAGCTCTTTGTACTTCTCGATCCCGGCCATTCCGTCGCCGGCGGTGCCGACGACGTCGAAACCCTCGGAGGTGAGGATCTGGCCGAGCTGCTTGGCTATGAACATCGAGTCGTCTACGATTAGTACACGGTAAGGCGCGCCGTCGGGCTTAACGCCGTCTGGGCGTTTCTCGTTGATGTTCGGCATGTCGGACTTGGCGATCATACGCTTAAACGCTCCTTTTTACCGGAAGGAACCGTAGGGATGCTATCGCTCCAGAGGTCCCACTGCTACGGTTATAATGGAAGCGCACGGGCTTTGCAAGGCCGGAGAAAGCCACCCCCTTTTCCGGGCCTGGCCCCGTCCTGGCGCGCCTCGGACGCTAGATAAGGTGGCCCATCCGATCCCGCTTCGTGGCCAGGTATCCTTCGTTCTCGGGGATGGGCGGAATGACGATGGGGATGCGGCCCTCGACCTCCATGCCCTCGGCGAGGAGCTTTTCGAGCTTATCGGGGTTATTCGTCAAGAGTCTCACTGACTCGATCCCGAGGAGGCCGAGGATCTTGGCCGCCACTTTGTAGTCTCGGGCCTCGCCGGGGAAGCCGAGATAGACATTGGCTTCTACCGTGTCGAGTCCGAGCTCCTGGAGCCGGTAGGCCTTGATCTTGTTGAGCAGGCCTATGCCCCGACCTTCCTGGCGGAGGTAGATTACGGCGCCTCGCTCCTGGGCCCCAGTATAGCGCAGGGCTGCCTCGAGCTGGTCACGGCAGTCGCAGCGAAGCGAGCCCAATACGTCGCCTGTATGGCATTCCGAGTGGAGTCGTACGGGCACGCCCCGACCGCCCCGTACATCGCCGTGGACCATAGCCGTATGCTCCTTGTCCTCTCGGGCATCGTAGAAACCGTAGAGCTCGAAATCGCCGAAGCGGGAGGGCAGATGGGCATGGGCCACGAGCTGGACGCAGAAGTCGTCGTCGGAGCAGTATTTTCCCGCTCCCTTGCAGTAATGCTCGCTGGGCTCGAAATCGGGCTTGCCCTTGAGCTTGGCCGCGAGGGCCTCGAGGCCAAGCGTCTTGCCGCAATCTTCGGTGAGGCATTCACGCGTGAGCTCTCCGCCCGTTTCGTCACTCATGGAGAGATGGTAGCCCAGGGCGGCTCCGGCGGATAGCCCTACTTGACGCTTCGGGTCGGCGCATGTATAGTCGTCAATCGCTACGTTAAGGAGAGCTACAGTGCCCTGTGGTAGGAAGCGAAAGCTCAAGAAGATAGCGACTCATAAGCGCAAGAAGAAGAAGAGAAGAAACAGACACAAGACCAGAGCCTGAAGTCGCTATCCTTCGGGCTACGATGAAGCCGCTTCCCAGGAAGCGGCTTTTTCTTTTCTCTTGCCCTGGAGGCCCTGTATCAGCTACGATACGGCTCCATGGGACGCGGTATCGACGTCTATCAAGTCGTCAGGTCTTTCGCCAATCGCAACGGCCTCACCGAGCTGGATTACAAGACTCTCGCCTTGTCGGTACAGCGCCAAGCCCGCCTTTCCGACCAATCCGAGCCCCTGTATCGCGATCTTTCGCTCAACCCCGACACCGTGCTCATCCCGCGACTCTTCCTCCTCGCCAAGGAAAAAAAACTCTCCCTGGAGACCATTGGCAACGAGATCCGATCGATCGTCCTGCCCGAGCACTTCGAGGAGGCCTTCCTCCAGGAGTACCGGCGGATGGACGAGAACCCCGACGTGCCCTTCCCCGACGAAGACTCGTTGCACTTGACCGTGCCGAGCGAATGGATCCAGGGCGTATCCGTCGATACCGACCTCGCCTCCATCTCCGATTCCAGGCCCGGCCGCTCGGTCGAGGACCGCGTGCCGCTCATTCGCGTGATCTTCTCCGAGGGCGTGCGGCCCATCGTCGTGCCCTCCGCCTACATCCCCGACAAACTGCTCGAGTATTCCGTGCTCAAGCTCCGGCAGTACCTGCGCAAGGACGCCAACAAAGAATACATGTATAACAAGCTGGTCAACGCCTTCCCGGGCAAGGAAGGCCAGCTCAAGGACGCGATGCAGGCCGTGCTCACCAAGCCTTTCGACGCGGCCAAGGCCATAGTCCTCTCCGAGTCCGACTTTACCTATCCCTTCTGGGCCTATTTCATCAGCGCCATCCGGAAGGACCTCGACAAGAAGAAGGAAAAGGCCCCCGAGGACTGGGCCTATCTCCAATCGGCCCTCCTGTGCGAGTTCTACGTCAACCATTACCGCGGCAAGGCCCAGAGGCTCCAGGACCTCGAGGCGGCCGTCAAGTCCGTCGACGCGGGAATGCGCAAGCCTCCCTTCCATTTCAGCATGGAGGAGATCCTGGCCTTCCGCGACGCCAAGGGCGTTCCCGTGCTCGGCAAGTTCGCCAGGGAGGAGCTCGAGGCGAGGGTGCGCGAGCGCTGCGTCAAGGCCGAGGACGGGGCCCTGCCCGATATCCTCGTCGTCGCGGCCGGGCCGAGGCGGGCCTACGTGTCGAAGGACAAGATCCTCCTTCTCGCCGTGCGGCAGATATCCGAGGCCCGTTCCGAGCTCCGCGCGCGCATCCTCGACCAATGGAGGCGCATGCTCGAGGACTTCCGCAGCTGCCCCGCCATGGACGACGACGAGGCCTTCCGCGCGGAGCTCCAGGCCCAGGTGGGCTCCCGATTCGCCCTGCTCGACGCCCTAATCCAGGACCGCCTCCTGCCCCTCGTGCGCGACGAGATGGCCGCCCGCGGAGAGCTGCCTCCCGATATCGCCCGATTGTTCTACAAGGACGACCTCGTGCCCGTGGACGAGCTTCTCGACTTAAGCCGCAAGCCCCTCCTTGTCGACGCGAAGATGCTCCTGCCCTTCTGGTACTCCACGCCCATACTCTCGAGCCTCGCGCGCATGCTGCATAAGCTCACTAAGAGCAGCGAGGAGAAGGCTGCGGCCCGTGCCCAGGCGGCACGTGCCGCCCTGGAGGAAGCCCAGGCCAAGGATCGGACGGCCAAGGGTCAGCGCGGCCTCACGGCCAAGGAACGAAGGGCGGAGTTCGAGGCTGCCGCCAACATGATCGCCAAGGAGCTCCTGCCTGAAGGCTACGGCCTCGAGGAATACCTCCGGGAACTGGAGGGGCGCTGGAATACCCTCCTCAACCCCGAGGCCAAGCGCAATCTCACCTATGACGTCGATTGCCTGGCTCGCGACTATCTGCGAGGGGTTCTGAGATCCATGGGTACGAGCACCTTTACGACGGAGCGCGTGAAGAACCTTGGTTCGAGTCTGGCCGATTCGCCCAGCCTCATGAAAATCAAAAACCATCAAGCTTTAGAGTTATATCTTCAAGTATATATGGTAAAAGTACTTGGTGCGCGCATCGGGCAATCATAAACCAATGCTTCTTTAGGATTGCAAAGCTTATGGGAAAACCCGAGAGTTTTTCCAATGCTGTCCGGCTCACGCCATTCATTCGAACCTAGTCATAATGAAGTGACCGCCC
>DBTW01000150.1:8469-9166 GCA_002307245.1 Spirochaetaceae bacterium UBA1306 | reverse complement strand
GCGTGACGCTGGCCGATGCGGCGGGGAACGTATCCGGGACATTTACGACTTCTCCGGATGCCGCGTCCACGCCGATTGTCGACGCGCATGCACCTACTGGCTATAGCGCCGCGATAACGCCGGCGTACGTGAATAAGAGCAACTATACAGCGATTGACTTCAGTTTTAGCGGAGCTGAGGTGGGTGCGACCTACTCCTATAACATCTCGAGCAGCGGCGGCGGTACTGCTGTAACGAATACAGGGACTATTACGAGTGCGACGCAGGCAATCAGTAGCCTCGATCTTAGCGGTCTTGGAGATGGGATCTTAACGCTCAGCGTTACACTGACTGACGTGGCTGGAAATATTGGGGATGCTGCAACGAGCACCAAGACCAAGGATATAGTCGCGCCGTCGGCGCCGACGATCACGTTGGGGCAGAGCTACGTAAACAATACGAATAAGGCGGCGATCAGCTTTACGATCGGGAGCAGCGAGGGGACGACGGTTGGGACGCCGACGTACAACTACGTCTTCACGGACAGCGCGACGACGCCGAACACAAAGACGGGCGGTACGACGTACACGGGAACGGGTCAGAACGTGAGCTCGATTGACCTGTCGGGGCTGACCGATGGGACGATCACGTACACGGTGCGGATAACGGACGGGGCCGGGAACGTGGGAACGTATTCGAGCAATACGGTGACGAAGGA
>DBTW01000150.1:0-8219 GCA_002307245.1 Spirochaetaceae bacterium UBA1306 | reverse complement strand
CGAGCAATACGGTGACGAAGGACGTGTCGGTGACGGCGACGCTGACGCCAGCGAAGAGCGGATCGAACACGAGCTATATCAATTACGCGGACTACAACACGAACGGGATCACGGTGAAGTCGCAGCTGCAGAGCGGGTGCGCGGCTAACGACGTAGTGACCCTGTATCTGGGCGGAAGCACGACCGGGCTGACATACACGGTGTCGAGCGCTGACGTGACGGCTGTGGGGAACAGTATGGCGACGTACGCGAGCTTTACGGTGACGCCGACGATACTGCAGAGCATAGCGTCGACGAGCTTCACGACCTACGTGACGGATGAGGCAGGGAACACGTCGACGGTGAGCAGCACGCTGGGCCTGACGAAGGACGTAACCGCGCCCGCTGCCCCTACGGCATCTGGTTCGCCGTCTGTCTCCCTCCTTAGCGCCGCGACTTCATCGACACTGCTCGGGATAGGCGCTACGATCACCTTTACATTAACGGGGGACGCCTCTGGACTGTCGCTTGGGACTTCTGCGTCGGTCGATGGTGATACGTCGGCAGTGAGCTTGAGTTCTTCTAGCGGCACTACTTATACAATCAAATACACCGTCGCCTCCGGGGATACGGCGCAAACGTCCACTGCCGGCATCCCGGTGAATATCACTCTTGCCGATGCCGCCGGCAATGAGAGTACGGCATACAGCACCGCAGTGGCTTCGTATGGAATTGACGCGGCCAAGCCGACGATTAGTAGTCCTACTGCCTCGTACACTAGCCCTCCCAGCGAGGCTGCAACCTTAACCCCGGGCGCCTCGGATACTGGCGGTTCCGGTTTGAGCAAAGTGTATTTTGGTACTACTACAGCTATGTCTAGTTCCGTTACCTACGGCACAACGGTTGACGTTACGACTGCCGCCGGCAATACCTTCTATTTCTATGTGACTGATGCGGCTGGTAATGGCAGTGCGCAGTATTTCACGATGACGTGGAGCAGCGGTGATAAGACTTATACTGCTAATACTGGGACTGCTCGTTCTATTCGCGTAGTGTCTCTCTCTAAGCCGAAAACTGTCAGTATCGCTCGCTCCTCGTCTTCCTCCAACCTCCTCTCCGACTCCGACTTCAACATCAAGTTCAACGACGGGAACTTCTCGAGCTCCGCGGAGGCCCAGAGGGCGGATACTGTCCGCTCCGCCATCGTCATGCAGCCCATCAGCATGCGTTATGCGCCAACGGTGGCTTCGCGGGTCGGCGCTTCTACGGGCATCGACGCTTCGGGCTTCAGCCTCTTGAATCGCGCCGCCAAGTCGAAAACTGAGACGGCAGTGCGCTATACTGAGAGGCAGGGATCCTCCAGAAGCTCGTCCGGCGCGCAAGAATCGGCCCCAGCAGCAACGCAGGCGAGCAGGAGTTCGGGCGTCTCTCAGAGCCAAGCTTCGGCAGCCGCAACCGGCGCGAAGGCGGCGAGCGAGGGCTCATCTACTTTGGGAGCAACGGAGCTGAGGCCTATGCCCAGGAGCTCCGCGCCTGTGGGCAAGAAGCTCCCTGCGCCGCAGAAAGAATCAGCGCCGGGCACGGAGCTTTATGTGGAGCAGGAGGATAAAAAAAAGGAAGATCGCGAAGAAATCGTAGAAAACGGGGAATTTGCCGACTTCCGCGAATGAAGCGCGGTATATTAAGAGTCTAAATGGAGGGGATAATATGAAAAGACTTTTGGTAGCTTCGATAGTACTTCTTGTGGCTGTCCTTTCCGCAGCCGCCGTTCCTCTTACCGTCTCTTGGGCGGACGGCAAGGTAGATTCTCAGAAGGGCTCAGCCTGGCAGGCTGTCGCCATGGGCGATGTGCTCGACTCTTCCGCCACGGTTCGTCTGGGTTCGGGCGCTTCGCTGGAGCTCACCGACGGGAAGCGCAAGGTATCGCTCACCGCCGCGGGGACCTATGCCCTCGATGCACTGCTCAAGCAGGGAGCGGTCGCGTCCAAGAACAAGGCCGGAGCCCTCGACAAGCTGGGCAAGCTAGTCGATCCCAAGGCAGCGACGAGCACTTCCACGGTCGCTGCTGTCCGCGGCGCCGCTATCGAGCCGACCAAGGATACGGTCACCTGGGCTTCCGATTCGGCCGATGTGTCGGCGATCATGGAAGAGGGTCGCCAGCTCGTCCGGGATGGTGATTTCACCGCCGCTGCCGCCAAATTCCACGAGGCGGCCGCCTCCGCCGAGGGCGAGGAGCTGGATTCCGCTCAATATGCCGAGGCCTGGGCTCTCGCCGCCTCCGACAGCTCCGCTCGCGCAGTCAAGCTCCTCCGTGGCATGGCCTCCTCGGGCACCTGGGCCGCTCCGCGCGCCCTCCTCCTCGCCAGGCTCGACATAGACTCGGGCGCCAAGGCCGAGGCCAAGACCCTGATCAGCTCGGGCCTCTCCGGCAATGTTTTCGTGGGTGACGACGTGGATCTCGCGAAGAGCCTTCTCTCCGAGGCGAACGCGAATTAACTCATTATCCCTATGATAGTTAAAGGCCAGCCTTCGGGCTGGCCTTTTGTTTGGGTGCATAAATGACGCTACTATGCCTTCGCTTTCCTGGAGCGCTGTCTCGATCTCCTGCACCGCTTCGGCATGTACCGCAAGGGCCTCTGCGTCTACTCTCCATCCCTTCCGTGGAGTTGAGATCCTGACCTATTCGGACTTTGAACGCCGCGCTTCAAGCGGCCCAGATAGTTCAGTCTCGCCTTAGCCTCGGCCGCCTGCGGCTCGACTTGCCAGTTCAAGCGGCCAGGGGATGCAATCTCGTCGGCACTCGCCTCGTTTTCGTGGGCTCCTATAGTACGGCACCGTCATCATTTACCGAGAATCCATTAAGGTGTACGAATCCGGAGTGTTAATTCGGATCGGTATGAAGAATGCTATCCAGAAAAGAGCATTCTTCCTAAAATAGGCCATGAGCGATGTTTCACCGCGCGAGCAGAGAATCGGCACACTGGCCGCTTTGGGTTCCTATGCGATGTGGGGACTCCTGCCCATCTACTGGAAGAGGCTTTCGGGCGTCGAGAGCCTGCAGATCCTCGGCCACCGCATCATGTGGGCGGCCTTCTTTACTTTGGTTGCACTCGTGGCCACGAGAAGGCTTGGCTCGCTCGCCTTTCTCTTCAGAGACCGAAGGCGGGCCCTCTATGCCCTGAGCGCCGCGATCCTCATCACCCTCAACTGGGGCATCTATATCTGGGCCGTGAACTCGGGCCATGTCACCGAGTCCTCCCTCGGCTACTACATCAATCCCCTGGTATCGGTGGCCCTCGGCGCGATCTTCTTCCGCGAGAAGATGGACAGATGGACTTCCTGGGCTATCGGCCTGGCCGCCCTGGGCGTAGGCATAGCTTCGATCCTCATGGGGAGGCTCCCTTGGATATCCTTGGCCCTCGCCCTGAGCTTCGGCTTCTATGGCCTCGTCAAGAAAAAGGCCGCTCTGCCGCCCCTTGCGGGCCTCGCCGCCGAGACCATCATAGCCTCGCCCCTGGCCCTGGCCTTCCTGGTCTCCAGGCACGCCGCCGGAGCGGGCGCCTTCGGAGGGGCCGACGGGGTCGCTACGCTCATGCTCGTCCTGGCCGGGCTGGTCACCGCCCTGCCGATGCTTTGTTTCGCTGCGGCCGCGAATCGCATAACGCTCACGAAGATGGGCTTCATCCAGTACCTGTCGCCCAGCCTGCAGCTGGCCCTCGGGCTCTTCGTCTACGGCGAGAGCCTGAAACCTCCCATGGCCGTCGCGTTCATAACCGTGATAGGCGCGGTGTCGCTCTACGCCTTCACGCGGGGGGAGCGTTTTCGCCATACTTCGACTTGAATGCCGTCTGAGCCGGCCTCGACCGAGGTCGCAATGGTCCTTGCCTCGTCGCGCGAACATCCTGCGAAAATCGGTAAAGCGGATAATCGGCGGCAGGAGAAGCCTGGTACTTAAGCTTGACTGGTGATGTATGTGGTCATATTATTGACTATATGACTTCCGTAAATGTGACTATCTTGAAGGCCAAGCTCTCCGAGAAGCTTTCCGAAGTGCGGGAGGGCGAGTCCTTCGTCGTTACGGATCGCCGGGTCCCGATCGCCAAGCTCGTGCCTATCGGGACGGAAGCGGAGCTCCTCGTGGAGCGCAAGGCTTCGGGGCCGTTCAAGCCCGTCAGGTCTCGATATCCTGATTCGGTCAAGCTGGACTCGGATTCGTTGTTGGCTGCGGAGCGCGGCGATAGGTGAAGGTTTACCTCGATACGAGCGTTGTCCTAGCCTTTTACCTCGAGGACAATGATGTGTTGAGCCGCGTCCCTCGGGACTCGACCATAGGCAGTTCGCGCCTCATGTGGATCGAGTTCGCGCGGGTGCTCGAGCGGGCCCTGCGCGCCAATCAGCTCGGCCCCGAGGAGGCGGTAGGCATTCGGCGCGCCTTCGACGAGATGGGCAGGACGATCGATCGCCTGCGGCTCTCTGAAGAGGTCCTTCGAAGGGCCGAAGGGAGCTTTCCCTTGCTGGTCCGCAGTCTCGACGCGCTCCACTTGGCGAGCGCCGCCGTCTGGTGCGCCGCCTTTCCGGCTTCCGAGCTTGAGCTCTGGAGCCTTGATCGACAGATGAATCTCTGCGCGGCCGCGATGGGCTTCGGCACGCCTCTGCTGAATTAGGCCCTGTAGACGAGTTCGCCGCCCTTGAAGGTCGCCGTCACGAGGTTCACGCCGGTCCTGTAGGGCAGATGATCGACGGAGGGCGCGTCGAGGAGGACGAAATCGCAGAGCTTGCCCTCCTCGAGGCTGCCGCGGTCCTCGGCGAGGCCCAGGGCGGCGGCGCCGTTCAGGGTCAAGGCGGTGAGGGTCTCCTCGATCGACAGTCCCATGGACAGCACCGCGAGGGCGATCGCGAGGGGAATCGAGCCCGAGCAGGACGAGCCGGGGTCGAAGTCGGTGGCGAGGGCCACGGCAAGTCCCGAGTCGATCATCGCGCGGGCATTTGCGTGGGGTCTTTTAAGACAGAACGAGGTGAGCGGAAGGCAGGTCGCGACTACGCCCGCGGCTGAGAGAAGGCGGAAGTCCTCCTCGTTCGCGGCGATAAGAAGATCGGCGCTCGCCGCTCCGAGCTCGGCTGCGAGGGCCGCGCCCCCCGAACGCTCGAAGCCCTCGGCGTGGATCTTGACTCCGAGGCCGAGAGCCTTGGCCGCGGCGAGGAAGCGCCTGCAATCCGATACGGAGAAGGCCCCCGCCTCGCAGAGGGCGTCGCAGAAGCGGGCCCTGCCCTGGGCCGCCACCGCGGGCAGGACCTCGGCTATCGCATAGTCGACGTAGCGTTCGGCCTTGCCTTCGAACTCGGGCGGCGTCGCGCGGAGGCCGAGGTAGGTGGGTACGATGTCTATGGGAGCCTGCTCCGAGGCCTTGATCGAGACCTCGAGCTGGCGCAACTCGGTCTCGAGGTCGAGGCCGTAGCCCGACTTCGATTCGACGGTGGTGACGCCCTGCTGCACCATGGTCCAGGCGCGGGCCTCGGTCAGGCGGGTGAGCTCATAGAGGTCGGTACCCCTCGTTGCTTCCACGGAGCGCAGGACGCCTCCTCCCGCGTCATGGATGCCCTCGTCGCCCGCGCCCCGTACGCGGGCGAGGAACTCGTCGGCCCGATAGCCCGAAGAGGCGAAGTGGGAGTGGCTGTCGACGAAGCCGGGCATGGCGGTCGCGCCGCGGGCGTCGAAGGCCTCGAGCCCCTCGACCATCTCGGAACGGAGGCCGGTGCGCGGCCCCACGTAGGCGATCACTCCATCGCGCGCGACGATCGCGGCGTCCGGGATGCGAGTAATGTCGCGCATCGCGTCGCCGCGGCGGGCCGTCTTGCCCCGGCTCGTCGCGAGCTCGCCTATGCCTACGATGAGAAGGTCTCCGCTCATGCCCGTACTCCTTTCGATGCGCCCCGGAAGAGCGGATCGAGGCCGATGGAGCCCTCGATCATGTCCATGTATCCAGCCTGGCCGAGTATGGCCAGGCGCTCCTCGGCGCGGGCGAGCTCGGACTTCGCGCGCCGGGCCGCCACGGAGCCGGCCTCCGCGCTGATCGCGAGATAGTCGCGCAGGCGCTTGACCGAGGCGGCGACGTAGTCGGCCTCGCGGTCGCGGTAGGATTCGAGCCTATCGCGATACCAGTCGGAGTGCAGGACGTAGTTGCGCTCGAAGAGCTCGCGCACGCCCGGATCGTGGATGCTCCTGCCCTGGTAGCTGCCCTTGGCCATGACGTGGAGGATCGCCTTGAGGGGAGGGATGGCGGCTTCCACCGAGCCGTCCTCGAAGTAGGCGGCCGCCGACTTGGCCTGGGCCTCGGCTATGTTGCGCACGCCGTCGACGAAGTCGGGCAGGGACTGCAGCTCGGGGCGGAGCATGTCGTCGGAGAAGACCGTCGAGGGGGTGTCGAAGATCCTGCCGAGATAGGTCGTCACGAAGAGGGGCGTTATGCGCCATCCGAGCCTGCTCGCGGGCACTGTCTCGCCCTCGTACTCGAAGTCCTCGATCCTCTCGAGATAGCCCGAGCGCTTGAGGTTCTCGGGGTTGCGCTCCTCCGTGCCCATACGCGCCCAGAGCTCGGGCACGAGGAGGGAGAGGTCGTGCTCCATCCGGTACTTGCGCCCGATGTGCCCCGCCGCGGTGGTGAAGCCGCCGTAGCCCGTGAGGATGAAGGAGAGGAGGGCGTTGTTGAGGTCGGTCGTCGGCGAGAGGCAGTTGAAGGGACCTTTCGTGAGCGCGCCCTCGCTGCCGGCGCCCGTCGTGGAGGGGCTCTTGCCGGTGAGGCTGCAGACGAAGTCCATGAAGAGCTCGGGCAGGTCCTGGTAGTGGATGGGCCCGTACACGGCCAGCGGCCTGATGCCCGAGGCGGGGTCCGCGGGGTTGTTGCGCCTACCGGGCAGGGTCGCGCTCACCGGATGCATGACCCGCTCGTCGGCGCGGACGCGGCGGTAGAGCCTGGGGCCGAGGTCGGCGAGGTAGCGCGAGAGGGGATCGACGTAGGAGGGGTCGAGCTGCAGGTAGCGCGGGTTCTTCGAGGGGGCGCCGTTCACCATGCGCGGCCTGTCCGAGGCGACGAACCACTCGAAGGACTTGTCGTTCGCGGCCCCCTCGACGAATTCGCGCATCGGCTCGGAATAGGTGGTGAGGCTCACGCACTTCTCGGACATCTCTCCGGCCTCCGAGCGGGGCAGGGGCTCGAAGTTGGAGATGAAGTTGTCGCGCCGCGCGAGATCCCGCTCGGCCTGCCTGTCGTAGCCCCTCACGACGGCGTCGTCGGGGCGTTGGAAGAAGCGCGCCTCGATGTTCTTGCAGAATTTGATGCTCAAGGTCGGATCGACCCAGTAGGGAAGGCCCGAGAGCCGGGAGGCGGGGACGGTGACGCTCGCCGTGATGTCGTCCTCCCACTGCACCTTCGCGGCGGGCATGAAGTCCTGCCTGAGCTTGAAGGTCCGGCGCATGCCCGTCTCGTCGCGGCCGACCCGGAGGTAGGAGCCCAGGACCGCGCGGCCCTCGAACTTTAGGATGTTGCCCGTAGTACCGTTGACCGCGTCGACGGTGAAGCGCGAGGCCCAGTCCCCGCCCCAGTCGGGCTGGTAGAAGCGCTTGATGAAGAAGACGAGGGCTTTGATGCGCTCGGGTATGGTCCTGAGCCAGGCGTTGTAGTCGTCGGTGAACAGGGGCGATGGCGAGAGTAACTTGATGACCGAGCCCAGGGAGCGCTGCTTGGAGAGTATGTCGCGGCGATCGACCTCGTCGCCCTTGAAGCGGTTCGAGTAATCCCGCTCCATGATCGCCTTGACGGCGGCCATGTCATCCCTGTAGTCGCCGATGATGAGGGGCGAGTAGGTGATCGCGTCGAGGATGGACTTGGCGATCTCGGATTTGCCGCCGCCCGATACCGTGCAGGGCTTGTGGCACAGGAGGCCGTCCGAGGCCGTGCCCACCAATCTCCAGGCTCCCGAGCCCGGATGCCGCTCCATGCGAATGCGATAGCCGGTGGGGTGGACGTAGACCTTGTCGGGCAGGATGCGGAGGCTGCGCTGGACGCCGCCGCGGCTCCAACGCGCGGTCTGGTCTTCGAGGGATATGACGGCGTCCTCGGGGAGGTAGACGACCTGCGGAAAGGTCAGATCGACCGCATAACCTTCTTCCTTGAACGAGACGCGGCCGCCCATCAGCTCGAGCACGCCGTCGAGGCTGTGCCCGCGGGCGCGGAGGTTGGTGT
>DBTW01000210.1:8632-8879 GCA_002307245.1 Spirochaetaceae bacterium UBA1306 | reverse complement strand
AGGGCACGTCGCCCGTGAGGATGATTCGCCGCCGCGCCTTCTCGATGACCGGGTCCGGAATGGGGGCCGCCGACAGCAGGGCTTGCGTATAGGGATGCAGGGGCTTGCGGTAGAGCTCGGCCGAGCCCGAGATCTCCACGACGATGCCGAGGTACATCACGGCGACGCGCGTGGAAATGTACTGGATGACGGCCAGGTCGTGGGCGATGAACAGATAGGTGAGGCCGAATTCCTCCTGCAAATCCTT
>DBTW01000210.1:7215-8346 GCA_002307245.1 Spirochaetaceae bacterium UBA1306 | reverse complement strand
AGGTTGAGGATCTGCGCCTGGATGGAAACGTCGAGGGCCGACACGGGCTCGTCGCAGAGCATCAGCGCGGGCCTGAGGGCGAGGGCCCGGGCTATGCCGATGCGCTGCCGCTGCCCTCCCGAGAACTCGTGGGGATAGCGGTTCTTGAAGAAGCGCGAGAGCCCGACGCGCTCCATCAGGAGCTCGACCCGCTCCTCGGTCTCGGCGCGGGACATCGAGAGGATGCCGCGGCGCTGGTAGATACGCAGGGGCTCGGCGATGATGTCGCCGGCGGTCATGCGCGGGTTGAGCGAGGCGTAGGGATCCTGGAAGACCATCTGCATGTTCTGCCTGGCGGCGATGAGCTCCTGGGGCCGCAGCTTCGTGAGGTCCCGGCCCTCGAGCAGCACCTCGCCGGCCGTGGGCTTATACAGTTGGGCGATCGCGCGGGCCGTAGTGGACTTGCCGCAGCCCGACTCGCCGACGATGCCGAGGGTCTCGCCCCTGACGATCGCGAAGTCCACGCCGTCGACGGCGTAGATCTTCCCCTTCTGGCCGCCGAAGAGGCCGCCGCCATAGGGGAAATGCATCTTGAGGCCGCGAACCTCGAGGAGCTCCTTGGTTTCGCTCATCTTACTTCGCCTCCGAGTACAGCCAGCAGGAGGCCGTATGGCCCTTCGCGACGGGGCCACCGGAGGCCCCGAAGTCGACCGAGGGCGGGTACTTGCGCCTGCAGACCTCCATCGCCTTGTCGCAGCGCGGGTAGAAGGGGCAGCAATCGGGCAGGTCGATGACGTTGGGAGGCTGGCCGCGGATCGAGGACAGGCGCTCGCCGGTCGCGGCGACGTCGAGGCGCGGCACCGACTTGATGAGGCCCTGGGTGTAGGGGTGCATGGGCGCCGCGAACAGCGCCTCGGTGGCGCCGCGCTCGACGACCCGGCCCGCGTACATGACGCAGAGCGTGTCGCACATCCCGGCCACCACGCCCAGCGAGTGCGTGATGAGGATGACGGCTGTGCCGAGCCGCGCGGTGAGGTCCTTCATGAGGTCGAGGATCTGGGCCTGGATCGTCACGTCGAGGGCGCTCGTGGGCTCGTCGGCGATGAGAATCTCGGGGTTGCAGGAGAGGCTCATGGCGATCATGACGCGCTG
>DBTW01000210.1:0-6958 GCA_002307245.1 Spirochaetaceae bacterium UBA1306 | reverse complement strand
GCGATCATGACGCGCTGGCGCATCCCGCCGGAGAACTGGTGAGGATACTGGTCGATGCGCTTCTCGGGCGCGGGTATGCCGGCCAGCCTCAGCATCTCGATCGCCTTCGCCTTGGCGGCCTGCTTATCCAGGCCCTGGTGGAGGACGATCGTCTCCGTCATCTGCGAGGAGATGCGCAGGAAGGGGTTCAAGGAGGTCATGGGGTCCTGGAAGATCATGGAGATCTTGTTGCCCCTGATCCGCCTGATGTCCTTGGCCGGCATCTTGAGCAGATCCTCCCCCATGAAGAGGATCTCCCCGCCGGCTATCTTGCCGGGCGGGCTCGGGATCATGTTGATGATCGAGAGGTTGGTCACGGACTTGCCGGAGCCGGACTCGCCCACTATGCCGAGGGTCTCGCCCTTGCGCAGCTCGAAGCTCACGCCGTCGACCGCCTTGACGATACCCTCGTCGGTGCTGAAATAAGTGCGCAGGTCCTTGACCCGCAGGATGACTTCGTCGGTCACAGGTCTTTCCTTTCGGGCCCTAGAGCCTGTTCTTGCTCTGCGGGTCGAGTGCGTCGCGGAGGCCGTCGCCCAGGAAGTTCATCGCGAAGAGGAAGAGGGTCATCGCGATCGCGGGCACGAGGAGCTGCCAGGGATAGAGCTCCATAGTGTTGGCGCCCTCGGAGACGAGCGAGCCCCAGGAGGCCAGCGGCGCCGAGACGCCGAGCCCCAGGAAGGAGAGGAAGGACTCGCTCATGATGAAGTCCGGCACCAGCAGGGTCGCGAAGACCACGATCACGCCGAGGGTGTTCGGCGTCAGGTGGCGGAAGACGATCCGCGCGGGGCTGGCGCCCATCGAGCGCGCCGCCTCGACGAATTCGGCGTTCTTGAGGCTAATAACCTGGCCGCGCACGACGCGGGCCAGCGTGAGCCAGGACACCAGGGCGATGGCGACGAAGAGGTTGAGGATGTTCTTCCCGAACACGGCCATCATGATGATGACGATGAGCATGTAGGGCAGGCCGTAGAGGATGTCCACGAAGCGCATGATGAAGTTGTCGACTCGCCCGCCCGCATAGCCGGCGATGCTCCCCAGGAGGATGCCGACCAGCGTGGCCGTGATGGTGCCGACGAGGCCGATCATGATGGAGATGCGCCCGCCGTAGAGGGTTCGAGAGAGCATGTCGCGGCCCAGGTTGTCGGTGCCGAGGACGTAGACCCGCTTATGGTCCGGGTTCACCGCGACGTCGGCCTTCATCGCGGCTATCTCGGCCTCCTCCTTCTCGTTGAAGGAGCTCCGGGCCTCGGCCTTCAGGACTTTCCGCATATAGGCGACCCTCGTCTCGATCATGACCTCTCCGGCCGGCCGGAGCGAGGGGGGAAGGTTCGTGTGCGCGATTACCTGGTCCTCGTAGGAGTAGATCGGGAGGATGGGAGCGAGCATCGAGACGACGATGTAGAACGTCACGATATAGAGGCCCGCGAAGGCCATCTTGTTCTTCTTGAGCCGGCGCCAGGCGTCGGCCCAGAGCGAGACCGGCTTCATGGCCTGGTCGAATTCGTTTACCTGGGCGTCGACCCGCTCGGCCTTATCGGCTTTCATGGCCACTCCTCACTTGTACGAGATGCGCGGGTCGAGGAAGCCGTATACGACGTCGACGACGAAGTTCATGACGACCAGGATGAGGCTGAACACGATGACGTCGCCCATGATGAGGGTGTAGTCGCGGTTCGTCGCGGCCTGGATGTAGAAGCGGCCCATGCCGGGGATGGTGAAGATCGTCTCCACGACGACCGTCCCCGTGATGATGCCCGCGAAGGCGGGGCCCAGGTAGGAGATGACCGGCAGCAAGGCGCCCTTGAGCACGTGCTTGAACACGACGGTCGCCTCGGTGAGGCCCTTGGCCCTGGCGGTGCGTATATAGTCGGCGCGCAGAACCTCGAGGACGGAGGCCCTCGATAGCCGCGCGATGCTGGCGAAGTAAGGGAAGGAAAGGGTAATCACGGGCATGATCAGGACGATCCAGCCGTTGCGCCCGTCGATCCAACCGGAGGTCGGCAGCCACTTGAGCTGTAGGGCGAGGACCAGCTTGATCACCGGCCCGATGACGAAGAGCGGCACGGAGATGCCTATGACGGCCAGCGACATGGTCGCGTAGTCGATCCAGGAATTCTGCTTCAGCGCGGCAATCACGCCCACGCCGAGGCCGAGGACGACGGCGACGATAAGGGCGAGGCCCCCTAGGAGCATGGAGGCGGGCAGGGCCTGCCCGATGAGCTGGTTGACCGTGAAGTCCTTGTACCTGAAGCTCGGGCCGAGGTCGCCCCGGAGCATGTCCCCCATGTAGCGCAGGAACTGCTTGGGCAGGGACTCGTCGAGGTGGTATTTGGCGAGGACATTGGCGAGGATCTCTGGTGGGAGCTTCTTCTCGCTCGAGAAGGGGCCGCCGGGAGCGAGGTGCTCTATGGCGAAGGCGAAGACAATAATAAGGAACATGGTCGGTATAAGGCTCAAAAAACGCCTGACGATGTACCGGGTCATGGCGAACCCCTCGCGAGAAATTATTGACGCGTCGCGCCTTAAATCTTTTACCTGCTTAGGAAAGGGCCGGGACGGCCCGCGAGGGCCGCCCCGGCCTTAAAAGGCGGGAACTTATTTCTTGGCGATCCACTTCGTGGGGTGGATATCCATGGCGTTGCTGTAGACGCCGCTCCACTTGGTCAGGTCGACAAGGCTCTTGTTCGCGTAGAAGAAGAAGGGGCTGATGGCCTGGTCATCAGTGATGAGGATCTGCTCGGCGGCCTCGAGGGTCTTGTTGCGCTCGTCGCCGGCGGGCAAGGAAGAGGCCTTGGCCAGGAGCTCGTCGTACTTCGGGTTCGAGTAGAGTCCGTCGTTGTTGCCCGAGCCGGTCTTGAACATGTCGAGGTAATTGCCCGGATCGAGGTAGTCGGCGAGCCAGCCGGCGCGCGTGACCTGGAACTCGTGGGTCTTCTGGCGGGTGTCGAGGAAGGTGGCCCACTCGAGGTTCTGGAGCTGCACGCTGATCCCGAGGTTCTTCTTCCACTGGTCCTGCACGAACTCGGCGATGACCTTGTGGCGGGCGTTGGTATTGTAGATCAACGTCACCTTCGGGAAGCCCTTGCCGTTCGGGTAGCCGGCCTCGGCGAGGAGCTTCTTGGCCTCGTCGAGGTTGTACTCGTTGCCCTTGGTGGTCGTGAAACCGGCCATGGCGGGCACGAAGCCGGCCGAAGCGATGTCGCCGGCCTTGAGAACCTGCTCGACGATCGCCTTGCGGTCGATGGACATGGAGAGGGCCTTGCGGACCTTGACGTCGGTGAAGGGCTTCTTGGTCACGTTGAAGATGTAGTAGTAGATCGAGGATCCGGCGGTGACCTGGTAGTCTGGGCGGAGCTTGATCTCGTCGATCTTGGCGGGCGGGACGGAATCGTCGGCGAGCCAGTCAATCTCGCCGGCCTTGAACTTGTCGTAGGCGACGTTCCCGTCCTCGATGGCGAGGTAGGTGAGGCTGCTGAGCTTTACGTTCTTCGCGTCCCAGTACTTCGGGTTCTTGACGACGACGATCTTGTCCTGGGGCTTCCAATCCTTGAGCATGAAGGGGCCCGAGCCGACGAAGTTGGCGGGCTTGACCCAGTCGGCGCCGAACTTGTCGATGGCGTGCTTCGGCGTCACGACAAAGGCGTTGTGGGTGAGCATGTCGATGGCGTAGGGAAGCGGCCCGACGAAGGTGACCTCGAAGGTGCCCGCGTTGACGGCCTTGATCTTGACGTCGGCGGCGGAGCCCTTGCCGGCGTTGAAGGCGCCTGCGCCCTCGACGCTGTCGCCGATGATGTAGGCGTAGGGGGCCGCGGTCTTGGGATCGAGGACGCGGAGCCAGGAGTCCACGAAGTCCTGGGCGGTGATCTTCGTCCCGTCCGAGAACTTGGCGTTGCGGAGCTTGAAGGTGTAGGTCTTCTGGTCGGCGCTGACGGTCCAGCTCTCGGCGATGGCCGGTACGGCCTTCGAGGTCTGGGGATCGTTGACGACGAGGCCCTCGAAGAGGGAGTACGTGAGCCTTGCCTCGGGCACGCCGGAAGTCAGGGCCGGATCGAGCGACTGGGGCTCGCCACCATTATTGAAGATCATGTTCGCGCCCGAGCCGCCCTTCTGGCCGCACGAGGCGAAAAAAAGCGTCGCGAGCGATGCTGCGACGACGAGTCCTACTAGACTTTTCCGCATAGAACCTCCTTTTGGTTCGTTAAGCTCTTTTTATACATTAATTTTCTCATATAGCGCAATACTGAGGAGCTTCTAAGGATGAAATGGATAAATATTCACTCGAACACGGCGTCAGCAGCCGAGCATTCCCCGCGCTTCCTCGACGGTGCGCGCCAGGAGCGATTTCAGCTCGTCCAGACCCCGCGTGATGGCGTCCGGAAGCTCGTGGGATGCGGGGCCGGAGCCCAGGCTTTTCTTCGCGCTCACGCATGAAGTCTCGATGAAGCCCGCGGCTGCCCCTAGAGGCAGGGCACAGAGAGAAAGCGCGCTGCCCTTCAGGGCGTGGCCGAGGCGCTGCAGCGCATCGAGGTCGCCCGCGGCGCGAGCGGTCTCGAAGGCGACGACCCTCTCCGGCGCCTCGTCGACCAGGATGCCCAAGAGCTCGCGCATGAAGACCTCATCGCCGTCGAGGCGCTCGAGCAAGGCCGGCTCGTCGATGAGGGGCGAACCGGGCGCCGCGGGGGCGGAGGCCGACCCGGGCGATACCGTGACCATGGGCGGCTGCACGGTCGCAGCCGCGCGGGGCCCGAGATCCCGGGCGGCCGCCACGACATGGGCGAGCAGCTCGTCGAGGGAATCGGGCACGATCGGCTTGGAAAGACAGTCGATCATGCCGGCCTGGGCGCAGGCCGCGCGGACCCCGGACTCGACTCGACCCGTCATGGCGGCGATCGGCGGCTCGCCGCCGGGCAGGGCCGCGGTATCGATGCGGATATGGCGGCAGACCTCGAAGCCGTCCATGTCGGGGAGGCCCAGGTCGAGGAGGACGAGGTCGATGCCGCCCTTCGAGGCCATGGCTACGGCCTCGGCGCCCGTGCTCGCGTATATGACGACGTGGCCGAGCCTCTCGATGTAACGCCTCGCGACGGCGATGTTGATGGCCTCGTCGTCGACCACGAGGACGCGGAGCCGCTTGCTCGAGGCGCCGGCGATCTCGGGATGGGAAGCCACCTCGACCTTGGCGGCGTCCCCGAGCTCGAAGTAGGCCGTGAAGGTGAAGACGCTGCCCTCGCTGGGGACGCTGCTCACCTCGATCTCGCCGCCGAAGAGGCCGACGAGCTTCTTGCAGATCGAGAGGCCCAGGCCCGTGCCGCCGAAACGCCTGCTGACGCTCGAGTCCGCCTGCGAGTACTCCTTGAAGAGCCGCGGCAGCTTGTCGGGGGCGATGCCGATGCCCGAGTCGCGCACCGAGCTGCGCAGGCCTATCGACCGCGGGCCGGAATGCGCGGGGTCGGCCGCTATCGGGGCGATCTCGATGGTGACCGCGCCATGCTCCGTGAATTTCAAGGCGTTGCTCACGAGGTTCATGAGGATCTGGCCGTAGCGCAGGGGGTCCCCGCGGAGATAGCGGGGCGTCCCGTCCTCGAGCTCGATGTCCAGGAAGACACCCTTTTTCTCGGCGACGGGCCTGAAGACCCTGAGGACGGACATGGCCTTCTCGCGCAGGTCGAAGTCGACGCTCTCGAACTCCATCCGCCCCGCCTCGATCTTCGAGAGATCGAGAAGATCGTTGACGAGACCGAGGAGGAGCTTGCCCGACGAGAGGATGACTTCAAGGTCTTCCCTGATCTGCACAGGGGGATCGGCCGCGAGATCGAGATCGGCCAGGCCGATTATTGAGTTCAGGGGATTGCGCAGCTCGTGGCTGACGGCCGCCACGAAGGCGCTCTTGGCCGCGTTCGCGGCATCGGCCCTCTCCTTGGCGGCCTCGAGCTCTCGCTGCGTGCGTACGAGAGCCGAAATGTCGCGGAACAGGTACAGTCGGCTGCGCCAGCGCACAATGCCTTGCTTAAGGACATAGCTGCTGACAAGGTAATCGACGCCTCCGCTCGACCAGCGAAGCTGGGCGCCGTCGGCCCCGAGTCCATCGAACTCGCGGGAGAGCGTCGAGACAGGAAGGCCCTCCAGGCCGCCTGAGTCGGGGAAAATACGCATAGCCTCGTCGTTCGAGCCGACGATGAGGCCGGTCGCGTCTATGACGAGAATGGGGGTGTCGATGGACTCGAGGATCACGTTCTTGGCGTAGGGCACAGTATCGAGGAGGTTATAGCTCCGCAAAGCCCTCATTATCGCGAGGCCCGAAAAGGCGAAGGCGATGGGCGTCGGATCGAAGACCGAACTCTCATGCGCGATGGCGATGAATAGGATATTTACAATGAAAGGGAAAAATAGAAGCATTAGGAAAAGCTTGAGCCATTGCTCGAAGACGCCGCGCGCCTTGGCCGTCACCTTGAGCACGATGACGACAGCCCAGGTACAAGTGACGTATGCATAGACAATGAAAGCCCAAAAGCCCCAACCTGCCTTAGGATCGACGGGAAGACTGCCATCGCCATCATTGTACCAGAATATGTGATGGACTTCGTTCGAGGAGCTTAGGGCAATAAACAGCAGCGCGGGCAGGAATTGCAGCGCCGATTCAAGCCTCGAGGCCGGCTTCTTCGCCAAGGCCTTGGCGAAAAGCAATATTGAAGGAGGGATGATGCATATTCCGAGGAATTGCATCTGCAGGTATTCGAGCCCGGCTGCTTGAGTGACGGCCTCCCATTGACCGATTTCAAACAAGCTCCAAATGAAGACGCCTACTTGGAAAATCGCGAAGGTGCGAGCGAGCTCCTTGCGAGTCCCGAACCAGGCCATCGTCGGCATCGTCAGCGATACGAGTCCTGACACAATCATAAAACACAAATACGCGGGG
>DBTW01000097.1 GCA_002307245.1 Spirochaetaceae bacterium UBA1306 | reverse complement strand
TTCAAGTACCGCGTCGACTTCGACGGCCTGGAGATCGACGACTCGATCGGGGCCATCCTCGTCTCGAGGCCGACCAACCCCACGGGCAACGTGATCACCGACGAGGAGGTCCTGCGCCTGGCCGCCCTCGCCGGCGAGCGGGGTATCCCCCTCATCCTCGACAACGCCTACGGCCTCCCCTTCCCCGGGATCATCTTCCGCGAGGCCAAGCCCGTCTGGAACGAGGACATCGTCCTCTCGATGAGCCTGTCCAAGATCGGCCTGCCGGCCCTGCGCACCGGCATCGTGATCGCCAGGCCCGAGCTGATCGAGTCGCTCTCGGCGGCCAACGCGATCATCTCCCTCGCGACGGGCTCCCTCGGGCCCGCGATAGCCGAGCCCATCCTGCGCTCGGGCCGCCTCCTCGAGCTGTCGCGCGAGGTCGTGGGCCCCTACTACCGCGCTAAGTCGCGGGCGGCCCTCGAGATCGTCGCGGACAAGTTGGGCGACCTGCCCTGGGCCGCCCACGAGTGCGAGGGCTCGATCTTCCTCTGGCTCTGGCTCAAGGGCCTGCCCCTAGGCTCGAGCGAGCTCTATCGCCGCCTGAAGGCGCGCAACGTGATCGTCCTGCCCGGGGAGGGCTTCTTCTTCGACCTGGCCGAGGGTTGGACCCATTCGAGGGAATGCTTTCGCCTCAACTACGCCGGCCCCGAGGAGCTCTTCGAGCGCGGCCTCGGGATCATGGCCGAGGAGCTGCGGAAGCTCTATTGATCGAGCCTCGCGCGGCGGCGGGGCCCCCTCGCGTTTTCCCTGGCATCGGCGCGCGAATCGTGGGATAATCTGGCCGCGACATGAAGAAACTACCGTTCCTGTCCGCCCGCGAGAGGGCGGGCAACAGGGTCACCATAGGATTCGCCGGGATAGCGGATTTCCGCAGCGTCATCGGCCAGGAATACATCGCCGGCGTCACGAAGGCCGCCTCCGACTATGGCATCAACCTCATTAACTTCGCCGGGGCGATCAAGTACTCCCTCTCCGACGACATAGACTTCATCGACCACTACCTCAAGAAGTACCGCTTCATGAGGCCCGCGGTCATCGACGGCCTGGTCACCTGGGCCTCCTCCCTCTCCGCCTACTTAAGCTACGAGCGGATCGAGGAACTGCACGCGAAGCTCGAGCCCCTCCCCATGGTCGCCCTGGGCGTGCCGATCCTGCCCGCGGTGCCCTGCATCTCGACCTCCAGCTCCGACGGCATCCACCTCGTCATGGACCACCTGACGGCCAAGCACGGCTATGCGAGGATAGGCTTCCTGGGCTGCTCCGGCGGGAGGCAGTACGAGGAGCGGCTCGAGTCCTGGAGGGCCGAGCTCGCCGCGCGCGGCCTCGCGGAGGACCCGGCCATGGTCGGCGTCCTCGAGACCCTGGAGCCCAAGGACATCAGCCGCTGGATGGCCTCGCTCTGCGGCCGCTTCGAGCTCCGCGAGCGGAAGCACATCGACGCCCTCGTGACCGTGAGCGACGTCGCGGCCGCCTGCGTCATAGAGGAGCTGGCGCAGAGGGGCATCCGCGTGCCGCGCGACCTGGCCGTGACGGGCTACAACAACCAGCTCCAGAGTATCAGCTCGGCCTGCCCCATCACCACCGTGGACCTGCGCTATTTCCAGCGCGGCTACGCGGCCGTCGAGCTCCTCCTCGACCGCATCGAGAACCCGGTCGCCCCGCACGAGACCCAGGTCGTGGGTTCCGCGCTCATCGTCCGACGCTCCTGCGGCTGCTTCGAGGAGCTGATCGAGGCGGCGGGCTCCGCCCAAGCATCCCCGCCCTGCCCCGAGCCGATCGCGGGAACCGCCGGCTCGGATCCCTATGCCGCCCTGGCGCGCCGCGCGAGGGCCTCGGCCGCCAGCCTGCCCCCGGCCTCGAGGGAAAGCCTGGCCGATGCGCTCATCGGCGATATCCGCGGCGAGACCGCCGAGGGCTTCCTCGTCTGGCTACAGGGGGCCCTCGCATCGGAGCGCAGCCTCATCGCCTCGCGCGTGGCCTTCTACCAGGGCCTCGTCTCCGAGCTGCGCAGCGCGGCCCTCGAGGCGGTCGGCCGCGACCTCGACCTGGCCCGCCGCGCCGAGGACGTGTTCCACCGCGCCCGCGTACTCATCTCGGTCTCGAGCGGCTACTACGAGAAGTCGCACCAGACCGACGCCTACCGCTTCAACAACCTGGCGCGCATCGCCATCAGCCTCGCCTCGGCCCTCAACGGGGCCGAGGTCCTGGAGGCCCTGCGCTTCCACCTGGGCGAGCTCGAGATCCCCGGGATGATGCTCGTCCTGCAGGAAGAGGCCCTCCCCGACCTCGGCGGCGCGTCACTCGAATTCGTGCATCCCCCCAGCTACGTCCCCATCGAGAAGATTCCCTACCGCATCGCGAAGTCGGCCTTCATCCCCCGTTCCTTCCTTCCCCAGGACAAGCATTGGGCGATGATGATGGAGATCCTCTACTACTCCGGTCAATACCTTGGTTACGCCCTCATGGAGATGGGCCCCTCCAACGTGGCGCTCTACGACGCCGTACGGGCCCTCCTGAGCCACTCCCTCTACGCCGCCTACGTGCGCGAGGGCCGGAACCTGCGGCTGCGCGAGAGCCTCCTGCGCAGCGAGCGGGTCTCGAGCATCCTCAACACCGACGAGGATCGGCCGCAGGGAAGGCTCGGGATCGACACGCGCAAGGTCGTCGACTATCTCATGGACCATATGGGCGAGATGACCGACTTGGGCGCTATGGCCAAGGAACTCTCCATCTCCAAGTCCTACCTCATCCGGCGAACCAAGGCCCTCACCGGCTATACCGTCCAGGCCCTCCACGAGATGCTTAAAATCGAGCAGGCCAAGATCCTCCTCGAGACCCGCAACATCAAGATATCCGAGATCGCCTTGCGCCTGGGCTTCCAGAACCAGGGCTACTTCTCCTTCGTGTTCAAGAAGAACACGGGCATGAGCCCCAAGGACTGGGTCCAAAGAAGAGACTAGGCGATATACTGTAAATTCGCGACAGCTTTTTATATGTCCACTCTCGGGACTTCCCCATGATACTGCCCTAGATCGCAGGCTACGGAATTTACCCGCCTGCGCGTCATGCCTTTTGGGGAGCGAAACATGCGAAAGCGATCACGGTTATTCGCGAATATTCTCTGCGCGGCCCTCGTCGCGCTTGGGCTCGGCGCCTGCGCCAATACAGCGAAGGAGGAGAAGGACCTGACAGCGCCCTCATCGGTAGAGGAGCTAAAGGCCAAGGCCGGTCCAGGACAGGTTGGCTTGTCCTGGACGGAGCCCGCGGACGGCGACTTCGCATCCGTTAGCATCGGCTTCACGCCCGCCGTCGACGCGGTAACCCAGCCGATCAGCGTCGCCAAGGGCACGACGAGCTACGCCGTGACCGAACTCGCCAACGGGACGGAGTACAGCTTCACCGTCGCGGCCTTGGATACAGCCGGCAATGCCGCGACTGCGGCGGCCATCTCGGCGACGCCAACGGTGACCCTCTACCTGGTCGGCGACTCGACCGTATGCGGCTTCGATGACACGACCTACTATTACCCGCGCTACGGCTACGGGACAAAGATAGCCAACTACCTCGACAGCAGCGTGACGGTCAGCAATCTCGCGTTATCGGGCCGTAGCTCCCTGAGCTACCTCATCGAGGATGATTATAAGGCGCTCTGCGACTCGATCCAGGCCGGCGACTATCTGATGATCGGTTTCGGGCATAACGACGAGAAGGCGGAGGTTGCGCGTTATACGAACCCGAACACGGACGTAACAGACCCAGGCTCCTTCAAGTATTGCCTCTACACTAACTACATTAAGATGGCGCAGGACAAAGGCGCCATTCCGATCCTTTGTACCCCCATCGTCCGCCGTAGCGCCTCGAACGATTATTCTGGTAACGCCGGCCACATCGTCACAAGTAGCTTGGCGGCATACCCCGGCGGCGATTACCCGCAATGCATCAGGGATCTCGGTAGCGCCCTCGGCGTCGCGGTCATCGACAATACCGCCCTGACCAAAGAGCTCTACACTGCCGCCTATGCAGCGGCCGGCGGCTCCGACGGCACATTGTATTACCATGCCTGGACGAACTCCAAGGCAGGTAGCGTCGACAATACCCACCTCAACGAGTACGGCGCCGCGACCGTCGCTTACCTGATGGCGAACGCGCTCTCGTCCTCTAGCTGCTCGCTCAAGGATTACGTGAAGGCCGATATTACCCAGCCCCAGCAGTCCATGCTCACGGTCAATCCCAGCTATGTCCAGGCCAGCTACTACCCGCCGACCAACATGAGCACCATATGGTCGACCACCGATCCTTGGTGGGGCACCGTGTTCGGCGATTGTGGCGGAGCCAGCAAGATCAATACCACCTATTACGGGATCGCCGAAACCGCGAGCGGCGTCTCGATGCGCTCGGGCACGCTCGGCGCGAGCGGCACCACCAACGACGGGTCCGCTTGCGGCAAGATCGCGGCCAGTACTGACGGTCTAGCCATGTACTTCCAAGCGATAGCCGCCGACGCCGACTTCACCATCACGGCCAAGGCGACCATCGTGGCCATCACGTCAAACGCGCAGGTCTCCTTCGGCATTATGCTCCGCGACGATATGTACATCGACACTTTCGACGCCAGCATCACGAGCAACTACATAGCATGCGGCCCCCTAAAAATCACCACCGCCGCCGCGGGCACGATGTACAGCTCCTTCGGGAGGGTCACCGATTCCTCGGCCGTGATGACCGTACCTTATACCTACGCGGCCTCGCTGGTGGCACCGGTCGCCGGCGACGCCATTCCCCTAAGCATGACCAAGGTCGGCTCCGAGATAACCGTGAAGTACGGCGCCGAGGCCGAGGCAAGATATACGATCGACCTGAGCGCCAAAGACTCGGCTTATAATTATGTCGGTTTATTCACCGCCAGGCAGTGCATAGTCGATTTCTCCGAGATCGCGCTGACGATTAATTGACCCAGCGGCCGGCGAAGCTGAGGGTCGCGGTTCCGCGGGAGCCTGGCGAGATCGCCCCCTCCCTTCGCCGGGCCTGGCTTTTTCTCATACTCCGGATCGGTTTGGCCGATCGCCATCTTAACGCCCAATCGAGGAATCCCCATGCCGTGTCCTGACCGCAACGCCGCCAAATCTCTCCTGGTCCCGATCCTCGCCGTCACCCTTTCCCTCTTCGCCTGCAAGGACACTGCCCAGACCGTCGCACCCGCCGCAGAAGAGCAAGTCGCCACGCCGACTTTTAGCCTCGCAGCCGGCGCCGTGGCAAGCCAGGCATCGGTGACGATAAGCTGCGCAACTGCGGGAGCTAGCATCTCCTACTCGACCGACGGCGCTACCTATTCGATTGGAGCGAGTTATACAATCACCGACGCCTGCACCCTCTACGCCAAGGCTACTAAGTCGGGCTACGCGGACAGCGCCGTCGCGAGCGCCGCCTATACGATCAAGGATGATGACCCAGCGGTCGTTCCGCCCATCGCCGCGACCGGCAAGCCCGATCCCTCGACCTCGCCGGACGGCTGGGCGAAAGCCTCAGGGGCCCCAACCAGCCCCGGCGGTTACGGGGCGAGCGCCGCGAACACCTATTCGGTCTCGACGCGATCGGCTTTCATCGATGCGCTAAGATGCGGGGGCTCGGCGATCAGCGATACGGCCAAGATCATCTATGTCGACGGCATGATCGACCTATGCGCCGACGACTCCGACGCCAGCCTCGACGCCTACGATTTCCTCACGCAAGCGGGCTACGGCGGCAGCTACCCTAGCTATGAAGATTATCAGTCGGCCTATATCGCGGGCTGCAGCTCGACCGGCGTTAATGCCGCCATGAGCGCGGTGCGGAGCGCTTGCTATGCCAGGCAAAAAAACGTCGTGGTCGTCAATATCGGCAGCAATACGAGCATACTTGGGATAGGCGCGGGCTCCGGCTTCAAGAACGGCCGACTCTACATTAACGGCAAGACCAATATCGTCATCCGCAACGTATCCGTGCTCGATGCCTACGACTATTTCCCCGCCTGGGACTATGGCGACTCGGGCGGCATGATGAACTCCGAATACGACAACATCACAATCGTGAATGCAGCTTCCTATATCTGGGTCGACCACTGCAGCTTGAGCGACGGCGACAGGCCCGACTCCACCTTGCCCTGGTATTCGATTGACGGCGTGGCCAACGCCAAGGAATGGGTCACGCACGACGGCCTCCTGGACGTGACCAACGGCAGCAACTACGTGACTATTTCCTGGAACGTCTTCGGGGACCACAACAAGACTTCCCTCATCGGAGGCAGCGACTCGAACGGAGGGACAGGATCGACAAACGATACGGACAAGCTCAAGGTCACCTTCCACCACAACTATTATCGGGATGTCGTCCAACGCCTGCCTCGCGTCCGCTTCGGGCAAGTCCACGTCTACAACAACTACTATTCGAGTATCGGGAGCTACGCCATAGGAGTGGGCGACCGCGCGAGAATATACTCCGAGGCGAACTATTTCGACGGAGTCGCCAAAGCCTTCGCCGCCTACGACGACGCGAGCAACGAAGGCTACTGGTACGACTCAGGCAGCGTCGGCGTCACCGGTATCGAGATGGACACGGCCGCGTTGGTCGGCTGGACGCCCTCGAGCTATTACAGCTATTCGGCTGAAACCGCGGAAGCCGCTAAGGCGAGCGTCCTCGCGGGGGCGGGCGCGGGGAAGTTCTAACAGGATGTTGAAAAGGCCAACCGAGCCTTTTTCAACATTACCTTGATCTGCGCAATTGCGCAGAAAACCGAAGGTTTTCGAGCAATTGCATCGCAGGCTGTTGAAAAGCGTCGAGTTTTTCAACAGCCTGCTGATATGAAGTGACCGGTCAATAGTGACTTTCATTTGCTTTGCATTTCTTGCCTGGCAGGGCTATTCGAGCAAAGGCCGAGAAACGGTTCGCCGACGGTTTATCACTCTGATATTCGTGGATC
>DBTW01000066.1:11006-11173 GCA_002307245.1 Spirochaetaceae bacterium UBA1306 | reverse complement strand
GCTCGAGTGAGCCGCTCTTCGGCTCGTCCGTAACCCCGGGAGACCGCGATTGTTTTCAAGTAGCGGGCCTCCCGGGCCGGACGATATCCGTCGCCTTTACGACGCGGCGGCTCCCCTCCTCATCCGCATAGCGGTCCGCATTACTGGCGGGCCCGAGTCGGCCGAGG
>DBTW01000066.1:0-10616 GCA_002307245.1 Spirochaetaceae bacterium UBA1306 | reverse complement strand
CGCGAGGCCAAGGCCTACGAGAAGTGGTGGCGCGGCGAGAAGGACAGCTCGGGCGGGGCGGACGAGGTAGTGTTGCGCGACGAGTCGGCCGAGGAACTCAAGAAAGGGTTGGATGCCCTGCCGGAGTCCCTCAAGTCGGTGCTCGTCTTGAAGGAGTACGGCGGTTTGAATTACAAGGAAATTGGCCGCGCGCTCGGCATCAGCGAAGGCAACGTCAAGGTCCGGGCCTTCCGTGCCCGGGAGGCTTTGCTGGCCAAGCTCGGGGAGGGTTCCAAGCATGTGTCCTGATCCCGATCTCATCTCCGCCTACGTCGACGGGGAAGTGCCGAGTCCCTGGCGCGAGCGCCTCGAGGAGCACCTGGCTTCCTGCGGCGATTGCGCCGCCGTGGCCGCGGGCTATCGCGCCCTCGGCGAGGGCATCCGCGGCGATTCCGCCGACGATGCCGCGGTCGCGGCCGCCCTGGAGCGCGGCCGAGTCCGCCTGGATTCCCTGCTCGAGGCCCGCTCCCAGGCTGCGGCGGCCTCCTCGGCCGCGCGCCCGGCCTGGGGCCGCTCGATCAGCCTGCCCCTTCCCATCGCCGCCGCGGCGGCCCTCCTCGTCGTCCTCCTGGGCGGCGCCACGACCCTCATCGCGCTAAAGCCCTCCTCCGGAAGGGCCGCGATCAGGACCGTGGCTTCCGGCGAGATCGCCCCGCCGCAGGCCATGCCCGCGAGCATGGACGAGCTCCTTCGCTACCTCGATTCGGGCGACGGTCAAGTCACCCTCACCATAAACCTCCCGACCGGCGCCACCTTCGGCAGCGCCGGCAAGCCCGTCATCATGCGCGGGGGCCAGGTCGTCAGCGGCTCGCCCCTCGGGGACAGCTCGCCTTGAATCGCGCTCTCGCGGCCTTGGCCTTCGCCGGGCTCGCCGCCTTCCCCGGCATCAGGGCCCAGGGCATACCCGAGGCCCTGAGGGACAAGGCCCTCGTCGTCCGCGTCCATGCCGTCATCCCCCAGGACAGCCTCGATCAGGGACCTCCCTCGCCCGACGCCGGCCAGGGCGCGGCTCCTTCCACGGTCGGCCGTGGGCCGGAAAGGGCCCAGCCCTGGCAATCCGACAGCGTCAAGTACGCCGTGCCCGGCACGCCCGTGCCCTTCAAGCTCGTCGGCTCCAACCTCGCCGTCATCTTGCAGATCACTCCCTTCACCAACGCCGACGGCAAGGGCGTCACCCTCTTCGCCCAAGGCCAGGTCTGGATCAAGCCGGCCGAGGGCGGATTCTCCTATCACACGACGGTCGATACCCTGTCGGTCGATTACGGGGAGCCCGTCTTCTTTTTCCCCCTAGGCATCGGGAGCTCCGGCAAGGCTTCCCTGCGCCTGGAGATCGTAGTCCAGCGCGCCGCCGACCTGCCCGCCGACAAGCCCGCCGACAAGGCGGGTAAGTGAGCCTCGAGCTCCCTTCCGCCCCGAGCCTCCGTCCATCGGTCCATCGGCCTGCCCGCCGCAAGCGCCGCGGCCTCATCGCCCTAAGCTGCCTTTTCGGCATCTCCGCCCTCGTCCTGCTTGGAGCCCTCGCCCTCTCAGTCATCGGACGGCCTCGCCTGGACGCCCTCGTCCCGGCCATCGGCCCGCCGGGGCAGGAACTCTCCTTGAGCGGCGCCCATTTCGGCGCGGCGCGGGGGGAGTCCTTCGTCGACGCGGACGGGCTCACCCCCGTCTCCAGCGCCTATCTCGAATGGAGCGACGCGCGGATCAGGCTAAAGCTCCCCGCTTCCTTCGACTCCGGCCTCGTGCGCGTGGTCACGCGCAAGGGCCGTTCGAACCCGAAGATATTCATGAACGAGGCCAAGCTGCCCAAGCCCATCCAAGGGGGGGCGACGGGAGTCTCCGGAGGGCCGCGCATCGACGCGCTCTCCCCGGACGAGGGCACCCTAGGCTCCCTCGTCGCCGTTTCGGGTTCGGGCTTCGGCGAGAGCCGTGGCGATTCGAGGCTCCTTTTTTCCTGGACTTCCGATACCGAGGGCGGCGTCCATCCCGAGGACAGACAATCCCCCTCGACGATAGCGATCCCCGAGTCGGACGCGGGCTACGCGTTCTGGTCGGATAGCCTGATCCGAGCGCGGATACCCGACGGGGCCATCTCGGGGCCCGTCCTCGTCCGGACGGCAAGGGGCGACAGCAAGGGGGCCTTCCTCCGCGTTTTCCCCTCGGGCGGCTCAAAGCGCCTGTCCTCTCGCATCAGCTACTCCCTCGCCCAGTCGGTCAGCGTGACTCATTGCAGGGTCTCGTCCCCCGCCGAGCTCTACCTCTGGGCGCCGCTGCCAGCGGACTCCGATTCCCAGCGCCTGGTGAGAGTACTCGGGCAGGAGCCCCCGCCCGTCGTGGGCGATTACCAAGGCACGGCCCTCTACCGCTTCGCCGAACTCGCGAACGGCCAGGAGCGGACGATGAGGCAATCCTTCCTCGTGCAAGTCTCCGCCGTCGAGGCTACGATCGATCCCGGTAGGCAGGGCTCCGCGACCCGCGACCCGCCCGCCCTCATGGCGGCCTACTCGGCCCCCGATCCCCTCGTCCCATCGGATGCCGCTGCGGTGCAGGCCCTCGCGAACAAGATCCTCCGCGGCGATAGAGGAGACTGGAAGGCGGCCTGCCTCGTCTGGGACTGGCTCCTCGCGAAGCTCGCCTGGACCGAGCGGGGAGCCCGCGATAAACCCCTCGACGCCCTGGCGGACAGGCGTGCCGATTCCTACTCGTATTCGATCATCGCCGCGGCCCTCCTACGAGCCGCCGGCCTTCCCGCCCGCCCCGTGGCGGGTTACCTGGTCGACCAGAACCTCAAGGCGGTCAGGCATTATTGGGACGAAGTCTACCTCTACGGCCTCGGCTGGATAGCCCTCGACCCCGTCCTCGGCTCGGGCGCCGAGCCGGGGGGCATGCGCGCTCCCTGGGACGACCGCTCGCGCTACCTGGGCGGCATCGACGACCGCCACATCGCCTTCTCCCGCGGCTTCTCCCGCCTGGCCCCCCTCATCCCCTCGGGCAGGCGTGTCGCTAAGGAGCGGCGCTGGTCCTTCCAAAGCTTCTACGAGGAAGCCTCGAGCGGTCTTCTCGCGTACAGCTCCTACTGGGGCGATGTCGAGGTCACCGGCGCCTACTAGCGCGATTGCAGCGCGGGGCCCCTTTCAGCTATCATGCGCGCATAACCCGCCGGCAGGAGGCCCTATGTCCCTCATCGAAAAGCAGGATCCCGAGCTCTACGAGGCCATCCGGCTCGAGACCTCGAGGCAGAGCGACAACCTCGAGCTCATCGCGAGCGAGAACTACGCCTCCCGCGCCGTGATGGAGGCTGCTGGCGGCGTCCTCACCAACAAGTACGCCGAGGGCTACCCCGGGCGGCGCTATTACGGCGGCTGCCAGTACGTCGACCTGGCCGAGAACCTCGCCCGCGAGCGGGCCAAGGCCCTCTTCGGCGCCGACCACGCCAATGTCCAGCCCCATTCGGGCAGCCAGGCCAATATGGGCGTGTACTTCTCCGTCCTCCAGCCCGGCGACACGATCCTCGGCATGAACTTGAGCCACGGCGGCCACCTCACCCACGGCTCGCCCGTCTCGTTCTCGGGCAAGCTCTACAAGATCGTCAGCTACGGCGTGAGTCGGGATACCGAGACCATCGACTACGAGGAGCTCGAGCGCGTCGCCCGCGAGTCCAGGCCCAAGATGATCGTGGCCGGTGCCTCGGCCTACTCGAGGATCATCGACTTCCCCCGGATACGGAAGGTGGCCGACGAGGTCGGCGCCCTGTTCATGGTGGATATGGCGCACATCGCGGGGATCGTCGCCGTCGGCCTCCACCCGAGCCCCATCAAGCATGCCCACTTCACGACCACGACGACGCACAAGACCCTCCGTGGGCCCCGCGGCGGCATGGTCTTCGTCGGAAGCGACGGGGACAACACGGTCGGCGCAATGACCGTGAAGGGAGACAGGCCCAAGCTCTGGTCCGAGCTCCTCGACGGCTCCATCATGCCGGGCATCCAGGGCGGGCCCCTCATGCACATCATCGCCGCCAAGGCGGTCGCCCTCAAGGAGGCCCAAGCTCCCTCCTTCAAGGCCTATATCGAGCGCGTGCTCGAGAACGCCAAGGCCATGTCGGCCTCCCTCAGTTCGGGCGGGGCGCGCATCGTGTCCGGCGGCACCGACAACCACCTCATGCTCGTCGACCTCACGCCCCTCGGCATCACGGGCAAGGAGGCCGAGAAGTGGCTCGACGAGGCGAACATCACGGTCAACAAGAACGGCATCCCCTTCGATCAGAAGAGCCCCATGGTCACTTCGGGCATCCGCGTCGGCACGCCTGCCCTCACGACCCGAGGCATGGGCCCCAGGGAGATGGAGGAGGTCGCGGGCTATATAATGGAAGTCCTCAAGGCCAAGGGCGATCCGAGTACGATCTCGGGAGTCAAGGGACGAGTGCTCAAGCTGAGTTCTCGCTTCCCCTTGCCATGAGGAACTCGTCTCTTGTAATTCCATATACGATAGCGGATTAATATTTTCTTGCCGGATCTTCCGCTTATCGTCGCCCGGAACGCTATATTTTCGATAATCGAGCAATGCTCCCTCTCCGCGTGTTATTATGCTGGTGTCCCGATTTTGGCAAAGAACCGTCAATTGACAGCGGCAAGAGGCCGATCCTATACTTAGCCCAAGTCGGCCACCGAGGAACCGTCAGGAAACACGATGGATAGTCCGCTTCAACTTTCGTTCGTGAACTTCAAGAAGGACTCATATATCATCGTGGAGGGGAAGCAGAACGCTGACCGCTTCTTCATCATACGTTCGGGCAAGGTGCGCACCACGAAGGAAGTCGAGGTCGTCGAGGAAGAGGGCGGCAACATTCTCGGGCCCGGCGATTCCTTCGGCGTCGTCTCCACGATGTCCAACCACAGCCATATCGAGACCGCCCAGGCGATGACCGATTGCACCCTCATCTCGGTGCATCGCGACCAGTACGGCCCCCTCATCGAGAAGAACACGCCCGTCGCGATGAAGATCATCATGTCCTTCTCCAAGCGCATGCGCTACCTCGACGAAGCCCTCACCAGGCTGACCCTCAAGAGCACGGCCGAGGTTGATCCCTCCCACCTCTTCCGCGTCGCCGAGTACTACGCCAAGCAGAGCCAATACAACCAGGCCTTCTACGCCTACTACCAATACCTCAAGCATTGCCCCCACGGGGCCCACGTCGACGTGGCCAAGGAACGGATCGGCAAGATCAAGCCCTACTCCAAGGCCGTCTACCTCGACGGCTCCACGGAGGAGTTCAATCGCTTCTATCCCAAGGATACGATGATCTTTTCCGAAGGCATGCCCGGCTCCGAGCTCTATATCATCCAGAAGGGCTCGGTCAAGATCACGAAGATCGTGGACAACAACGAGGTCCTCCTCGCCGTGCTCAAGGTGGGAGACATCTTCGGCGAGATGGCCCTCCTCGAGAACAAGCCGAGGTCCGCCAACGCGGTGGCCTACGAGGACGCCTACCTCCTCGCTGTCAACAAGGCCAACTTCGAGCGCATGGTCTCCACCCAGCCCCAGATCGTCACCAGGCTCACGACCCTCCTATCCGAGCGCATCTGGTTCATCTACAAGCAGCTCGCCAACACCCTCCTCTCAGACCCCCTGGGCAGGCTCTACGACGCCCTCCTCATGCAGCTCGAGAAGAACCGCATCCCCTTGCGGCCGGGTGCCGCCTACGGCTTCGACCTGGGCCCCAAGGAGCTCATCGGCATGGTGGGCCTGCCCATGAACGAGGGCACGCTCGTGCTGCACAAGCTCCTCGAGAACAACAAGATCCGCCTCGTCGACAACAAGATCACCGTTATGGACGTCACCGAGGTCGAGAAGCAGACCGAGTACTACCGCAAGATGCAGAAGATCGAGAAGTCCCGCAGGGACGCCCAGACGGCGCGCTAAGGCCCCGTAGGGCTCCCGATCGCGGCCGGCGTGAGAAGCAACGAACAGATCCTAGGGGACTCCCTGCGCGAGGCCGGGCTTACGGCCTTCGGCTTCCTGTCAGCCGCGAGCCTGCGCGAAGCCTGTTCGGGCCTCGATCGGGCGAGCTTCGATCGCTGCGGCATCGGCGAGTCGGGCGGGGCCGCGGCCGCGGCCCTGGCCTACGGCGAAGGCCCGGCCGGGCTCCCGCCCTGGGCCGCCGGCTACCCCGGCCCCCTGGCGCGCATCGGCCGCTTCGCGAGGGCGAACTGGTACGCCGAACTCGGCCATAGGCTCGAGTTGGCGGCCGCCTCCGCGAGGGCCGCCGTAGTCGCGGCGCAGCCTCCCGCGCCCGAGGGCCACGGGCCGGGGAAAGCCACTGAATGGCGGCGCTTCGTCAATTCGAGGCTCCCCGAAAAGCGCCTGGCGCTGGCGGCCGGCCTGGGCGCCATAGGCCGCAATTGCCTCCTCCTCCTTCCCAGGCCGGGGAGCGCCATAGTCCTCGGCATCCTCCTCGTACCGCCGAGCTTCCGGCTCGAGCCCGCCGGCGAGCCTTCGCTAGGTTCGCCGGGCGAGCCGGAGCTGTGCGCCGATTGCGCGGATTGCGGCCTCTGCGTGGCGGCCTGCCCCACGGGCGCCCTCCGGGGCGACGGCAGCCTCGACCGGGAACTCTGTCTGCAGCATTGGAGCTCGGTGCCGGGCCCCCTGCCCCCGGCCGTCGAGGCCGCTTGGGGCGATAGGCTCTACGGCTGCGACGCCTGCCAGGAAGCCTGTCCCCGCTTCCGACCCGAGGCCCTGGCCTCCTGCTCCCGAGGCCAGCTCGGTCCAGGCCTGCCCGCCGCCTTCCTGGCCGGGGCTTCGGACGAGACCCTGCACCGTTGCCTAAAGGGCAGCGCCCTCGGCATGGGCTGGATTTCCTTGGATGCCCTCAGAAGAAATGCCCGGCATTTGACTGCCTCGCGCCTCAGGCCTACAATAGTGTGAGACGGAGGAATAAATGGAAACTTCCAACGCAAATCAGTACCTCACCTTCACTCTAGACAACGAGCAGTACGCCATCAGCGTAGCCAAGGTTCGGGAGGTCCTCGAGCACACCAAGATCACCAAGCTGCCCCGCACCGCCGTGTTCATGAAGGGCATAATCAACCTTCGCGGCGCCGGCGTGCCCGTCATCGACCTCAGACTCAAATTCGGCCTTCCCGAGACGCCGATCACCAAGGATACGAGCATCATCGTCATGGAGGTCGAGAGCCAGGACGGCGCCGTCGTCGTCGGCGCCCTCGCCGACGCAGTGCACGAGGTCGTGGAGATCGACGAGAAGGCCGTGGAGCCCGCGCCCCGTTTCGGGACCCGCCTCGCTGCCGAGTTCATCAAGGGCGTGGGGAAGAAGGACGAGCTCTTCATCATTATCCTGGACATAGACAAGATATTCAACGCCGAGGAGATCACGGCCATGGCCGCCGGCAAGGAGGAAGCTCAGGCGGTTACCGCCTGAGTTCCATGAAAGCGGCCCGCCCTTCGCCCTACGCGGGCGGCCTCTTCCGCCGACAGTTTTTCGCCCTCTTGGGCTGTTCGCTCCTGTTTTTCCTCGCCATCGGTGTCGTCGTGGCGCAGGGCGCCGGGAAGCGCCTCATCGCCCGCGAGCTGGCCGCTTGCACCGTCCGTCGCGACGAGCTCCGCTCCCGCATCCTTAGCTTCCTCGCCGACGGCAGGGCCGACGTCGGGTACCTGGCCAAGCTCCTCGACGCGGGAGGCGAAGCCTCGCTGACGCCCGGGGGAGCCGCGAGGAGCCTCGCCCTCTTCGCCGAGGGCGAGGTTCATTTCAGCGAAGTCCTCCTCGCCGATCCGGGCGGGAAGGTCGTCGCCGACGGAACGGGGGCGGCTAGCTTGGCCAACATCGCCGATCGCGCCTATTTCCAGGCAGCCTCCCTCGGCCATCCCCCCGTCTTGGGCCTCATCAGGGCCAAGACGACGGGCGACGCCGTGATCGCCCTGGCGGCGGCGGTCCGGCCGGCCGACAGAGGCTCCTGGGTCGCCGTCGGCTTCATACCCCTCGCGGCCGTTTCGGCCATCGTCGGCGAGGCGAGCCGAGTGGGCCTCGGGAAGGCCTACCTCGTCGAGGGTTCCGGCCGGGTTCTGTCCGGGGCGGATTACCCGCGGCTCTTTCGGGAGCTCGGCGCCGACGCTGCCTCGGGTCCGGAGGATGGCTACGCGATCCGCGAGCTGAGAGCCGGCCGCTCGAGCGCGGCCGTATACGAGGGCCATGAGGGCGCTTGGGTCGTCGGCGCCTATTCCTGGATAGAGACCTTGGGGCTCGGCCTCGTCGTCGAGGTGTCGCGGGACCGGATCCTCGAGCCCCTGAGCTCCCTGGTCGGTCCCGGACTGGTCGTCCTCGCCTTGGCGATCGGCATCCTCGCCCTCTTCTCGTACGCCTTCTCGGCCGCCCTCGTCGCGCCGATACGGGCCCTCGCCGGGGCGGCCGAGGCCGTCATCGGCGACCGCGGCTTCGAGCCCATTGAGCTGCGCACCAATACCGAGCTCGACGAGCTGATCGACTTCTTCAACAAGATGATCGCGACCGTCCGCGCGAGGGAGGACGGGCTCCGGGACGACGCGGCCCGCGACAGCCTGACCGGGCTCTATAACCACGCCCGTATCGAGGCGATCCTCGAGATCGAGATCAAGCGCAAGCGCCGCTCCGGCGAGAAGCTCTCCTTCGTCATGCTTGACATCGACTACTTCAAGCGCGTGAACGACGAATACGGCCACCTCGCCGGCGACGAGGTCCTCAGGGGCATCGCGCGCCTCCTCGAGGAATCAGTCCGGGCCGGGGACGTGGCCGGGCGATACGGCGGCGAGGAATTCGCCGTGATCCTCGACGCGGGCAGCGACGAGGAAGTCCAGGTCTTCTGCGAGCGCATGCGCTCCGTCGTGGAAGGGACGCGCTTCGACTTCGAGGGCAAGGAAATCCGCGTCACCGTGAGCCTCGGTTGGTCGAGGATGGGCGTCGAGGGCCTCGGCTCCTACGATGCCGTCCGAAACGCCGACCGCGCCCTCTATTTCGCCAAGGAAACCGGTCGTAATCGGGTCGCAGGCGGGGACGGGCCCAAGACGATGGGTTCCCTTTCTGCTAAACTCAAGCCGTGATGGATATCGACGATTACGTAAACAAGGCGGTCCCCTTCAAGTTCAACGGGGTCGAGCTCCGCTTCGACCTTTCCCACGCCCTTTTCTCTTCCTTCGATATCGACCTCGGCACGAGGCTCCTCCTCAAGGCCGTGGCTCGGGACGAGGTTCTCGCGAAGGCCCGCCGGATCCTGGACGAGGGCTGCGGAGTAGGCGTGATCGGACTCTGCGCCGCCAAGGCCTTTCCCGAGGCGGAAGTCGTCTTGCGCGACCGAGACAGCCTCGCTGTAGCCTTCGCCGAACGCAATCGTCTCGCCAACAAGCTTCGAGGAACCACCGCCTGGAAGGACCCGGCGACCGGCGCCGAGCGCCTGGCTCGGCCCGCCCCGCGCGTGGAATGGGGCCTTCTCGGCGACCGAAAGGAAAATAGTCGCCGAGGCGGCGACCGCAAGGATAATGATCGCCGAGGCGGCGAGGGCTCGCCCGAAACCGACGGTTACGACTTCGTGCTATCGAACCTCCCCGCCAAGGCCGGCGCTCCCGTCCTGGCCTCTTTTTTCGCCAGGCTTTCCGCAGGGCTGCTCGCCCCCGGCGGTCGCGCGGGAGTCGTCATCGTGACCCCCCTCGCCGAGGCCGCCGAGGCATGGATCGCCGAGGCTGGCCTCTCTGTCGTCTCTCAGGCCCGGGGGAGCGGGCACAAGGTCTTCGTCATGGAGCGCGCTTCCGGCCGAGCCGCCGACGCCGAACCCGCCCTCGGCGCCTACCTGCGTGGGGAGACGCGCTTCAAGCTGGGTGAAATATCCTTCCGCGCCCAAGGCTTCTGGGGCCTGCCCGAGTTCGACACCCCTGGCTACGGAAGCTTGGTCGCGGCCCAGGCGGCATCGAGGGCCTTCGCGAAGGGTTCGGCTCCCAATGACGCCCTCTTCGTCAATCCGGGCTCGGGCCTCGTCGCGCTCTGGGCCGCCCGGGAGCTGGGAGCCAAGAGAATCACGGGCGCTTCCCGCGACGGCCTGGCCCTGGCCGCCACGGGCCTCAATCTCGCCGCCCTGCCGGAACGCCTCCGCCCAGGCTACGAATCGGTGGACGCGTTGAGCGCCATCGATCTTCCACCCCTCTCCTTCGACCTTCTCGTGGAGAACCCCGATATCGTGCCGGAGCGCGACTGGATCGGCCCCTCCTGGGCTTTGGCCGAGCGCCTCGTGCGGCCGGGCGGAGTCTACCTGGCCTTCTGCTCGCCTACCGATGCGACACGCCTCGAAAAGCGCCGACCCACGGGTGCCCTCGGAGGAACGGGCTCCGTCGACTGTCCTAAAGAGGGTAGGGCGAGGTGGAGCCTAGCCAGTCGTCAGAGGAAAAAGGGCGCCGTAGCCCTCGCTTGGCGCAGAGAATGAAGTCGCCGCGATAGTCGCCCAGGACCCCCGACTCCGCGCGCCCAAGATCCCCGCGCGATAGTCGCCCAGGAACCCCGACTCCGCGCGCCCAGGATCCCCGCGCGATAGTCGCCCAGGACTCCCGAC
>DBTW01000080.1:12844-15351 GCA_002307245.1 Spirochaetaceae bacterium UBA1306 | reverse complement strand
TCGGCGAGGACGAGCACAAGGGCGGATCCAAGCGCCGCCCAGGCGAGTCCCGCTTCGCGGGGGCATCGCCCCGCTCCACGGGCGCGGCGCGTTTTACCGGCGACGCGCGACGCACTCCGGATCCCCGTCGTTCCTCGAGCGGCGAGCGAAGGGCCCGCCCCGGCTCGGACGACGAAACGCGCAAGCCCCCCAGGCGCGATGACGATCGCGCGAGAAGGGTCCCCGAGGACGATACGCCCGAAGCGCCACGCACGGCGAAAAAGCCCGCATCGGCGCCATGGCGCCCCGCTTCCGATGGCGAAGCCGCCAAGCCCCGTTCCGCCATCCACAAGCTCCTCCATAAGAAAGCCGATGTGGACAAGGAAGCCCGCGAGGCGGCTCCTAGCAAAGCGGCTCCCCGCAGAGAGGACACGCGAGACAGCGCCCCAAGGGGCTCTCGCCCGGCTGCTTCGGGCGCGCGGGGCGGAGCGGAGCGCAGTCCCGCGGCGCGCGGCCCCGCCCATCGCGGCCCCGTCTCGCGAGGCTCATTTCCGCGCGCAAACCAGCCACGCGGCGACTCGACGCGCGGCGCCAAGACTCCCGGGCCTAAGCGGCCGCCCCAGGCCTAGGCCCCCTCGTGCCTATCGTCAGGCCCGAGCTCAGGCGCAGGCTTTCGGCGGGCGAGGCGATCATCCCCGCCGTGTCGCGAGACATGGCCAACCCTCCCTGGGAGGAGGCCAGACTCAGGCTGCTCATCCTGCGCCTCTCGCCCTTCGCCGACGTCGAGGGCTCGAGCTCCCACCTCGTCCTCTTCGCGGAATGCCGCGCCGCCATGAGCGGGGCCTACATCGACTTCGGCTTCTTCCCCGACGCCCGGGACCGCGCGGCCCTCGCGGCGGAAGGCCAGCCCTTCCTGTTCGGCCTCGAGTCGGGCCGCCATCCCGGGGACTTCGAGCTCGTGCTGGTCTCCAATTCTTTCGCCCTCGAGCTCGTCAACCTGCCCTACCTCTTCTCCGCCTCCGGCCTGGCCTGCCGGGCCTCGGAGCGAGCGGCCCGAGGCGGCGCGCCCATCGTCCTCCTCGGCGGCTCCAACGCGGCCTCGGCGGGGGCCCTGCTCTACGCGGGCGGCGCGACTGAAGCGGCGAGCGACGCGATGGTCGAGGGCATCTTCTTCGGCGAGGGCGAGGATGCGTTAGGCGAAATAGTACTCGCCGCCGCCCGCGGCGGGCCCTCGCGCCGGGGCAGGCTCGAGGCCCTGGCCTCTGTCCCTGGACTCTGGCTCGCCGGATCGGGCGTCCCCGCCTCGAGGCGGGTCCACGCCGCGGTTCCGCGGGCGCGCCCGCGCTACCCCGTCCTCAACGGGAGCCTCTCCGCGACGGCCCGGCTCCAGATCAGCTCGGGCTGCCCCGGCTACTGCTCCTTCTGCCTCGAGGGCTGGGAGTCCAGGCCCTACCGCGAACTCCCGGCCGCCGAGGCCGCGGCCGCGGCGCGGGAGCTCAAGGCGGCCACGGGGGCGAGCTCCCTCGAGGTCTACAGCTTCAACTTCAACGCGCACTCCGGCATCTTCGAGCTCTTCCTCGAGCTGAACAAGACCTTCAGGCGGGTGAGCTTCATGAGCCAGCGCCTGGACCTCCTGGCCGACTCGCCCGCCCTCCTGGGCTTCGAGCTGGCGGCCGACAAGCGCTCCTTCACCCTCGGAATCGAGGGCATCTCGGAGCGCATGCGGGCCTTCTACCGCAAGGGCGTCGCGGAGGCGCAGATCGACGCGGCCCTCGCCAAGCTCGCCATCCCCGCCGCGCGCGAGCTCAAGCTCTTCTACATCATCGCCGGGATCGAGGACGACTCGGACTTCGCCGAGTTCGCGGCCTTCGCGGCGCGCGCCGCGGCGAGAAGGGGCCGCGACGCCCCGGGACAGAGGATCCTCGTGTCGGTCGGCTACCTCGCGCGGCTGCCCTTCACCCCCCTGCAATACTCGGCTCCCTGCCTCGACCGCGAGCGGCTCGAGGGCCTGGCGCGGCGCCTCGAGGGGCATTGCGCGCGGGCCGGCCTCGAATTCCGCCTGGCTGCTGACTTCGAGGAATACTACGTCGACCAGCTCCTCGCGCTGGGAGGGAGGGCCCTCGCGCCTTGGATCGAAGCCTGCCCGGCCGCGGGCATCGCCTACGACGGCGGCCTCGCGCGCGGGACGGGCGCCTCCCTCGAGGCCTTCGCGAGGAAGGCCGGGCTCGTCGGCGGCGGCCGAGGCAGCCTGGAAGGGGAGAAGGCCGAGGGCTGGGAGCCTCCCCTCGCCTTCATAGACGAAGGCTCGGGCGCCTTGCGGGCCGCCTACCGCCTCGCCTCGTCCTTCGCCCCGCGACCGGGCCTCGCAGCCCAGCCGGAGCCGCCCGCGCCCGCAGCCCTGCGCGGCCTCGAGCGCCTGATGGCCGCCAAGCGCTCCTTCGCCTCGATCCTCGTTCGCCTAACGCTGCCCGAGAGCCTGGCGCGGGCGACCGGGGAGTACCGCTCGGCCTACCTCCTGCGCGAGCTCG
>DBTW01000080.1:0-12572 GCA_002307245.1 Spirochaetaceae bacterium UBA1306 | reverse complement strand
CGGCGCGGCCGCCTTCGACGCCGAGGACGCGCTCTTCTCCAAGGGCTCGGCGCTCGATGGCATGGCCGAGCGCTATTGGGGACTGGCCCTGTACCGGATCCTCGGGCCCGACGCGGGCAGGCTCGCCGCGGGCGCGAGGGCGGCCGGCTTCGAGCTCCTGCCCGGGATGCCCGCGATCGCCCGCGTCGAGGCCTCGATCCGTCTGCCCGGGAGCTTCGGGCCCGAGGCCGAGGCCGCGTTCAGGGACTACCTGTCCTTCTTGAGGATCGGGGCGACCGAGCGGCACTTCCGCGGGGAAGGCGGCGCGCCGATCAAGGCCATGGAGATCGCGCCCCGCGACCTAAGGAAGAAGTCCGTCCTGGAAGCCCGCCTGATTGCGCCCGAGGCGGCGGGCTCGGACTTCGAGATCAGGCTCGCCCTCGGGCAAAAGGCCGAGCTCGAGCCCTTCATGTCCCGGCTGGGCATCGAGGCGCGCAGGGCCTCGTCGCTGAGGATCGAGGGCCTAGTCTCGAGCTCGCCAGCCTAGGTTCTCCGCGAGCGCCCCGCCAGCCTCGCCTCGAAAAGCTCGTCCATCTTGCCGAGCTCCTTGGCCAGGTAGGCGAGCTCGAGCTCCCTCCCGACTACGAGGCCCTTGAGCCTGCCCGAGAGCCGCCGGTAGCCCTGCTCGTAACTTCGATACGCCAGCTTGCGCAGCCAGACCAGGGCGAGCTCCTGGAGCCTCCGATCGAGGGCCCCGCCCTCAATGAGCCCGGCCGCGGCCTCGCAGGCCGCCGCATTGTCTGGCAGCAGGAGAGGCTCGAGGAGACCGGCGAGGGCGGCCTTGCCCTCGGCGTCCAGGAGCGATCGGGCATCGTCAGCCCCCTCGTCGATCACGAGGCAGCGATAGGACTTGAGCCTGAGCTCGCACGCGCCGCCGCCGAACGCGAGGGACTCGCCGCCGCCGCAGAGGGCCTTGAAGGCCGCGGGCGCGAAAGGCCCGGCCAGGGCCCGCGACAAGCGCAGCTCGGCCTTGAGGTCGCGAAGACAGCGGAGGGCTTCGGCGCCGGCCTCCCCGCCCTCCGGCCGGCCCGTATCGGGCTTGCCCGCGCTGGTCCGCCGCCTCGCGACGAAGAGGATCTCGCAATTGCTGGAGCGGCTCGAGGCGCTCTGCCTTCCACCGCGGTACTTCACGTAATCGAGGCTGCGGAGAGTCAGGTCCGCCCGGTCGGAAAGGAGCTCGACGAGCTCCTCCGGGCTCACGATGCCCTCGGTGCTGTAGGAGAGGACCACGGCGCGCGCGTCGATCGAGGACAGGAGCTCGCGGAAGGCGGCGCCCGCCGTGGACTTCGAGCAGAAGGCCGAGCGGCTCTCCTTCCACGAAGGCGGGATGCCGGCCGCGAAGACGAGGGAGCCGTCGTCCTCCCGGTCGTCCCGGACGGGAGGCCTGTCCCAGCGCGCGATCGTGTTGAGCAGGTGGTAGTTCGAGCCGTATTGGTGCTGGTTATAGGGCGGGTCCAGGTAGCAGAGGTCGGCGCTCCTCGCCGCGCAGAAGGCCGCCGCGTCGCCTCGGCAAACCTCGGAGGGCGGCCCCCCCCAGAGCAGGGGCGGCTCGAGCCTCATCGGCGAGAGGATCCTCCCGAGGGCGTCGCCCCCGTGTCCGCCGAAGCCCTTGTGGTAGGCCTTGAAGACGCCGGAGGTGTTGGCGTGCGTGGCCGCCTCGTAGATGAGCAGCCCGAGGAGGAGGGCGCGCTCGGCCGCCCCCGCGCGCCCGGCTTCGCCCGCCTGGCCGCCGGGTCCGGCCGGCCAGCGATACTCTATCGCATAACGCGCGCGATCGAGGAAGACGGCGTTCTCGCGCGTGTAGAAGAGGCGCTCCCGCCGCCAGTCGGCCGCCGCCGTGCAGGCCGGGGCGTAGTGCCTGGCGATGTAGGGCGCGGCCGGGCAGGGGGGCTTGGCGTCGCCAGCCTGGGGGTGCAGGGCGTTGAGGCCCGCGAGGACGGGGCCGAGCCCCCCCCATTCGCGGAAGAGGCCGGGCAGCTCGTCCAGGGAGACGCCGAGCCAGGCATCGTTGACGGCGCGGGAGTACTCCTCGGCGTCGTTGGCGGCCACGGACCAGCCGAGGCTCCTCGCGAGCCTGCTCACCGAGCCCGAGCCGGCGAAGGGATCGAGGAAGCTTGCTACGCCCAGCTCGGAGCCGAGCTCGCGGAAGACGGAGGCTATGAAGGGCAGGATCGCCCGCTTGTTACCGATATAGGCGATCAGCTTGGTCGAGGCGTAGTCGCCGATCCCCGGCTCGCGCCGCGCGGGGAATTCCTCACGGCTCATAGCGCGCCATGCTCGTCCTCGTCTCGTAGACCTCGACGGCCTGCAGGGGAGCAGCGGGCAGGCGGAGGGCCAGGCGCCTGAAGACGAGCTCGGCTATCCGCTCGGCGCTCGGGTCGCCCGCGAACTCCGGCAGCTCGTTGAGGTTGGAGTGATCCAGAGCTTCGAGGACCGAGCGCAGGGCGCCCTTAAGCTCGCCGAAGTCGAGAAGCATCCCGCCCTCGCCGAGGCTCTCGCCCCGCGCATAGGCCAGGACCCGGTAGTTGTGCCCGTGCAGGCGCTCGCACTTTCCCCGATAGTGCGTGAGTGAATGAGCTGCCGCGAATTCGGCCTCCACGCGTACGCTATACATGGCGCCCCCTGCGATGCGTATATTAATGCCGCCCGGCCCCCGATGGAAAGGCCGCCCACGGCTCCCCTTTTCGCGCGGAGGCCGCGGATGCTAGGCTAGGCCCATGTCGGTTCCCCTAAACGAGCTCATCGCCGCGGCCGGGGCCGCCTCCGTCCGCGGCCCCTCGGGCCTGGGCATCGAGTCCCTGGCCTACGATTCCCGCGAGGCCCGGCCCGGTTCGCTCTTCTTCGCCCTGCCCGGCATCCACGCCGACGGGCACCGCTTCGTGCCGGCGGCCGTCGCCGCGGGGGCACGGGCGGTCGTGCACTCTGCCGAGCTCGCCTCCTACGACCCCGAAGTCGCCTACCTCCGCGTCGCCGACCCCCGCTTCGCGATGTCGCCCGTCGCCGCGGCCTTCTACGGCAAGCCCTCCCGCGAGCTCGCCGTCATCGGCGTGACCGGCACCGAGGGCAAGAGCACCACAGTCTACTTGATCTATCAGCTGCTCAAGCTCGCCGGCTTTCGCGCGGGCTTCTTCTCCACTGTCATGTCGGACTCCGGGAATGGCGAGGAGCCCAACCCCGAGCATCAGACGACCCCCGAGGCGACGGCGGTCCAGCGCATGCTCGCCTCGATGCGCGACTCAGGCTGCCGCTTCGCCGTCGTCGAGGCCTCGTCCCACGGCCTCTCGCCGCGCACGAACCGCCTCGGCGACGTCGACTTCGACGTCGGCGTCGTGATGAACGTCACGCGCGAGCACCTCGAGTTCCACGGGACCTGGGAGCAGTACCGGGACGACAAGGCCAATCTCTTCCGCGCGATCGGGAGGGGCCCGGCCAAGGCCCTGGGAGGCCGAGAGGTCCCCCGCTTCGGCGTCGTGAACGCCGACGACCCCTCGGCCGAGTACTTCCGCTCGGCATCCGCCTTCCCCGCCCTCTCCTTCAGCGCGGCCGGCAAGCGCCAGGCCGAGCTCGCGGCATCGGACCTAGCGGTCGACGCCTCGGGCGAGTCCTTCACGGTCATCCATCGGGGGACTAGCTTCCGCGCGCGCATCGAGCTGCCGGGGGCCTTCAATGTCGGCAACGCCCTGGCCGCCCTCCTCGCGGCCTCGGGCGCCTCGGGCGTCGCGTTAGGCGAACTCATTCCCCTGCTGCCCCGCCTCAAGCCCGTGCGCGGCCGCATGACGGCCCTCGATCGGGGCCAGAGCTTCGAGGTCATCGTCGACTACGCCCACACGCCCTCCTCCTTTCAGACCATCCTCCCGCCCCTGCGCTCGCGGGTGAAGGGCCGCATCATCTGCCTCTTCGGCTCCGGCGGCGAGCGCGACGTCGAGAAGCGCCCCCGCCAGGGCCGCATCGCAGCCGACTGGTGCGACGTCGTCATCCTCTCCGACGAGGACCCGAGGGGCGAGGAGCCCATGGCCCTCCTCGAGGAAATCGCGGCGGGCTGCCCCGAGCTGCCCCGCGGCGAGAGGCTCTTCCTCATCCCCGACCGCCGCGAGGCCATCCGCAAGGCCTTCTCCCTCGCTAGGCCGGGGGACCTCGTCGCCCTCCTCGGCAAGGGCCACGAGAATTCCATCATCTACTCCAAGGGAGCCGTACCCTACGACGAGATCGGCGCGGCGGAAGCGGCCCTCTCCGAGCTGGGCTTCGACGGCGGGGCCGAGGGCCGGGACGCCGCGGCGCGCGGAGGGAAAGCATGAAGCGGATCGCGATTATCTACGGCGGCCGGTCGGGCGAACACGAGGTCTCCCTCCAGTCCGCCGCGAGTATCGTGCGCAACCTCGACCGCTCGCTCTTCGAGCCCATCCTCGTCGGGGCCAGCAAGGAAGGGCCCTGGTACCTCCAGGGCGAGGAGGCCGCGCCGCGCGCCGCGGCGCCCGGATCCTCCCTCGTCATCGAGCGGGGCCGGCGGGTCTTCGCCGCCCCGGGCCAGGGTCTCGTGGCGGAGGCCCGGGGCGCCGCGGGGCTCGAGAGCCTGGGCGCGGAGCTCGCCTTCCCCGTCCTCCACGGCACCTTCGGCGAGGACGGCACGGTCCAGGGCCTCCTGGAGCTGGCCGACCTGCCCTGCGTGGGCGCGAGCGTCCTCGGCTCGGCCCTGGGCATGGACAAGGAGAAGGCCAAGGAGCTCTGGCTCCGGGCCGGGCTGCCCGTCGTGCCCTTCTTCGCCGCCCGGGCCGACGCGTTAGGCGATATCGAAGCCCTGGCCCGCCGGGCGGGAGCACGCTTCGGCTGGCCCTGCTTCGTGAAGCCCGCCTGCGCCGGCTCCTCGGTCGGCGCCTCCAAGGTCGCCGGGCCCGAGGGCCTCGAGGCAGCCCTCCGCGCTGCCCTCGAATGGGACGAGAAGGCCCTGGTCGAGCCCTTCGTGAGCGCCCGCGAGATCGAGTGCGCGGTCCTCGGCAATGCCGAGCCCGAGGCCTTCCCGCCGGGGGAGGTCGCGCCGACCCACGAGTTCTACGACTACGAGGCCAAGTACCTGGACCCCGAGGGCGCCCGCCTCGAGGTCCCGGCCAAGATCAGCCCCGCGCAAGCCGAGCGGGTGCGGAGCGTGGCGATCGCGGCCTTCAAGGCCTGCGAGCTCTCGGGAATGGCCCGAGTGGACTTCTTCATCGACCGGCGCACGGGGGAAGTCCTCCTCAACGAGGTGAACACCATCCCCGGCTTCACGAAAATCTCCATGTACCCGCGGATGTGCGAGGCCGGCGGGATTCCCTACTCGCGCCTCATCACGCGGCTCTGCGAGCTCGCCCTCGAGCGCAGCGCCATGCGCTCGAAGCTCAAGTTCATGAGCTAGCCTAAGCGGGCTCAGCCGCCCGAACGAGGGGTCCGGGAAGTGCGGAGACTCGAGGATGATCGTGCGATGCATAAAAATACATCCCTCCATAAATATTTATTTATTTGTATAATAATGATTTAACTCGTATCGAGCTAGGCTTGATCTCGAGGGTGGTGCTATAATCGTGGAATCGAGGAGGCATCGCATGACTTCAAAGGACTACATCGAGCTCGACGAGAAGTACGGAGCGCACAACTACCACCCCCTCCCCGTCGTGATAGCCTGGGCCGAGGGCTGCAAGCTGCGCGACCCCGAGGGCAAGAGCTACTTCGATTTCCTATCGGCCTATTCGGCAGTCAACCAGGGGCACCGGCACCCGAAGATAGTCGCCGCGGCCCGGGCCCAGCTCGACCTGGTCACCCTCACGAGCCGCGCCTTCCACAACGACCGCACGGGACTCTTCCTGAAGAAGCTCTGCGACTTCACCGGCTTCGAGATGGCCCTGCCCATGAACACCGGGGCCGAGGCGGTCGAGACGGCCGTCAAGGCGGCCAGGCGCTGGGGCGTCGAGAAGAAGGGCGTCCGTAACGGCGATCAGGAGATCGTCTGCGCCGAGGGCAATTTCCACGGCCGCACCCTCGCCGCTATCTCCATGTCGATCGACCAGGACTCCCTCGTCAACTACGGGCCCTACGTACCGGGCTTCAAGAAGGTGCCCTACGGCGACGCGGCGGCCATCGAGGCAGCCATCACGCCCAATACGGTCGCCGTCCTCATCGAGCCTATACAGGGCGAGGCGGGCGTCGTCGTCCCGCCCGAGGGCTACCTCAAGGCCGTCCGCGAAATCTGCACGAGGCGCAAGGTCCTCTTCGTCTGCGACGAGATCCAGACGGGCTTCTGCCGCACGGGCAGGCGCTTCGCCTGGCAGCGCGAGGAGGCGAGGCCGGACATCATGTGCCTCGGCAAGGCCCTGGGCGGCGGCATCCTCCCTATATCGGCCATCGTGGCCGACCGCGAGGTGATGGAGGTGTTCACGCCCGGCACCCACGGCTCGACCTTCGGCGGGAATCCCCTCGCGGCGGCGGTCGGCATCGCCGCCCTCGAGGTGCTCGAGGACGAGCGGCTCGACGAGCGGGCCGAGAGCCTGGGCGAGGTCTTCAGGGCCGAGCTTTCCAAGGTCCGATGCCCCAAGATGCGCCTCGTCCGGGGAAGGGGCCTCCTCAACGCCGTGGTCTTCGAGGAGGGCTTCGAGGCCTGGGACGTCTGCCTCGCCTTGCGCGACGCGGGCCTGCTCGCCAAGCAGACCCACGGCAACATCATCCGCTTCGCCCCGCCCCTCGTCATCAGCGAGCGCGAGATGGGCGAGGCCATCGCGATCATCGTGAAGACACTGGAGAAGATTCGATAGGAAGGAGAAGCAAGCGCAGAGGGCGCGGAGAGGATGCTTAGGGCGACGAGCTCAACGCCTAGAAACCGACAATCGCGCCCCCTTCGCGCCCCCGATCCTGCCTCCACGATCGCTGCGTTTGGCTTTCATATCCGCTTCCCCGGGCGCATCGCGCTTCGGCTCGATACGTGCTACAATGCCCCGATGCCCGAACAAGAGGCCCGCAAGCTCCTAGGCGCCGCCATCAAGGCCGGCGAGGCCCGCGATTACCGCAAGGCCATCGAGCTCCTCACCCTCGTCCTCGCCCAGACCGACGCCCTTCCCGAGGCCTCGCTCTACCTCGGGCGCTCGCACTACGCCCTGGGAGAGCACGGCCGGGCCATCGACGCCTTCCGCCGCTTCATCCGCGACGGCGGCGACCAGGCCGCGGGACACTTCTTCCTGGGCCGCAGCTACCTCGCTTGCGGCCGCCCAGCCGAGGCCGCGCGCTGCCTGCGCAAGAGCGCCCTGATCGACCCGGGCAAGGCCCCCACCTGGGCACTCCTCGGCGCGGCCCTCCTCAAGTCCAAGCGAACCAAGCTCGCGCTCTCCTGCATCGAGAAGGCCGTCGGCCTGGCGCCGGAGGACAAGCGCATCTACCGCGGCTACCTCAACGCAGTCTACGCCCGCGGCGTCCGGCTCCTCGCCCGCGGCGACGCCGACATGGCCAGGCAGCTCCTCGGCTTCGCCATCGCCAACGGCCTCGACGGAGCGGCGATCCGGCTGTGGAGGGCCAAGGCCCTGCGCGAGGCGGGCCGCATCCCCGAGGCCATCGCGGACTGCGAGGCGGCCCTCGCGGTCGCCCCCGAAGATCCCTCGATCCGCTGGCTCCGCGCCGGGCTCCTCCTCGCGGCGGGCAGGCAGGCCGAGGCCCTGCGCGAGTTCGACGCCCTGCGCAAGAAGCACCCCGAGCTGCCGGCCCTCCCCGCCGACGACGTCTCCCTGGCTCGCCTACGCGCCTCGATAGCCTTCCGCGAGGGCAGGTACCGGGAGGCCGTCGCCGATTGCCTGCCGTTGCTGCGCGCCAACCCCAAGGACGCGGCCCTGCGCGCCATCACCGCCGAGTCCCTGCGCGCCCTCGGCGAGCTCGAGCGCTCCCGCGACCACTGGATGCGCGCCATCGAGGCCGCCCCCGACGAGAGCGAATTCCGCCTCGGCCTCGCCCTGGCCCTCTACGACCTCGGCGACTACGAGGGCTCGCTCAAGGCGGCCGAGCGCGCCCGCAGGCTCGGGGCCGAGGACGCGGCGGTCGACTACTACGCGGCGCTCTGCCGCGCGCGGCTCGGCGAGGACCCCGCGAGACTCATCCCCACGCTACAGGGCCTCCTCAGGGCCAGGGTCGCGGGCGGCGCGCCCGGGGGCCCGGGCGGAGCGGCGGGCGCGGCGGACCCCAGGCTCATGTTCGCGTTAGGCGAAGCCCTCTACCGCTCCGGCAGGCCCGACCTCGCCGGGGGCTGGTTCGAGAAGGTCCTCATGCTCGCGCCCGATCACGAGCTCTCCCTCCTCTACCGCATATCCGCCGCCGAGTCCCTGGAGGACGAGACGGCCAGGGGCGAGGCCTACGCGGCCTACCTCGAGGCCTATCCCGACAACCAGAAGCTCAGGCGCGAGTTCGTGAACGCCCTCGTCGCGCGGGGCGACTGGGCCGCCGCCGCCGGGCAGCTCGAGGCCGGGCTCGCCTACGGACAGGGGGACATGAGGACGCGCCGCCTCCTTGCCTCAGCCTACCGCAACTCGGGCAGGTACCGCGAGGCCGCCGTGGCCTATCGCGACCTGCTGCGAGCCGAGCCCTCCTCGGGCGAGCTCCTGGTCGGCCTCGCCTGGTGCCTCGAGCGCGACGGCAAGGCCGATTACGCCCTCGCCCTCCTCGAAAAGGCCCCTACCGCGGCCAAGGCCGGCGCCGAGCCCTGGATACTCCAAGCCTCCCTCTACTCGCGCGCGGAGAAGCACGAGGCCGCCGCCAAGGCCCTGCGATCGGCCCTCGAGCGGGACCGCGGCAGCGAGCGGGCCTGGCGCGGCCTAGTCGCCCTCTACCGCAAGCAAGGCCTCGCCGAGATGGCGGCCAATTGCGAGGAGGAGTCTCGCCGGGCGATGAAGGACGCGAGCCGGGGGACGGCGGGCGGCAGGGCGACAGGCAAGGCCCCTACGGAAACGCCTTCAGCGGCCCCGCGCTCGCAAGGATTGGCCGATCTCGATGTACGAAGCCGGCGCCGCAGTTGACCAACGCCGCCATACTGCTATACTTCACGACGGAGGATCTTCAATGCCCGTAAAAGCCATGGACCTATTCGACGCCTACGCCAAGAACGCCCTTCCGAAGGATCACGGATATATCGTCACCTCCTTCTTCATGAACAACTCCGTCTACTCGCGCTACGAGATCGTCTCGTACAATAACGTCAAGTCGATCTACCCGAACGAAGACGGCCTCACCTTCCAAACCGACGGCAAGAAGCTCTTCATCCTCATAGAGCCCGCCAACTACCCCAACAAGGGCATGGAGCCCTTCGTCCGTTCCTCCCTGGAGAAGATACCCCTGCGCTTCTCCGAGCTCGAGCAGCACACCTGCAAGAACCAGACCCGCATCTACTGGGCCAAGGAGGCCGTGGTCTCCTACGGTTCCTTCACTATCGCCCGCCCGGCCGGCATCAACTTCTCCTTTTGCTTCTACCAGCTCCCGGACATGAACCAGTCCATGCAGCTCTTCTTCGAGAAGACCTTCAACAAGGAAGCCTCCATCCCCTCAAGCGACGCCAAGAAGGTCGCCGCCGCGGTGGCCGAGAAGATCAAGTCCAAAATGGTCTGGGACTTCCAGTCCTAGTCCCCCTGTCCCGAGAGGTCGAAAGAGAAGAGGCCGTCCCCCGAAGAGACGGCCTCTTTCGCGCAGGCTTGCGGGGCTCAAGGCTCCCCGGAAGCCCCCCCTTTGAGGCCTGGGTTCCCGGCTTATCAGGCCAGGCTCGAGATCCTATAATCAAGCAAATTCCAGGAAGGAGTGCGCAATGAACAACATCCCCAGCATCAAGGTGGCTCTCGTCGCCGTGAGCCGCGACTGTTTTCCCATCGCCCTGTCGCAGACTAGGCGAGGCAAGGTCGCGGAGGCCGCGAAGAAGCTCGGCGTCGAGCTCGTCGAGATCAAGGCGACCGTCGAGAACGAGAAGGACGCCCTCAAGGCACTCGACGAGGTGAAGGCCTCGGGAGCCAACGCCCTGTGCGTCTACCTCGGCAACTTCGGGCCCGAAGGCCCGGAGACTATCCTGGCCCAGCGCTTCGGCGGACCCGCCATGTTCGCCGCCGCCGCCGAGGAGTCGCAGAAGGACCTCATGAACGGCCGCGGCGACGCCTACTGCGGCATGCTCAACGCGAGCTACAACATCGGCCTGCGCAACATCAAGGCCTACATTCCCGAGTACCCGGTCGGCACGCCCGACGAGGTCGCCCAGATGATCCTCGGCTTCGTCCCCGTAGCCCGGACCCTCGTGGGCCTCTCCAAGCTCAAGATATTCGCCTTCGGGCCCAGGCCCTTCGACTTCCTCGCCTGCAACGCGCCCATCAAGGCCCTCTTCGACATCGGCGTCGAGATCCAGGAAAATTCCGAGCTCGACCTCTACGAGCACTACAAGAAGCTCGACGGCGATCCCCGCATAGCCGCGATCCAGCAGGACATGGAGAAGGAGCTCGGGGCCGGCAACAAGATGCCCGGCATCCTGCCGCGCCTGGCTCAGTACGAGCTGGCGCTCACGACCTGGATGGATGCCAACCTGGGCGCGAGCGAGTACGCGATTTTCGCCAACAAGTGCTGGCCCGCCTTCCAGACCACCTTCAAATTCGTGCCCTGCTACGTGAACGGCCGCCTGGCCTCCCGCGGCATCCCGGTCGCCTGCGAGACGGACATCTACGGCGCCCTGAGCGAGTACATCGCGAGCTGCGCCACCGAGAGGCCCGCCACACTCCTCGACATCAACAACTCGGTGCCTTACGACATGATCGAGGCGAACAAGGGGACCGTAGCAGGCTACAAGCCCCACGACCTCTTCATGGGCTTCCACTGCGGCAACACGGCCGCCTCGTGCATGAAGGCGCCCGAAATGAAGTATCAGCTCATCATGAAGCGCGCTCTCGAGCCGAATTCGGAGCCGGACATCACCCGCGGCACTCTCGAGGGCCAGATCAAGCCGGGCGAGATCACGCTCTTCAGGCTCCAATCCTGGGCCGACACTTCCTTGCGCGCATATGTGGCCGAGGGCGATATCCTCGACATAGACCCGAAGTCCTTCGGCTCGATCGGCGTCTTCGCGATCCCGGAGATGGCCCGTTTCTACCGCCACGTCCTCGTGGGCAAGCGCTACCCGCACCATGCGGCCATCGCCTTCGCCCATGCCGGCAAGACCCTATTCGACATATTCAGGCTCCTCGGGGTCGAGGACATCGCCTACAACCAGGGCGCGAGCCTACCCTACCCGGGGGAGAATCCCTTCAAGAAATAAGGCGAGCGAGGGCGGAGAACGGCGCAGCCCACCGGCTCGAAGGACAAAGGGAAAGGACCGCCCCCACCGGGGGGCCGCTGAAAAAGGCTACGTTGTTGTCAGTCGACAACGCGTAGCCTTTTTCCATATTTGGGGGGAATGGGATAGATAGCATAAGCGGCTCCGCGGGGGCAGATAAGAACTATCATAGGGCATATAAGGGACTCCTCTTCGCCCCGTTTATCCACGCAGCGCGACTATCCTTTTAAAATTAACCGCAAGAATCGACACGGCTCCTTGCAGTTCCATGTTGGCAAGCCCGCTGGCGATAACGGTAGCATACCCCTGCCGATTCTTCAGTTCGCTATTCCTCGCCTCGATCCTGCACCGTTCCTTCCCCTTCATCTTGAAGAACTCGGTGTCCTGGAACTCGGCTTGCGCGCCGTGCGCATCGGATTTGATTATGACGGAGTATGTTTTCGATTTCGCTCCTTTGGTGTAACAGCCTTCGGACATGGAGCACGCGCGGCACCGAGCAGTATTAAAATAATAGGTGACCGTTTGGTTTTGACCTTGGTTCTTCCTGCCCTGCGCAGCCTTGCGGAAGGCCATATGGCCGGCTTTGCAGACATACATGCAAGCGTACTTGTTGTCGTCGAACTCGTCTTCGCGCTTCCTGAATCCCTGGGAGATGCATGGATTCAATTTCGCCATGAGCCGGATATTCTGATCTTCCGCATACTCGATGTTGCCCTTCTCGGAGTAAGCCATGTCGCCAACGACGGTATCGACCGTGATCCCGGCCTCGATGCTCTTTTCCACAAGTGTCACTAGCTGCTTCCCGTCGCTCTTCTCGCCGCTCGTGACTACCGCGGCGGTGATGATCCTCTCTTCGGTCATCGCCAGATGGGTCTTGTAGCCGAAAAAGGAACTGTCGCTGCTTTTGTGGCCCGTTCGGGTATCGGGATCCGATCCTTGACCGAGATGCTCGAGGTCATCCTCGATCGTCTCGCTCAATAGGTTCACCTTCGTCTTGACGGTCGGATACTCGCTGATCACGGCGTCCTTGGCGATCACGTCGAGTAGCTCGCGGCGATAGGCGATCTCCATCTCCACATCCTCCCCGGAGGTCTTTGCGGGAAAGCGCTCGCGCATTGATGCATCGATATCGTACACGGCTTTCCTGAGACGCTTGGATTGCTCTCGAAGCGTTTCGACCGTGCTGCGCTTCGTATACCGGGCCTTGGCATGGGTGGAATCGGCTATAATCGGCGTG
>DBTW01000059.1 GCA_002307245.1 Spirochaetaceae bacterium UBA1306 | reverse complement strand
GATGCGGCGCGCTCCATCGAGGGCCGCGGGCGTAAGCGTCAGCCGAAGGCCTGGCGCCATCGGCGCGGCGGCGGCGGCGGCCAGGGGTCGCGGGCCGCCGCCCGGCGTCGCCCCGCCCTCGCCCCCGGGGCCGAGGAGGGACGAGCCAGGGAAGAGGCTCATCGTATGGCCGTCGGCGCCGAGGCCGAGGAAGGCGAGGTCGAAGGCTGGTCGAGGGCCGAGGGCCGCCGCGAGCTCGGCCGCGTAGGCCGCCGCGAGGGCTGGCGCGCCGGCGAGGGCCGCCGCTCCAGTCGCCGCCGGGCCTTCGGGCCAGGGGCGGAGGCGGGGCGGAGGCTCCCAGGCCGAGGCCGCGAAGGCGCGAGCGACCATGAGTCCGTTGCGCGCTGGATCGTCGGCCGGCACGAGGCGCTCGTCGCCCGGCCAGAGTTCGGCGGCGAGCCCGCGGAGGTGCCAGGCGGCCATGGCGCGGTAGGCGCCCTCCGGCGTACGGCCGCCCGCGAGGCAGAGCTGGAGCGAGGGGCGCCCCGCGGCGAGGGCCGAAGAAGCCGCCGACTCGAGCTCGGCCAGCGCGGCCCCTATCCACTCGGCCTCCGAGCCGAAGCGGCGGATATCCATGGCTAGCAGGCGCCCCGCGCGCTGGCGCTATGCTCGCAGGCGCCCGGGCCCGGGGTCCCAGCCTGGTAGAGGATGGGCGGCCCGGCCCCGGCCCAGGCCGCCTCCAGCGCGTCGACGATTCGCCAGGCCTCCTCGGCCTCGTCCGCGCGGATGAAGAGCGTGGAGTCGCCCGCCATCGCGTCGGCGAGGAGGCGCTCGTAGGCCTCGGGGAAGTAGGCGTCGTTGGGCCCGCGGTAGGAGAAGCGCAGCTCCTTGGACACCACCCGCGCGGCCCCGGGCTCCTTGACGTTGAAGCCCAGCCAGAGCCCCTCGTCGGGCTGGATGCGGATGGTGAGCGAGTTAGGCGAAAGCGAATCGCCGCAGTAGCCCGCGAAGAGGGTCGCGGGCGGCCGCTTGAAGCGGACGCGGATCTCGCTGACCTGCCGGTCCAGAGCCTTCCCCGTGCGCAGGCGGAAGGGGACGCCCGACCAGCGCCAGTTGTCCACCTCGAGCCTGAGGGCGGCGAAGGTCTCCGTCCGGGAGAGTGGGGCCACGCGCTCCTCGAGCGAGTAGCCGGAGTACTGGCCCCGCACCGAGCGGGCGAGGAGTTCCCCGGACGAATAGTCGCGGATCGACTGGAGGACCTTGACCTTCTCGCCGCGCACCGACTCGGGATCGAGGCTCGCGGGCGGCTCCATCGCGACGAGGCAGAGCAGCTGCACGAGGTGGTTCTGCAGCATGTCGCGGGCGGCCCCGGCCTTGTCGTAGTAGCCGCCCCTCGTCCCGATGCCCTCGGTCTCGAGCACGTCCAGCTCGACGGACGCGACGTGGTTGCGGTTCCACAGGGGCTCGAAGATGGAGTTCGCGAAGCGGAAATACAGGAGGTTCTGGACCGTCTCCTTGCCGAGGTAGTGGTCGATGCGGAAGATGTCCCGCTCGGCGAAGCACTCCTGGAGGGCCGCGTTGAGGCTCCGCGCGCTGGCCCGGTCGGAGCCGAAGGGCTTCTCCACGACGAGGCGGCGGAAGCCCGGGGCCTGATCCGAGGAGCCGAGCCCCGCCGCGGCCAGCATCCTCGCGATGACGGCGAAGTCCTCGGGGGCGGTGGCGAGGTAGAAGAGGGCGTTGGCCGGGAGCCCGGGCTCCGCGAGGCGCGAGGCGAGCTCGCGATAGGCGGCCGCGTCGTCGAAGGAGCCGCGGACGTAGGAGAGGCGCCGCGCCAGGCCTGACCAGACCGCCTCGTCGAGGGACTTGGAGCGCGAGAAGCGCGCGCAGGACTCGGCCAGGCCCGCGACGAACTCGTCCTGGCCGAGTTCGCGCCTCGCGAAGCCGATGATCCGCGACTCGGGCGGGAGTATGCCTTCGAGGGCGAGGTGGTAGAGTGCAGGGAAGATCTTGCGCCTGGCCAAGTCGCCCGTGGCCCCGAAGACGACGATGACCGAGGCCTCGGGCTCGAGGGCATTGCCCGAAAGATCGCAGTAGCCGCATTCGCCCGAGGCTTCGCCGGTTTCCATCAATTCCCCCTGAGAGTATCAATATAACAATTTCAGGGGCGAGCCGGCACCTTCCGCCGGGAGTCCTAGCCCTTCCCGCGTGGGCCCTTGCGCGCGGGGCCCGTTCCGTCGCGGCCGCCCGCGGGCTGGGGCTTCCATCCCGGCTTGTCCGGCCCCACCCAGGGCCTCCTGGGCGGCGATTCCTTGCCGCGCGGCGTTTCTTTCGAGCCCCGCGAATTGGGCGGGTACTCGCGCGCGCGCGAATGCCGCTCGCGCGCATCGCCCGAAGGGCGCTCGCGGGCTTCCGCCGGCTTCTTGCCCGGAGCGTTCTCGGAGCCCGAGGGATACCAGTGGAACCACTGCTCCTCGGCGCCATTGATGATCTTATGGACGGAAGGCGCATAGCGCCCGAAGTAATCGCCGAAGTCGGGGCGGTTGGTGACGAAGCCCAGGCCCCAGCCCGAGAAGCGCTCGGCCACCTTGCCGAGATTGCGGTAGATGGCCTCCGACTCCTCGACGGTGCCGAGCCTCTCGCCGTAGGGCGGGTTGCAGAGGAGGTAGCCCGCCTCGTAGGCTGGCTTGGCGTCCTCGGCCTTTGCGACACGGAGCTCGAGGCCGGCCGCCACGCCGGCGCGGGCCGCGTTGGCCCTGGCGGCCTCGAGGGCGCGCGGGTCGGCGTCGCAGCCGATGATGCGGAACTCGGCGTCGCGGCGCACGCGGGCCTTGGCCGCCTCGGTCTCGGCGGCGAGGGCGGAGGGGCCGCCCCTGGAGCCGGGCGCGTAGCCGCTCATGGAGATGGGCATGTCCTCGAGGGCGAAGGCGCGCCCCAGTCCGGGTGCCCGGTCCATCGCGTAGAGGGCCGCCTCGACGGCGATCGTGCCCGAGCCGCAGAAGGGATCGAGCAGGGGCAGGCGGCGGTTCCAGCCGGAGAGGAAGAGGATGCCGGCCGCTATCGTCTCCTTGAGCGGAGCCTGGGAGACGGCCTGACGATAGCCGCGACGGTGGAGGGCGTCGCCCGAGGTATCGAGGCCGAGAAGGCAATCGTCGTTGTCGAGGTAGACCCGCAGGCCCCGCTCCTTGCCGGTCTCGGGCATACGAACGATCTTGTAGACCGAGAGGAGCCGCTCGTAGACGGCCTTGTGGACGACCGACTGCACCGAGGTCTGGGCCGCGAGGCGCGAGTCCTTGATTCGGACCCGCTCGATGACCAGGCGGTCCTCTCGCCGGAAGTAGAGCTCCCAGGGCAGGGCCCGGACGGTCTCGAAAAGTTGGTCGAAGTCGAGGGCGCGGAAGCGCCCGGCCTCGACGAGGACGCGCTCGGCGCTGCGCAGGCAGAGATTGGCCCTCATGAGCGAGGCTGCGGCCTTCTCGGGCGCGCCAAGGCCGAAGCGCACCCGGCCCGGCTCGCGACCCGAGGCGATGAGACCGATCCGCTCGATCTCGTTCTGGCACACTTTCTCGAGCCCGAGGGCGCACAGCGCCAATCCGTATTCTGGTTCTTTCACCTATATAGTATGGACCGTAAGGCGTCCCAGTAACAAGGACGATAATCCCCCCATTGGAGGCTTGACACTGCTTTTTCGCTCCGATAATATGCTTCTCGTTCGCTTCGAGGACAGCCCTCCAGCGGAATATTCGGGGGTGTAGCTCACTTGGCTAGAGCGCTTGAATGGCATTCAAGAGGTAAGGGGTTCAACTCCCCTCACCTCCACGAATAGGGACGGCTGCCGGTTTTCCGGCGGCCGTTTTTATTATCCCCAGGCGAAATGAGCCTAGTGTTACGAAGATTTATTGCTTTTCAATCGCGGAGGCCGGCTGTGCGCGT
>DBTW01000038.1:539-18386 GCA_002307245.1 Spirochaetaceae bacterium UBA1306 | reverse complement strand
GTGGGCACGACGAGCCTGCGTACCCTGGAATCGGCCTGGGTGGAGGGAGAAGGGCTTAAGGCCGGGCGCGGCAGCACGCGGATCTTCATCTATCCGGGATATCGCTTCAAGGCCGTGGACCGGCTCTTCACCAACTTCCACACCCCGAAGTCTACCCTGCTCATGCTGGTATCGGCCTTCGCGGGGCGCGAGGCCATCTTGGACGCCTATGCCGAGGCGGTGCGCGAACGCTATCGCTTTTTCAGCTATGGCGATGCGATGTTGATCAAATAGGCGGGGCCCGGCTATTTCCCGAAGGTGAGGGCCAGCCCGATGGTAGGGGTTCCCGCGTCATAATCGCTCGAAAGCGAGTTCGAATCATCGATATCAGTGCCCATGCCGGCGAAGGCATGGACGTATTGATATCCCAGGACGGCCGAGATCCGCAGGAAGCGGGCGAGCGGGAAGCTGAGCTCGAGATAGGGGTCCACGAGCCCGCAGATGTATACCCCCCCCTCGCTAGAAGCGTCCGTTTCCCGCACTACCCAGCCGACGCCGAGCTTGCAGGCGAGGTTGATCCGCGGGTCGTCGCCTCCGCCAAAGCTTTCGCCGAGGATAAGACCGCCAAAGAAGTCCATGTATACGCTTGATGAATCATAGGAGCTCGAAGCCGAGAGATCGCTATCGTCGAGGGCATCGCTCGAACTGCTATCCATGGACAGGTCCATCGAAAACTGGCCGAAGCCCCCAATAATCGTCCCATCGTTGGTGATACCATATCCGTAGCCATTGAATGCCCAAGCTTGGAAGCTGGGGTCGGAGTCCGGCAGGGGCGAAAAATTCCACGATGGCATCTGTCTTTGGATAAGGAACCCGCCGCCGCCGCCACCGGCATAGGCGCAAGAAAGCGCCAATGCGAGGAGAGCCGTAATCGTGGAAGCTTTCGTATACCGCATTTTTTCTCCCTATCGAGTTTTTTCTTGTGTTCGGCGCCTTCCAGCGCCCGTCCTTGCCTAGTTTATTGCGGCTGACGGTCGTATGTCAAACGCGTTTTGGCTTCATATGGAGGAGTCGCGGTGACCCAAGTCGGCCTAATACGTATTCGCGTCCATCTTCTCGAAATCGGCTCTGACCTTCCGCAGCCGCGCTAGTTGATTCCCGATGATCTTCGAGTAGTCGAGCTCGCCCGTCTCGATGCGGTAAGCTTCGCCTACCCAGTTCTCGGCGTCGTCGAGCATGGTCCAGCGCATGGCCATGGATTTTCCGGCGAGTCCCTTGGCTTCCGCCCAATAGGTCAAGGCAGCCTCGTAGGCGGTCTCGGCCGTCTTGAGGCTCTCGAGGTTCTGCTCCTTCCATGGCGCGTTGTAGAAATACGCGACACGCTTGTCGAATTTCGAGCCAAGGACGAGATGCTGCTCGATGAGCTTCAAGTCGAGGTGCATGTCGAGGAGATAGCGGTAGCGCTCCCAATGGCGCTCGTCCTCGATCTTCGCCAGGGCGTAGAGGGGATTGCAGAAATCGGCTTTCTTGGCTTGTTCGAGCCAATATATGTTCTCGATGGCGTCTTCGGGATACTCGATATAATGTGTATGGTAGAGCTTGAAGTATTGTTCCTTGTAATAAACGGGGTAGGCCGCCGCGCCGAGAGCGGCGCAGGCCAGGAGCGACAGGGCTAGGAAAACACGCCTTCTCATACGGATAGAGTATCGGCAGGGGCCGGGGGCGACATGAGGCGCCCGCGGACCCCATGGCGGCACTATCGCGGCATATGGGCGAAACCTTATCGAGCCGCTGGTTGTTTACCTGTAGCGGACGGCGCGGCGGCTAGGATAGGGACCGGCCCAAGGCGGAGCCCACGGCTTCGGCTATTTTTCGGGCGACCTCGTCGATCGGGCGCGATGCGTCGATCGGGACAATGCGCATGGCCGAATCCGAATAGCGCGCGATGGCCGCGCGATACGCGGACCTGACCCTTTCCTGGAAGGGCAGCTCCTCGAATATCTCGAGGCTCTCGCGATCGCCCAGGCGCTCAATGGAGGCTGCCGGCTCGAGATCAAAGTACAGAAGGAGCTCGGGCAGGGGAAAGCCCGAGTTCAGGAGGGCGGGAAGCTCGGGGCCGCAGGCCGAGCCTTGGTAGGCGAGGCTGGAGAGGACGTACCTGTCGCAGACGACGACCTCTTCGCGGCTGAGGTGTTCGAGGATGCCGTCCTCGCCCCGGAGGTGCTCGTTGCGGTCGGCGGCGAAGAGGTGGGCGAGGGTGGCCGGGTCGCGCGGCAGCTCGCCGGAGAGTATCCGCCGGATGAGGAGGCCTTCGGGCTTGGCCGTGGGCTCGCAGGTCATCCAATGGGCAATGCCCGCTCGGGAGAGGGTTTCGTCGAGGCGCCTCATCTGCGTGGTCGTGCCGGCGCCGTCGCCCCCCTCGAACACAATGAATCGAGACAGGGGAGCCGGGAAGTCGATTTTCATGGGAACTTAAGGTTAGCCTTTCGGGGCCGCTCATGGCAAGGTCGCCCTCGGGCGCTTGGCCTAGGCCGGCGGGCTGACGGGGAGATGGAGAGCGTGGTATCGTGAATGCGAGCATAATCGTGATGAAACGCGCCTCCGCCGCGCTAGCGGCCCTCGCCCTCGCCGCGGCCGCGGCTCTGGTTATCATGCCGGAGCTCGACAAGGTCACGAGGAAGGCCCTGACGGATGGCGTCGTCGGCCTTCGCTCGCGGGTCGAGGGCTCGCTGGGCCTCAGCCTATCTTTCGATGCCCTCTCGCCCTCGATCATACGCTCCGCAAGCCTGTCCCGCCTCGAGATCTCCGCCCCCGGCGGCCGTACCCTACTCTCGGCCAGGCGCGCCCGCGCGACCTATAACATACTCGCGATCCTCGGCGGAAAGAGCTCCGAGGCCATCAACGGGGTCGATCTCGCCGACGTCACACTCGACCTCAGGCTTCCCGAAGACGCGGCCCTCCTCGCTCGCCTCTCGGAGCTTCTCTCCGGCGGCGGCGGCTCCCTGCCTCGGATCGCCGTCTCCGGGAAGAACGTCACGGCCACGATCGAAGTCGCCGGCAAGCTCTCGGCATCCTTCACCGCCCGCGAGGTGGGGGTCTCTACGCTGGAAGCCGAGCCTGTCCTGACCCTCGACGGGCGTTTCTCCATCGATCCTTACGATTTTGGCCTCGGTGCGATCACGGGGCCGCTGTTCATCTCAGGATCCTTCTCCCGCGGTTTCGACGAGGCGAGGTTCGCGGTCTCGATAGCCGCCGAATCGCGCGAGGCGGTGATCTCGCCCCAACGCTTCGAGCTGGCCTACGGCGGAGGCGCCCTCTCCCTAACGAAGGTCCAGGACCGCTCTCCCCTCGATGCCGCCCTGCGCCTCGACCTGGCTTCCGGGGACGCCTCGGCTTCGCTCAAGATGGACGGCTACGTACCCTCGAGAATGGTCAAGTTCACGGGGCGCTACGCCGCCCTCATGTCCTGGCTGAACATCCCGTATACCGGCAGCCTCACGCTCAAGGCGCCGGGGCGCGATCTGTCGCGGATCTCCTACGAGGCGAAGCTCTCCGGGCTCGTGCCCGCGAGCCTGATCGGCCGGGGCGAAGCGCCGGCGCGCGCCGAGCTGGAGGCGCGAGGCGACGCGAGCTCCGTCTCCATAAAGCGCGCCGCCTTCGCCCTCGGCGGCGAGCGCGTCGCGTACTCCGGAAGCTTCCGCTTCGCCGATCTCGCGCCTGACGGCTTACTCGAGCTCAAGCTTTCCCCGATGGGGGGGAGGCTGAGCGTATCTTCCTCGGTTCATGTCTTCGGGCACGGCGGCGAATATGTCGCCATGGCCGACGAAGCCCTCGTGGGCGGCGTTGCTTTCAAGGACATCGCTCTGGCCGCCGCGCGCAATGGAGTCCAGACCGATTTCAACCTGTCCTTCAGGCCCCCCGAGCCCGAGGAGCCGGCCGCGGAGCTACCCGCCGCGCGCTTCTCTGGAGAGGCCGGTTCGGGGGCCGGGCTGCCCCTGGTCCGCTGCGAGGGTTCGGTGTCCTCGGGCGAGACCCCGAGCCTCGAAGTCTCCGTCGACCTCGAGGCCATCGATCTTGGGCCCCTCAAGAGCCTCCTCGCCGCGCTTACCGACTCGCCCGAGGCCGCGGCCCTCCTCTCGAGCATCAAGCTCGGCGGCAGCCTCTTCGCCACGAGCGACTTCAAGCGCCTATCCTGGTCGGCTCCCGACCTGACTATCGTGTCCCGCTCCATACCGGGAGCCTATGCCGTCCTGTCCCTCTCGGGCACGAGGACGAGCCTCTCGGTCAAGCGCGCCCTGGTCACGGCCTCGGGCTATTCCATAGAAGGGACTGGCAAGCTGGATTTCTCCGATCCCTCGAAGCTGGGCTTCGAGGCGAAGCTCTCGCTCAAGGATATTCCCTATGCGCTGAAGGGAGACGTCGCGGGACGCGGCGTCTCGATCAGCGGGGACTACGGCCTCAAGGTCACGGCGACCAGCCAGGGGAAGGAGACCTACGTATCGGCCCAGGCCAAATCCCTGCCCTTGCCGATCGGCGGGGGGCTCTTCCTGGCAACCGTAGACGCCGAGGGCCGCTTCGCGTCTATGGAGGACTGGGAGCTGGAGGTCGCCGCGCTCGAGCTCGCGCCTACGGGCGAGAAGATGGAGCGGGTACCCGAGCTCGCCCTAACGGGCCGCTTCACGCCCTCCCGCGCCGAACTCAGCTCGTTACGTGTCTCCGATAAATTCTCCAAGCTCGCGGGAAAGGCCGAGCTCTCGTATTCCTTCGCGAGGCCCTTCGTCGCAAAGATCGGCGCCGAGCTCGCGTCGGAGGCCCCGGCGAAGGCCGGCGCGCCGGCCGAATCCTACAAGCTCGAACTCTCGTACTCGGGAGGCGAGCTCGACGGCGGCCTCGATCTCGTCGCCTCTCCCCTGGCCCGGGCCGGCAAGCTGCCGATCGAGGGTTCCGCCGACGGCCGCCTGACCCTCGGCGGCGATCTCTCCGACCCGCGTCTCGGCTTCTCCCTCCGCCTCCGCGACGGGCACCTCCTCGAGCAGAGCCTCTCGCTCTCGCTATCCGGCTCGTTCGGCGGCGGCGCCCTGGAGCTGCGCGAGCTCGCCGCCGCCTACCAGGGGCAGGCCGTTTCCGCAGGCTCCGCCCGCTTCTCCCTGTCCGACGCCTCGGCCTCCGTCTCGCTTGCCTTCTCGGGCAGCGTCGGCGGAGAGGCGATCAAGTGCGGCGTCTCGGCGCGGGGCGCCTCGACTCGCCCGGGCCGGCCCAAGTCTCTGGAAGAGTTCCTGTCGGGCTACGAGGCGAGCGGAGTCATCGGCGGCCTTAGCGTCGGGGCGGGCCAAGCCCAGGATTGGCCCTTCTCGGCCAAGTCGGAGGCTGGGGCGATGTCGCTCGTCGCTGGGCTCGCGGGAGAGCTACGGCTCTCCTACGCCCCGGGCGGGCGGTTCTCCGCCAGCCTACGCAGCCCCTTCCCGGTCATGGCCGAGCTCGCCGGCAGCACCGACGGCAAGAGCATCGATATGACGGTGCGGGGACTCGACTTCGACCTGGGCCTCGTCTCGCGGGCCATCCCCGCCAATATCGTGCAGATCCGCGGCGGCAGGGCCCGCGGCGGTTTCCGAGCGGTCGGCCTCCTGGGCGATCCCGAGATCACGGGCGAGGTCGACCTGGTCGACGCCGTGGTCAGGGTTCCCGGCTGGGTCGCCGACGATATCGGCCCCTTCAACGCGCCCATCGTCGCGCAGGGCCGGAAAGTCTCGGCCAATTCGCCCGCGGCCCGGGTCGGGAGCGCCGCCGCCGCGCTCGACTTCCAGGCGAGCTTCGACCATTGGCTGCCCTCGGCCATCACCGCCTCCGCGCGAACCCTCGAGAGGTCGACCTTGAACCTGGACGCGGTGATCCTCGGCATCCACGCCAAGGGAGCGGCCGCCGTGGACATCAAGTTCGCCCTCCAAGGCGACGTATTCTCGATAGACGCCGACGTCGCCCTCGACAAGGCTACGGTGGTCGTCAGCACCGAGGCGCTCAGCAATTCCTCTTCCTCGCGCGATTCCGGGGGCAGCGGGCCGACCCTCGCCGTCAAGACCAACATCCGCTTCGGGCGGAGCGTGCAGGTCTCCTTTTCCCCGATCTCCATACCCGTCGTGATGGGCTACGCCGATCCTTCGAGCTCGCTCGCCGTTAACTACGACGAGGCGTCGGAAGCCTTCACGCTCAAGGGCACGGTCGCCCTCCGGGGAGGCGAGGTGTTCTATATCCAGCGCAATTTCTTCCTCAAGAGCGGCAAGCTCGTGTTCAACGAGGGCAATGATCGCTTCGAGCCGAGGGTCACCCTTCTAGCCGAGTTGCGCGACAGCAACGACGATGGGCCGGTGATCATCACGCTCCGGGCGGACAACGCGCCCCTGTCGAGCTTCAAGCCCCGCCTCAGCTCGGATCCCGCGATGACGGAGGCCCAGATCGCCGTACTCCTGGGCCAGGACCTGTTCGGCGCCTCGAGCGATAACTCGGTAGATATCCGGAAGGCGGTCATCTCGGGGACGGAGTTCATTCCGCAGCTCAACGTCACGCGGGTCCTCCAGGACAACGTTCGGGAGGCCTTCGGCCTCGATATGCTCTACCTGCGGACGAAGGTCCTGCAGAACTGGCTCTTCGACATCTCGGCCACGAAGGCGGAGAAGGAAGAGACGAATACCATGTCCCGCTACTTGGACCAGACGGAGTTCTACGCGGGCAAGTACCTGACCGACTCGATCTTCGCGCACGTCTCGCTCGGCTACCGCGACGACCCTCTTGCCGGTCCCGATGAATCGCCATTAAACTCGGAACTCGGCGTGGAGCTGGATACACCTTTCGGACTGATCCAATGGAATGTGGACCCGAAGAAGCCCGAGAACCTTTTAATCAGCGACCAGAGCCTCAGCCTGAGCTGGAAGCTCTCCTACTGAAGATGAGGAGTACCATGAAGCGACTCGCGATCCTGACAGCCCTCTTCCTCGCCGCCTGCGCGCTCTACGCACAGGATTCGACCGCCCAAGGCGCGACGGGCGGTTCCGCCTCGGCCGCTGCGCCCGCCGCAGACTGGTTCTGGGGCAAGCCCCTCGCCTCCGTCAAATGGGAAGGCATCGTGCACGCCGACAAGCGCGAGCTCGAGTCGGCCGTCAAGCCCTACGTCGGCAAGGACTTCACCGAGGCCCTGTGGATGGACCTCCAGTCGAGGCTCTACGAGCTCGACTGGTTCGACAAAATAGAGCCCGTGGTGATCGACGGCGACGGGACCAAGAGCCAGGTGGTGATCAAGATCGCCGTGACCGAGAAGCCCGCGATCGAGGCCGTGCGCGTCACGGGCAACTCGGGCGTGAAGTCCTCCGATATCATAGACGCGGTCAGCGAGAAGGCCGGCGATATCTACAACCAGGCCAAGTCCCGGGTCGACGAGCTCGCCGTCAGGCGGCTCTACCTCGAGCACGGCTTCCCCGACGCCACCGTGTCCTCCAACACCGCTATAGGCAAGGCCAAGAACGGGATCATCCTCAACTTCAACGTGTCCGAGGGCTCGCAGGTGGCCGTGAGGGAGATCCGCTTCAGCGGCAATACGGCCGTCTCCTCGCAGACGCTCAAGGGCAAGTTGAGCTTGAAGGAGAACGGCTTCCTCCAGGCCGGGACTTTCCAGGAGGCCAAGCTGGAGGACGACAAGAAAGCCATCCTCGACTACTACCAGAGCCGCGGCTACGTCGACGCCTCCATCGAGGACGTCGTGCGGAGCTACGAGAAGGATCCCAAGAACTCCAAGACCTGGCTCATCCTCACGATTGTCGTCAAGGAAGGGAAGCAGTGGCTTTTCGGGGGCGTTTCCTTCGAGGGCAACACGATCTTCGACACGGCCAAGCTTTTGTCCTTTTTCGGCGACAAGAACGGCGCCGTGCTGAACTACAAGAAGATCCAACAGGAAAAGGGGAAGATCGACGATCTCTACTACGAGTCCGGCTACATCTTCAACGAGATATCCCTCGGCGAGGCGCGGGACGATGAAAAGCAGACGATCGCCTATTCCATCAGGATAGTCGAGCGCGACCGCGCCCATATCGAGAGCATCGCCTTCAAGGGCAACAAGAAGACGAAGGATTTCGTCCTCTACCGCGAGCTGCCCCTTGAAGTCGGCGACATCTTCTCCAAGGCCAAGGTCATGGACGGCCTGCGAAGCCTCTACAACCTGCAGTACTTCTCTGCCATCGACCCGCAGATGTTCCCCGGATCGGCCGAGAATCTCATGAACCTCGTCATCTCGGTCGAGGAGCAGAGCACGGCCGACATCCAATTCGGCGTTACCCTGAGCGGCCTCGGCGAGCCCGACACCTTCCCCCTCTCCGGCCTCGTGAAGTGGGACGACCGCAACTTCCTCGGGAACGGCACGGACTTCTCCGTCGAGGCCAACGTCTCGCCGACCAAGCAGACCCTGACCTTCGGCTATTCGGACCGCTACTTCTTCGGCAAGCGCTTCTCGGGCGGAGTGGACCTTTCCTTCGCGCACAAGACGCTCACGACGGGGCAGGACTCGATCGCGCCGATCTTCGAGGACGGCGTGCCCGACCCCTTCACCAGCCCCTCGAGCTCGAGCGGCGGCTATTCCCTGAGCTCGATACCCTCGGCTTACCTCATGCCCTACCAGTATTGGGACATCGCCCTGGGCTTCTCGACCGGTTACGTGAAGCACACGGCGCTGGGCGACCTGGGGACGGGCGGGGCGATATCCTTCGGCCTCGGTATGAAGGACTACGATTCCGACCGTTACAGGCCGGCCTCCTCCTCCCTGCGCGAGAACGAGGGGGAGTGGCTCCTCGGCAATAAGGCCATCGCGAGGGTCTACCTCAACAACCTCGATCTCTCCTACAGCCCGAGCAAGGGCTACTACGCGAGCGAACGCCTGACCTGGGCGGGCTTCCTCCCCCTCGAGACTCAGCAGTACCTAAAGACCGATACCAAGCTCGAGGGCTACGCGACTCTCTTCAGCCTGCCCGTGTTCGAGAATTGGAACTTCAAGGCGGTCCTCGGGGCCCACACGGGCTACGCCGCCCTCCTTAAAAAGCCGGGCTCGGATTTCAAGGTCGACGACGATTGGCTCTACGTCGACGGGGTCTTCAACGCGCGCGGCTGGGACGAGCTCTACGGCTTCGAGGGAGTCGGGCTCTGGGACAACTGGCTCGAGCTCAGGCTGCCCATATTCGAGCAGTTCGTCTGGCTCGACGGCTTCCTCGACGCGGCGGCCATCAGGACCCAGAGCGGCTACGTGGACGTGGCCGCCGATACCCTGGCCACCGATTCCAGCAAGAAGGCCTTAGGCTCGCTCGGTTGGGACAACGTGGCGATGAGCATGGGCTTCGGCTTCCGCTTCTCCATACAGCAGTTCCCCTTCCGCTTCTATTTCGCGAAGCGCTTCACCTTCGACGGCTCGCAGATCAACTGGAAGACCACCGGGGCGCCCGAGCTGGTCATCAGCGTGACGCAGGCCCTCAATTGACGAGGAGTATGACGATGCGGGTTAAGATCGCGGTGGCACTCGCCGCCCTTCTCGCCCTCTCCGCGGGGGCCTTCGGACAGCAGATCACCAGGATCGCTGTCGTCGACCTGACCAAGGTGATCTCGGCCTGCTCGAAGGACGCCCAGGCCGTGAAGGACTTCGAGCAGAAGAAGTCCCAGGTGCAGACGGATATCGACAAGATGAGCGCCGAGATCATGCGCCTCATGGCCCTGAAGGCGGACTCGGACAAGGCGGGGGATAAGGCCTCCTCTCAGCGGTACCGCGAGGAGGTCGATAAGCGGACCAAGTCCCTCTCGGATTTCGTGAGCGCGAAGCAGGCGGAGCTCGACGAACAGGCGAAGAGACTGGCCGAGACCGACCAGTTCTCGCAGGGCCTCTACAAGCAGATACAGAACGTCGCCGAGACCGAGGGCTATTCCCTCGTCCTCAACCTGAAGAGCGGCGATTCCGTGATGAACTCGGTGCTTTGGTACAGTCCCATGATCGACATTACCTCTGACGTGATCCAGGCCCTGACGGGCAAGCTCGGCTCGCCCTAGCCCTCGGGGCGGGGCGAGCCGGGGACCACGGCTTACCGGCCCTTGCGCTCGCCGTCAGCGCAGTCGGACTGGGCGTCGACGGCGCTCTTTAGGACGGCCGTGAGGGTCGAGAAGCGCTTCTTGTTATCGTCGGAGAGATCCGAGAGCTCCTCATGGGCGTCCAGGAGGAAGCGGGCGCTGGCGCGAGACTCGCCCGAAAGGCGCTCGATATCGCCCGGAAAGGCCACCAGGGCGTCGGAGAGCTCGACCATGCCGAGGACGCCGATGGTTCTCAGCAGTCCCTTGCAGGCATCGTTGACGCCGAGCAGGACGATACGACCCTGCATACCCGCGCAGTCGAGGCGCGCGAAGCGCTTCTGGGTTCCCACAATGAGGCCGAGGAAGGTCGAATCCATGTACTCGCAGGCCGAGAGATCGAGGTAGACCCTCTCCACGAGGGGCTGGGATTCGAGCCTGGCGAATACCGCGGCCTTGAGCGGGGGGCAGGCGAGGGCGGTGACGTGTCCCGTCGCCTTCATGAAAATCGTGTTTCCCTCGGATTTATAGAAAACCGCCTCTTCCACGGTTCCCTCCTACAAAGCGTTGTCTTGAAGACTACCTTTTCCGCCGCTATAATGCAACGCCATGGCCGAGCGCACCCCGATGATGGATCAATACCGCGCGATCAAGGCGCGGCACCGCGACGCGGTGCTCTTCTTCAGGCTCGGTGATTTTTACGAGATGTTCTTCGAGGACGCGATAGAGGCGAGCTCCCTCCTCGACCTGACCCTGACCCATCGCCAAGGCAACCCGATGTGCGGGGTTCCCTACCACGCCGCCCGCTCCTATATCGCGCGCCTGCTCAAGCACGGCAAGAAGATCGCCATCTGCGAGCAGCTATCCGAGCCGGGGGTGGGCAAGGACATCGTCGAGCGCGACGTTATCGAGGTCGTCACCCCCGGCACGACGGTCGAGGAGGACTTCCTCGATCAAGGCTCCAACAACTACCTCGTCGCGGCCTGCCGCTCGAGCGGGCGCCACGGAGCTGAGACGGTCGGCAGGCTCTGCCTTTCCTACCTCGACCTTTCCACCGGCGACTTCCGCGCCTTCGCCATGCCTGAGGAGGGCTCGGCCGCCCAGGCGGCGGCGCTCCGCTCAGAGCTCTATCGCCTCGCGCCCCGCGAGATGCTCGTGCAGCAGTCCCTCCTCGAGGACGCGCGCCTGGCCGAGGCCCTGGGAGAGGTCGAGGGCCTGGTGCTCGGCAAGTACCCGGATTGGAGCTTCGACCCTGCGGCCGCGGCCGCGGACATCGCCCGGCGCTTCGGCCTCGCCTCGCTCAAGGGCCACGGCTTCGAGGAGGGGGCTCCCGAGATCGCGGCCGCGGGGGTCCTACTGCGCTACGTCGACGAGACGGCCCGCTCGGCCTCTCCCCAGCTTTCGCCGCCGCTGCCCTACCGGGGCGACGAATACGTGGCCATCGACGAGGGCAGCCGACGGAACCTCGAGATAGTCCGCAACATGGGCGACTCGGGCAGGGCCTACAGCCTCATAGCGGTCCTCGACTACACGAAGACGGCCCCCGGGGCTCGGCTCCTCAAGCAGTGGCTGCTCCAGCCCCTGCGCTCTCGGGGAGCCGCCGAGGCGCGCCTCGACGCCGTGGACTTCCTCTACCGCGACCAACGCCTTCTTCAGTCCCTGCGCGCCTCGCTCGGGGGCCTGCGCGATATCGAGCGCCTCGCCGCCCGGGTGGGCATGGACAAGGCCCATGCGCGCGACCTCCTGGCCCTGGCCGAGTCCATCCGCGCCTGCGAGTCGGCCGGCGCTCTTCTCGCGGCCGCCTCAAAGGGCGCCCCCGCGCCCTCGGCCCTCTCGCCCGACGCGGCCGAGGAGTCCGCCCTCGCGAAGGCCGCTTCCGTCGCCGCCCTCGTCGAGCTCGCGATAAAGGAGGAGCCCTCCATCCTCATCAGCGAGGGCGAGATGATCCGCGAGGGCTACTCGGCCGAGCTCGACCGGCTTCGCGGCCTCAAGGCGTGCTCGCGCGAAGTCCTCGACGCCTACATCGAGGAGGAGAAGGCGGCGACCCGTATCCCGAATCTCCGCGTGCGATTCAACAAGATCATCGGCTACTACCTCGAGGTCACCAAGGGCAAGCTCGACGCGGTGCCGCCGCACTTCATCCGCCGACAATCCCTGGTAGCCGGCGAGCGCTATACGACCGCCCGCCTCTCCGAGCTCGAGAGCGAGATCAATGGCGCCACGGAGCGCATAGTGGATCTGGAGAAGCGGCTCTTCCTGGAAGTGCGGGATAGGGCCAAGGCTGCCGTGACCGAGATGCTCGTCCTCGGCCGGGCCTGGGCGGCCCGCGATTGCCTGGCCTCCTTCGCCTGGGCCGCCACCTCGCGGGGCTACTCCCGGCCCCGCCTCGTCGACGAGCCGGTGCTCAGGATCGCCGAGGGCCGGCATCCCGTCGTCGAGGCCCAGCTGCCCGACGGCGCCTTCGTGCCCAACGGCCTCGAGCTGGACGCCTCGCCGGCGACTTCCGGCCCTCGCGGCGAGGATCGAGCCGCCGCCTTCGCGCTGATCACGGGACCCAACATGGCGGGCAAGTCCACCTTCCTCAGGCAGACGGCCCTCATCGCCCTGATGGCCCAGGCCGGCTCCTTCGTGCCCGCCCTCGACGCCGAGATAGGCATGACCGACAAGATCTACTGCCGCGTCGGGGCCCAGGACAACCTGGCGAGGGGCGAGAGCACCTTCCTCGTCGAGATGCACGAGACGGCCTACATCCTCAATACGGCCACGGACCGCAGCCTCGTCATCATGGACGAGGTGGGCCGTGGCACGAGCACCACCGACGGTCTCGCCATCGCCTGGGCGGTCAGCGAGAGCCTCCTCGACTCGATTCGCTGCCGCGCCCTCTTCGCCACGCACTACCACGAGCTCACGGCCATCGAGCATCCGCGCCTGTGCAACCTTTCGCTCGCCGTGCTCGAGGAGGCCGACGAGGTGGTTTTCTTGAAGAAGGTCGAGGCCGGCCCGGCCGAGGGCTCGTACGGCATCCACGTCGCCAAGCTGGCGGGCCTGCCGGCGGCGGTCCTGGACAGGGCCCGCGCGATCCAGGCCGAGCTCGAGGCTAGGCCCGCACCCCCGCGCGGGCCTTCCTCGAATTCCGTCCCTCCTCCAAAGGGCGGGGACAGTCTCTTCAGTCCCGGCGAGCTCGTCGCCGCCGAGCTCGCCTCCCTCGATATCGACAAGCTGACTCCCCTCGAGGCCCTCAACTCGCTCGCTTTATTAAAGAAACGGCTTCAAGCGTAGGCCGTCCTCCGGCGCGTATAGGGGCATGGTACCTCTCGCCGTCCAACGGACTCTCCTCGATGCCCTCTTCCCCCGGAGCTGCGTCCTCTGCGGCCTGCCGCTTCCGCCAGGCTCGGGGCTTCCCTGGCCCTTGTGCGGGCGCTGCGCATCCGGACTGCGTCCCTGGGAAGGCGAGCGCTGCCCGGCCTGCGGTATCCCCCTCATTTCTGAGCAAGGGCGCTGCATGCGCTGCCGATCGGAGGAATGGGCCTTCGACTCGGCCTATCCGCTTTTCTCCTATGCCGGGCCTATGCGCGAGCTCCTGTCCGCGTACAAGAAGGGCCGCAGGCGCAGCCTGGCCCCGTTCTTCGCCGAACTCCTCGCGAAGGCGATCGACGGGCGCTGGCCATCGCGGACCATAGTGCCCGTGCCCCCGAGGCCGGGGAAGCTGCGGAAAATGGGCTGGGACCAGGTGGAGGAACTCGTGCGCATCCTGGAGGCGCGCGGCTTCCCCGTGGCACGGCCCCTCGAGCGCCGCCTTTCCTCGGAGCAGAAGTCCCTCGGTAAGGGCGATCGGGGCAATAATGCGAGGATGGCGTACTCGATGAAGGCTCAGGCGAGCTCTCCCGAACTTCCCCTGATCCTCGACGACGTCGTCACGACCTGCGCGACCATCGATGCCTGCGCCCGGGCCTTGCGGGCCGGCGGCGCATTATCGGTCGCGGCTCTCGTCATAGCCGCCGATTAGCGAGCTTCGGCTCGGACGAGGCATTGGCTCGAGCCGTCGCGTCGCGCGTATTGACTCGTGCCTGCAGAAGATGTACTATCCCTCACAATGTAAAAGATAAAAGATTCTCCTTAGCGATAAGAAGGGTCGTTCACACGACTCTTTTTTTATAGGTATGCAGGAAAGCGATGCGTTATTCGGAAAGCTCGAGCCTCTTCTCTTTGAGGCCGGACTGACCCTCGTTGACCTGGGCGTGAGCCGCCGCGGCGGCGCCCAGGTGAGGTTGACCGTTTATTCCCCGAAGGGTACGGGCACCGATGAATGCGCGAAGGCCTATAGGATCGCCTATCCGGAGGCGCAAGCGGTCCTATCGTGCTCGGAGCCGAAGCTCGAGGTCGCGAGCCCGGGCATCGACCGGGCCCTTCGATCCGCCAGGGATTGGAGCATTTTTCAGGGACAGGGCGTTCGCGTCCTGCTCCAGGGCGAGACAGAATGGATCCGCGGGCGCATCGAGAGCGCCGACGGGAGCTCGGCGAGACTAGCCTGCACGGGCGGCTCGCGCGTCGTTGAGTTCGAGGCCGTTTCCAAGGCCAGGCTCGATTCTTCACAGGGGGGAGATTAAGTCATATGGCTTCCGACATGGCAGAAGCGATACGGCAGCTCATCAACGAGAAGGGCATATCCGAGGACCTCATCGTAAAGACGGTCGAAGATGCCCTCATGGCCGCATATAAGAAGAAGTACGGCACGAACGAGAACGCCGTGGTTCGATTCAAGGACAACTACGAGGGCGTGGACGTCTACGCCAAGAAGACGATCGTCGAGGAAGTCGACGATCCCGTCCTGGAGATCTCCCTCGAGGAGGCGGCCGAGATGGCCGACGGCGCGGAGGTCGGCGACATACTCGAGCTGCCCGTGGACCCGCACGATTTCGACCTCCAGTCGGTAATGCTGGCGAAGCAGACCACGAGGCAGTCCCTCCGCGAGATCTCCCGCGACACCCAGTACGCCGAGTACAAGTCCAAGGTCGGCGAGATCATCATCGGATACTACCAGCGCGAGAAGAACGGCAACATCTTCGTGGACCTCGGCAAGATCGAGGGCCTGTTCCCGAAGAAGTACCAGTCCCCCCGCGAGACCTACCACCCGAACGACCGCATCAAGGCGATGATAGTCGAGGTCGAGAAGGGCCGGATGGGCCCCCTCATCATCCTCTCGAGGACCCACGCCGAGTTCGTCCGCAAGATCCTCGAACTCGAGGTGCCGGAGATCTACGACAAGGCCGTCGACGTCTTCAAGATCGTCCGCGAGCCGGGCTACCGCACCAAGATAGCCGTCTACTCCAACCGCGAGGACATCGATCCCGTGGGCGCCTGCGTCGGCCTCAAGGGCATACGCATCCAGGCCATCATCCGCGAGCTCGAGGGCGAGAAGGTCGACATCCTGAAGTACGAGGTCGATCCAAAGCGCTTCATCCGCAACGCGCTCTCTCCGGCCGAGGTCAAGGACGTCTACATCCTCGACGAGGCCAAGCACCTGGCCTTGGCCGTCGTGGCCGACAGCCAGCTCTCCGTCGCCATCGGCAAGCAGGGCCTCAACGTGCGCCTCGCCAACCGCCTCTGCGACTGGAGCATCGACGTCAAGACGGAGGAGCAGTTCCTCCAGATGGATCGCGGCGCCGACCTCAAGCGGGCGGTCAACGAGCTCTTCGGCGAGGCCGAGGAGCCGGCTGTGCTGAACGACCTGCCGGGCATCGAGCAGGATTGGGTTCTGGCCCTCGAGGCGGCGGGCATCGCCACCGTAGAGGAATTCCTCGCGCAGACCAAGGAGGCGCTGGCGGCCGTCGATGGCTTGCCGGCCGACGCGGTCGAGAAGATACAGGCGATCATCGACGAGAACGTCGAGGTCGTCGAGGACGAGCGGACGGGGGCTGTCGAGGCCGCGCCCGAGGCCGGGGACGTCTACGAGTGCCCCGACTGCGGGACTAGCGTGACACCGGAGATGACCCACTGCCCGAACTGCGGCGTAGAATTGAGTTTCGAGTACGAGGACGAGTCGGAAGCGTAAAGGGAGCGTATGACGGACAATACCGAGAATCCGCAGAAGAAGGCGAATCTCATAAAGCAGCCCAAGGCCAAGCCTCAGGCAACGCCTCCGGCGGCGTCTCAGGCTTCGCCCCAGGCGGCGCCCGAGCAAGCGGAAGGCAATTCCGCGGGCGCCGCAGGCGCGTCCGATCACGACGCTTCCGGCGAGAAGCGCAAGGTCGTCGTAGTCAAGAAGAAGGTCGTCGTCAAGAAGCCTACGTCGGCTGCGCCGACGAAGGCCCGCGTCGTGGCGCACCATGAAGAGGGCTCGGCGCCAGTCGAGGAGCGCGCGGCATCCGAGGCCCCCGAGTCCGACGCCAGGCCGGCCGAGGCCCTACGCGCCCCCGCGCCGAAGGCGGAAGCCCCCCTGGCCGCGGCCGAAGCCCCCGCTCTGGCGGCGAGGCCTGAGCTTCCGGCGGCCGCCGCACCGCGCGTCGAGCCCGCCGCGACGGCTCCCCGTCCCGAGGCTCCCGGTGCCCCCGTGCCACGCCCCGACGGGCCTAGGCCTATGTCCGGCCCTCGGCCCGGCCCAGGTCCCCAAGGCTCAGGGTCTCAAGGTCCCAGGCCCTCGTACGGACCAGGCGCCCCGCGTCCCAGCTACGGCGACAGGCCCAGCTACGGCGACAGGCCCACCTACGGCGATAGGCCCCCCTCACGTCCTCCCATGGGCGGCTCGGGCTCGGATCGATCCTATGGACCCCCTTCCGGCCCTCGACAGGGCGATTCCCGATATCCCTCTTCTGATAGGTCCTACGGCCCCGGCTCGAGCCAGGGTGGCGGCTATCAAGGCGGCGGCGGCTACCAAGGCGGGGCTCCTCGCCCCGGCGGCTACCAAGGTCAGGGCGGCGGCTATGGTGGGCAGAGGCCCGGCGGATACCAAGGCGGCTATCAAGGCAGCAACCCGCGCCCGGGCGGATACCAGGGCGGTTATCAAGGCAGCAATCCGAGACCGGCCGGCTATCAGGGTGGCGGCGGCTATCAAGGCGGGGCTCCTCGCCCCGGCGGATATCAAGGCCAGGGCGGCGGTTACGGCGCCCAGCGGCCCGGCGGCTACGGCCAAGGGGGCGGCTACGGCGCCCAGCGGCCCGGCGGCTATGGCGGCGGACCCGGCAGGCCGGGTGGCGGTTACGGCGGCGGCCCTGGCAGGCCCGCGGGCGGCGGCTACGGCGGTAGGCCGGGCGGCGGTTACGGCGGTCCCGGCCGCGGCGGCCCGGGCAACGGTCCTCCTCCCCTAACCGGCAAGACGGCAGCGCGGAAGCCCATCTCCAGGCGCAAGCCCTCGTTCAACAAGCGCGAGGATGAGGCCGAGAAGGCCCTGCAGCTCAAGAAGAAGGCCGAAGCCCGGGCGATGGCGATCCCGAAGGATATCGACATCATGGAGGCCATTTCGGTCTCCGAGCTCGCCAAGAAGATGAACATCAAGCCCGCCGAGCTCATCGCGAAGCTCATGGCCCTCGGCGTCATGGCGACGATCAACCAGAAGATCGACGCGGACACCGCGACCATACTCGCCGAAGAGTACGGCTGCACCGTGCATATCGTCTCCCTCTACGACGAGACCGTCATCGACAAGGTCGACGACAAGCCGGAGGAGCTCGTCCACCGCGCCCCGATCGTCACGGTGATGGGTCACGTCGACCACGGCAAGACCAAGCTCCTCGACGCCATACGCAAGACGGACGTCGTCGCCGGCGAGTTCGGCGGCATCACCCAGCA
>DBTW01000038.1:0-237 GCA_002307245.1 Spirochaetaceae bacterium UBA1306 | reverse complement strand
AGGGGCCGATCACCTTCCTCGATACCCCCGGCCACGCGGCCTTCACCAAGATGCGCGCCCGCGGCGCCGACATCACGGACATCGTCGTCCTCGTCGTAGCGGCGAACGACGGCGTCATGCCCCAGACCCGCGAGGCCATCGACCACGCGAAGGCCGCCAAGGTCCCGATAATCGTCGCGATCAACAAGGTGGACCTGCCCGAAGCCAATCCTGACAGGGTCAAGACCCAGCTCTCCG
>DBTW01000046.1 GCA_002307245.1 Spirochaetaceae bacterium UBA1306 | reverse complement strand
CGGCGATGAGGCTCGCGCTTCGATATATGCCCACGTCAAGCCCTCGATCCTGATCGCCCAGCTACCCGAGGACCTGGCGGCCGGGGACTACGCGGTCTGCGTCCGCTCCCGGACGCGCGGCGGGACGATGATAGCGGGGGAGGCAGAGGAGAAGCTGGGGATCGCTATTCCCCCCTCAAGCTATCGATCCTCTTCCTGACCGCGCCGTCCTCGCGCGATGCGAGGTAGGCGGAGAGGTACTCGATCGCCTTGGCCTTATCCACTAAGTCGTATTGCCGGATATCGGCGAGGAAGAGGTAGACGAAAGGCTCGCGGTAATCCCGTTTGAGGAGTTCCTCCAACGCGGCCCGAGCCTTCCCCCAGTCACGATCGCCTATCGCTTTTTCGGCCTTGTCGAGGAGGCTGGCATACGAGACCAAATGGATATAGGCAACTTGGCTGCGCGACGAGAAGTCCAAGTCCGTCTCCATCGATTCGTATCCGGTCTTGGCAAGGCTGAGGGAATGCATGCCGAAGGGCAGGAAATCGATGAAGAAGCGGCCGTTGACCTCAGTGCTGGCAGAGAAGGCGTCCTGGTCTATCTTCACCGAGACCGCGCTCACGGGCTGGCTTTCGGTATCGTAGACCATACCGTAGAGAGAGGCTCCGGGAGTGAGGTTCTCGAGGCGCGAGGGGGCGCTCGTGCAAGCGATGAGGAGCGATGCCGCGGCGGCGGTCGATATCTCAGCTACGACCGTGGCCGGTCGCGAGGCCGGCTCGCTTTTGAAGTGGCAAGCCTGGGTCGATGGAGTGAGCATCCCTGTCTCGGGCGAACATCTCATCATGCCATACCTGCGCGAAAAGGCGAGGCTAGTCCTGCGTGTCGAGCTCTTCGGGGCGGATGGCAAACGCCGCGGTTCAGACGAACGCGGGTACGACGGTACAGCTCGTCTATGACGCACGAGACATCCTCGGCGCTGCCCTGGGCGCCTCGGCCGTAAGCTGGCAATCCGCTCGCGATCCGCGGCGCTTCTCGAGCCTTGCTGTCGCGGAAGATGGTAGCTTCATCGCCCCAAGCGCGCTGGGCCCCTTCATCCTAAAAGCGAGCTGGCTGGAGACATCGGGCAGAGTCCGCGAAAAAAGCTTCGCCTTCAATATCGCGCCCAAGGCCTGCGGCGTGTCCATCCGCTTCGGCGAGGGCGGAGGCGGACCCAACTCCGACGGCGAAGCCTACGGAGAGGCGGGCAAAGGCCTCTACTACGGCTTCGACCAGGAACTCGACGAAGCGCTCGGCGGCTTCTCGGCATTCAGGAAGATCAGTAGCCGAGAATCGCGGCTCGAGCGCTCGGGCTTTATAGAAGTGCCGAAGGGTATAGGCTTCAAGCTACTCACCGGCCCCGGGCGCTTCGAGATAAAACTTCTAGTCGGCCCCTACGAGGAAAAAGGCCGCTACGAGGCGAAGGTGGCCGGGAAGAGCCTCGTCGTCGAACATAGCGGCAAGCGGGTAGGCGTCTATGAGATCCACTGCGAGGCGATGGTAGGGAATGACGGCATCCTCCGCGTAGAGGGCGGAAAGGGCCTGCGGCTCATTGAGCTCTACGCCATAGCCCTTTCGCCGGAAGCGCCCGTAATAGCCGAAAGCGTCATGGCAGCCAAGGATTACGGATACTGCTGGATAGACTATCGGCCCGGCTCTCCCGGATCAGGGATTTTCGACGCGCCGCGCCTCTTCGATCTGGACGGAGACGGAGAATGGTAAACGCCAGTAATGCGACAACAGAGGACAGCATGACTCGATATGGAAGGACGAAGGTAAAACCCATGAAGTTGCCGAGACAGATAGCAAGCTTATGCATCATCCTCCTAGGCCTATCGCCTAACCTTACGGCCCAAGCCAAGGACGAGGACCGCGCCCTGGACAGCGTCATGCTCTCCGCCTCCGACGCCGGAGCCCTGCGCGAATATCCATTACAAGTATTCATGGACGGCGCCGCCTACAGCTGGCGCATACATTTTCCCAAAGGCATAGAGTACGAAGGCTACAGAGCCGCGGCCAAAGAAGGCTCGGGGCCCTGGCGCATCCTCGACGAGAAAGGCCGTGTATCCAGCGACAGCGCAATAGCCAACCTCCTCTCCGCTCTCGAGTCGAATACCATCGCAAAGGGCCAGGTCAAAACCCTCATGGAGATGTCGGCAGAAGACTCGGCCTTCACATTCCCCGGCTGGAAAGCCAAGAGCTTCGCCTATGCCAAGGCTAGCGCAAGCGGAAGCGAGAACTTAATCTCCTTCCCTTCTACCCGTCGCATGATCGAGCAGATACTTCCCAGCCCCGCACTATTGGATCCTAAGGCCGAGATCAAGCTCTACATCGCCCTCAAGCGCAAAGGCTCAAGCCAGGTCGACGGCTTAGTAGTGACCACCGAGGCCGAGTACATCACGGGGGAGCGGGAGTTCTTCACAAAGAGCGCATACGTGAACGTGCCCTATACGAAGAAAGCCCTGGCGCTTATGGGGAGCATATTTCAAGGCGGATCGAGCGAGGCAGGCTACCAAGCGGCAGCCTTGGCATCCTATGTCGGCCTTGCGATGAGCGCCAGCGACTGGAAGCTCTTCGCTTCCGATCCCGAACTCGAGACCATGCAGAAACGCCTCATGACCCATTTCCTGAATACGATGCTCGGCGGGACCGACTACAACGACAGGGGCAGAACTTTCAAAGGACTCGATGGCGCCGCCTGGTTCGAGAACCTCTACGGCGTGAACCGCGTTCCCTACACGGCCAGCTACGTCCGCTACGCCTACGACCAAGGCATGCCCCTGTGGTCAGATTCGATCGCCGAGGATCATTCCGGCTACAACTGGAAGACATACCAACCGATCAGCGCGAGCGAAGGCATAGAGCTAGCGCGCGCAGCCTTGCGCTATTACACTTGGGGCGTGGATTACGCCATGCCGACCAAGGGAAGTTCGAAGCCCATAGTAGGGCCCGCGGTCTACGCTTCCAACAAGACTGCCATTGAAGGCTGGGCCGTACTCGACGCGGGCACTGCCGCCCGGGCCACGGGATACTATACCGGAGCGTTAAGCCCGCTCAAAATATCCACGGTGCCCGGCACGAGCGGCC